>JBAZYX010000108.1:0-13037 GCA_041659105.1 Acidimicrobiia bacterium
ATCCGGCTCACGGGGCAGCCCGAGCACGCGCTCCCCGATGACGTTGCGTTGGATCTGGTCGGTACCGCCGTAGATCGACGACGCGGCCGAGAACACGAACGCCTCCGCGTACCGCCCGTCGCGCGGGCCGTCGGGGGCCCACTGCAGGCCGGCCGGGCCGAGGATGGCCAGCGCGGTGTCGACCGAGAGCTTGGCGATCCGGGTCTGGGCGATCTTGCCCAGGTTGGCGAGGCCGGCGTTCCCCCGCCGGCCGCACCGGGGCGGGCCCGCTTCGCCGTCCACTCCCCCGTCCGCGCGTAGCCGACGAGGCGGGCGAGGGACTGACGGACGAGGGGATCGTCGGCGCGCCCGTGCTCACGCGCGAGCTCGAACAGCTCGGGGACGGTCAGCACCTTCATGCTGGACTCGGGCGGCTCCAGGGCGGCGGCGTCCCCCGCGCGGAGGTCGAGGAAGCCACCCTTCGGGCCGCCCGGCGGGAACGACGTCATGGTGCCCCCCGCGCCGATGCCCGTCCGCTCGAAGAGCAGGGTCGTCTGCGTGACGGCCCATCCGTTGTTCTCGCCGCCGATGAGGTTCGCGTGCTCGACGACGGCGTCGTCGAGGAACACCTCGTTGAACATCGCGTGGCCGGTGATCTCGCGCAGGGGCCGGATCGTCACGCCCGGCTGGTCGAGCGGGAGGGCGAACCACGAGATGCCGGCGTGCTTGGGCACGTCGAAGTCGGTGCGGGCGATGAGCATGCCGTAGTCGGCCTCCACCGCCATCGAGCTCCACACCTTCTGGCCCGAGACCACCCAGCGGTCGCCGTCGCGGACGGCGCGGGTCGTGAGGCCGGCGAGGTCCGAGCCCGAGCCCGGCTCGCTGAAGAGCTGGCACCACGCGACGGTCCCGTCGTACACCGGCGGGACCAGGCGGTCGATCTGCTCCTTCGTCCCGTGGGTGCAGATCGTGGGCGCCGCCATGAGGAACCCGAGGCCTCCGGGCGGCATCAACGCGCCCTGCTCCTGGAACGTCTCCCGGACGACGCGCAAGGCCCGCGCGGGAAGGGAGCGTCCGCCCCACTCGACGGGGAAGTGCGGCGCACTCCACCCCGCGGCAGCGACCCGCGCCCACCACTCCCGCACCGAGCAGTCGGGGTCCCAGTGGGCGTCGAGCCAGGCGACGACCGCTTCGCGAACCTCTCCGTCGGCCGACCCGGGCGCTTCGGGGCCGGCCGCCATCAGGCCTGCTCCCCGAGCAGCTCGAGGCAGTTGTCGCGCATGATCCGCCGCACCTCGTCGTCGGAGAACGCGTGCAGCTCCTTCACGAAGTCCGTCGGCTGGGCGAGGCCCTCGCCGTGGGGCCAGTCGGAGCCGAAGAGCACCCGATCCAGCCCGATCGTGTCGGCGAGCTTGCGCACGTCCTCCTCGAAGTACGGCGCGACCCAGACGTGGCGACGGATCGTGTCGAGCGGGTCCTCGGCGAACGCCCAGGGCGTCTGGTTCGCCTGCTTGCGCAGCCGCTTCGCCAGCAGGTGCACCCATTCCGAGCCGTTCTCGATGCTGGCCACCCGCAGCGCCGGATGCCGACCGAACACGCCGTGGGCGACGAGCGACCCGATCGTGTCGTGGATCGCCCGGTCGGACACCACGAGCTTCGAGAGCGGGTCGACGGGTCGGAACGGCTCGAAGTACGGCTTGCCGCCCCAGGCCGCCGCGAACAGGTCGTACCCGCTGTCGCCGAGGTGGAACGCCACCGGCACGCCGGCCTCGGCGAGGCGCGCCCACACCGGGTCGTGGAGCGGGTCCCCCAGCGACCGGCCGCCGCCGTTGGCCGTCGGGACCGGCGCCGGCCGGATGTGCACGACGCGCGCGCCGCGCTCGAGCAGGGAGTCCAGCTCCACGAGCGCACCGGAGGGCGCGGCGAGCGACAGCATCGGCGCCGAGAGGATGCGGCCCTGGTGGTCGAAGCCCCAGTCCTCCTCGAGCCAGCGGTTGAAGGCCCGCAGCGTGGCCATCGTCGCCTCGATGTCGTCGCGCAGCGCCTGCTCGATCCCGCACGCGAGCGTGGGGAACATGATCACCCGCTCGAGGCCTTGCTCGTCCATCACGGCGAGCCGGGCGGCACGGTCCTGGTACTCGGGCCGCAGGGGCTCGACCTGCATCAGCGATCGGGGGTCGACGCCCTCGGGGATCTGGCCGCGGAACATCGGGTCGAGGCACCCGGGCACGATGATCGGATCGAACGACGGGTTCGGGATGAAGCGGAACACGCGCCCCCCCGCGAGCACGAGCTTGTGCGAACCCTGCTCGACGACCTGGACGCCGCGGCGACGGAGGTCCTTCTCCAGGTGCCGGGTGCACGCGTCGAGCGTCTCGTAGTAGTGGTTGTCCGCGTCGATGAGACCGAAGCCGAGTTCCATGGGTCATCCCCCCGGGTGTGTCCGAGATGCACGCCTGCGATCCGCACGTTGCCGCGTTGCGGGAATTATCTTAACCTTTTCAGATCCGACAGGCGAGCAGCGAGGTGAACGTGGCGGGCCGACCGACGACGCGCAACCGGGAGAAGCCGGAGCAGATCGCCGACGAGCTCCGGGCGCTGATCGTCGGGGGTGAGCTCTCGGAGGGCGACTCCCTCGGCCACGAGCCCGACCTCGTCGAGCGGTTCGGGGTCTCGCGTCCGTCGCTGCGCGAGGCGCTGCGCATCCTGGAGGCCGAGGGCCTGATCACCGTCGTGCGCGGGGTCCTCGGCGGGGTGATCGTGCACGAGCCCGACGAGCGGATGACCGCACGCACGGCCGCGCTCGTGCTCCAGGCGCGCAACGTCACGCTCGGCGACGTGCACGACGCGCGGAGCATCATCGAGCCCGCGGCGGTGCGCATCCTGGCGTCGACCGCTCGCCGCGCCGTGATCAAGGAGCTGCGCGCCCTCGTCGAGGAGCAGCGCGAGGTCCTCGACGACCCCGAGGCGTTCGGTCAGGCCAACGCCCGCTTCCACGAGCGTCTCGTCGCACTGGCGGGGAACCAGACGATCGCCATCCTCGCCGAGATGCTCAACGAGATCGTCGCCCGCGCCGTCACCGCGGTCAGCCAGACCGGGACGAGCCGCGACTCGCTCGCCACCCGCCGACGCGGCCTGCGCTCCCAGGAGCGCGTGATCGAGCTCATCGAGGCCGGCGAGGGCAACGAGGCCGAGGAGCACTGGCGCGTGCACATGGACGCGGTCGGCAAGGTGATGCTGGGCCAGAGCGCGAAAGCCGCCATCGACCTGCTCGACCACTACTGATGCCGACCATGAACGACTGCGTCTACATCCACGAGCGCATCCCGATCGAGGGCGGCGCGCGCGGGAAGATGATCGAGATGCTCCGCTCGCGGTGGGCGCCGCACGTCGAGCACGAGTACGGCGTGCGCCTCGTCGGCGTGTGGGCCACGGTCGGCAGCACCGGCGAGTGGCCCGAGGTGCGCGTGCAGTGGGAGATGGACGACTGGGAGCACTTCGCCCGCGCCCAGGCCGGTCAGTACCCGATGGAAGCGCGCGACGTGTACCTCGCCGAGATCTGGAACCAGGCGTTGGAGTACCGGCGCGGCGGGCACTCCATGCTCCTGCGGCCGGCCGCGTTCTCACCCGACCTCGCCGCGATCGCCGTCGGCGACCTCGCCGGTGAGGTCGTCCTCCACGAGGACGTGCGCTCGCTCCCGGGGCGCATGGCCGAGTACCACGACGCGCTGCACACCGAGCTCCTGCCCCTGGCCGAGGCGCGCGGGCTCCGGCTCCTCGGCGCGTACGAGCACGCGCTCCTCCCCAACACCGGCATGAACCTCTGGGCCCTGCGCGGCTGGGACCACTGGCAGGCGCTGATGGAGGCCGAGCCCGACGACGCCGAGCTGCAGGCGTGGACCGACCGGCAGGGCGAGTGGCTGGCCGACATCGACGGCTTCCTCGTGGTCGCGCCCCCCGCGGTGGCGCTGCGCACGTGAACCCGAACATCTACCTCCACGAGATCATCCGGACGGTGCCCGGACGCGAGGAGCCGTACCTCGCGAGCGTGCTGTCGCTCCACCACGAGCCGTCCCGGCGCGGCCTCGGCCATCGGGCGTTCGCGCAGTTCCGGTCGATCCAGACGTCGGGCGCGTGGCCCTGCGGCATCAACATCTGGGAGAACACCTGGGCCGGCCAGACGGCGGACCTCGTCGGCCAGTTCCAGGACGCGCGGCGCGACGTGGCCATGGAGGAGTGGTGGAACCGCAACCTCCACCTGCGGCGCGGCGGCTACGACCGGCTGCTGATCCCCGCGCCGTACTCCCCCACCCTCGCCGACCTGGAAGCCCGCGGCGTGCGCGGCGAGGTGTTCCTCCAGGAGATCCTGTGGCTCCCCTTCGGCGAGCCGCGGCGCTACCTCGACGCGGTGGAGGAGCAGCTGATGCCGGTGCTCGACCGGCTCGGCCTCGACCTCGTCGGCGCGTTCCGGGTCGCGATGCGGCCCCGCCAGGTGCTCACCATCCTCGGCGCACCCGAGTGGAGCCGGTTGGGTGCGCTCCTCGGCGAGTCCAGCCGCGATCGGGCGCTGCGGCGCTGGCACGAGTACCGCGCCACGACGGTCGAGCAGGCCGAGGAGCTGCTGCTGCTCCCCGCCCGCCACGGCCCGCTCACGGTGTGATCGCGACCCGGGCCACGGGTTCGGCCGGCGACTGACGCCGGAAGAGCGCCCGCTCGAGCGAGTGGAGCAGCACGTTGCGGATCTCGCGCGGGTCGATCAGCTCGTCGAACCCGAGGGAGCTCGCGGACCGGTACGACGCCTCGAGCTCGGCCGTGCGCAGCCGCTCGGCCTCGTCGACGTCGGCCCCGGTGGCCCGGCTCATCGCGGCCGCGCCCATGGCCCCCATCGTGGCCCCGGGGAACGCGAACACCGACGACTGGCCGTCGAAGCCGATCATGCCCATCACCATCGACCCGAAGCCGTAGGCCTTGCGCAACGTGACCTCGAACTTCGGGGACGTGGCCACCGTCTGCGCCGCGTACATCCGCGCGCCACTGCGCAGGATGCCCCGCCGCTCCGACACGCTGCCCGGCATCACCCCGGGGTTGTCGGCGAGGAACACCAACGGGAGGTGGAAGGAGTCGGCGACCGTGATGAAGTGCGCGGCCTTGTCGGCGCCGTCGACGTCGATCGAGCCGGCGAGGACGCGCGGCTGGTTGGCGATCACCGCGACCGGATGGCCGCCGAGGCGGGCCAGCGTGCACACCACGGACTTCCCGAACTCGGGCTGCACCTCGAAGCACGAGGACTCGTCGAACACGACGTCGATCACGTCACGGATCTCGTAGACCTTCCGGCCGTTGCGGGGCACGATGTCGAGCATCTCGGGGACCAGCCGCGGCCCCACGTCGTCGCCGTCGAGGTCGGCGGCCGGGTACGACCACGCCGACGACGGGAAGTAGGCCAGGTACGCCCGCACCAGGTCGAGCGCGGCGCCGTCGTCGGCGGCCGCGTTGTGGATCAGGCCGCTCGCGACCGCGACCGACGGGCCGCCGAGGTCTTCCTTCGTGACCGTCTCCCCCAGCGACTCGAGCACCACCGGCGGGCCCGCGGTGAAGATCGACGCGTGGTTGCTCATCACCGCGAAGTCCGACATCGGCGCGACCAGCGCGCCGTGGCCGGCCGAGGCGCCCAGCACCGCGGTCACCAGCGGCACCCGTCCGGAGCAGCGGGCCTGGGCGAGCAGATCGGTGGGGGTGCGCGCGTGGGAGCGTCCGTCGGCGCGGTACCCCGCCCCCTCCAGCATCATCACGAGCGGCACCCGGTCGAGCACCGCGATCTCGGCGACCCGGTAGCGCTTCGAGTTGGCGGCCTGGCTGATGGTGCCCGCCTTCACGGTGAAGTCCTCGGCCGCCACCATCACCGGACGGCCGTCGATGCGGCCGGAGCCCATCACGATCGCATCGGCCGGCAGGTCGGGCCCCCCGACCAGCGTGCCCAGCTCCAGGAACGAGCCCGGGTCGAGCAGGTGGTCGACCCGGGCGCGGGCGTCGAGCTTGCCGGCGGCCCGGTGCCTGGCCAGCCGCTCCTCGCCGCCCATGGCCCGGCCCATCTCGCGACGCCGCTCCAGGTCGGCGAGGGTCGCGTCCCACTCCCCGGTGCCCCCACTGTCGGTCATCCGCGCTGCGCTCCCCGGCTCTGCTGGCAAAAGATGTCAGACATTTAGACTACGTTGTCCGCGGTTCGTTCATAGCCCGAAGAAGAGGACGCCCGCAATGACGCAACCCGTCGCGCCGTTGACGCAGCACCCCAATGTCCGTGTCGAGCAGGAGGGCTACGTCACCACGGTGACGATCGACCGGCCCGAGGCGAAGAACGCGTGCACCGGCATCATGTGGGTGACCCTCGGCGAGGTGTTCCGCCAGATCGCCTACTCCGGGTCGCGCGCGGTCATCCTGACCGGCGCCGACGGCGACTTCTGTGCGGGCGCCGATCTCGGCGGGAGCGGTGACTTCAGCGGCGGTGCCGGCGGCGCGTCCGGCACCGGCACGTTCGTCGACGGGATGCGGGTGCTCGGCGACGCCGTGGTCGCCGTGCACGGGTGCCCGGTCCCGGTGATCGCCAAGGTCGACGGGGTGTGCGTGGGCGCCGGCTTCGGCCTCGCACTGGCCGCCGACATGATCTGGTGCTCCGACCGGGCGCGCTTCTCGGCCATCTTCGCCAAGCGGGGCCTGAGCCTCGACTTCGGGACCTCGTGGCTGCTGCGCCAGCGCATCGGGGTCCACAAGGCGAAGGAGATCGCCTTCACCGCGGAGATGATGAGCGGTGTGCGCGCCCACGAGGTCGGGTTCGTGAACGCGGTGGTTCCCGCCGACGAGCTCGACGGCGCGGTGGCCGCGGTGGCCAACACGATCGCGGGCGGTCCGCCGATCGCGCTGTCGATGACCAAGCGCGAGCTCGACAACGCGGGCAGCTGCTCCCTGGTGCAGGCGCTCGAGACCGAGGCGCTCGCCCAGACCGTGAACCTCGGGACCGAGGATCTCCGGGAGGCGCTCACGGCCTACGTGCAGCGCCGGCCGCCCGAGTTCCACGGCCGCTAGGAGCCACGATGGCGCGCGAGTGGTCGCTCGGCGACGTGCACGAGGTGGTGGCCTCGGCGATCCCCGAGCGCGACATGATCGTGTGGGGCGACCACCGCCGCACCTTCGGCGAGGTGGCCGCGCGCTCGCGCGCGCTGGCCCGCTTCCTCCGTGGCCGCGAGCTCGGTGCCTGCCGCGACCGCGCGAGCCTCGAGCGGTGGGAGTGCGGGCAGGACCGCGTCGCGGTGCTCGGGCACAACACGCCCGAGCACGTCGAGGCGATCCTCGCCTGCTGGAAGGCGCGGGTGGTGCCGTGCAACGTGAACTACCACTACACCACGGGCGAGATCGCCGACCTCCTGCGCCGGATCGGCGCGCGGGTGGTGGTCTCCGAGCGCGGCCTCGGCGACAAGCTGGCCGACATCGCCGGAGACCTCGACCTGCTGGTGGAGATCGACGACGGCTCCGCCGCGCCGAGCCTCGCCGGCGCGGTCGGCTACGAGCAGGCCCTCGCGCTCGGCGGCGACGTGGACGAGCTCCCCAGGTCCTCGCCCGACGACCTCCACATCGCGTGCACCGGCGGCACCACCGGGCATCCCAAGGCGGTGCTCTGGCGCCAGGCCGACCTCTTCGTCGCCGGCATGGGCGGCGCCGAGGACCTCGGCGAGGACGCGCTCCGGGAACGCGCCGTGCGCGGCGCGGGCACGTGGTTCCCCACGTCGCCGCTGATGCACGTCGCCGCGCAGTGGACGACCTTCCTGGCCGCGGGCATGGGGGCGACCGTCGTGCTCCACGACGACACCCAGCCGTTCGACGTACGGACGATCCTCGAGACCGCCGCCCGTGAGCACGTGAACATGATGACGATCGTCGGCGACGCGTACGCGCGGCCCATGATCGACGAGCTGCGCCGCACCGGGTACGACCTGTCCGCCCTGGCCGCGATCGGCACGGGCGGCGCGCCCACCAGCCCCGAAGCGAAGCGGGCGCTGATGGAGCTGATCCCGAACGTCACCATCCGCGACGGGTACGGCGCGTCGGAGATCGGGGCGATGACCTCGGGGATCGCGAGCGCGGACGGACCCGACACGCAGCGCTTCCCGCTCGGCCCTTCGGCGCGGCTGCTGAGCGCCGACCGCACGCACTTCCTCGAACCCGGGTCCGAGGAGATCGGCTGGATGGCGCGGTGCAGCCGCGTCCCGCTCGGCTACCTCGACGACGAGGTGGCGACGGAGGCGACGTTCCCGATCGTCGACGGCGTGCGGGTGGCCGTCCCGGGTGACCGGGCCCGGTTCACCGACGACGGCCAGGTCGAGCTCCTCGGCCGCGACTCGCTCGTGGTGAACACGGGTGGCGAGAAGGTGTTCGTCGAAGAGGTCGAGGAGGTGCTGAAGCGCCACGCCGACGTCGTCGACGTGCTCGTGATCGGTCGCCCCAGCGAGCGCTTCGGCCACGAGGTCACCGCGATCGTGCAGCTCGCACCCGCGGCCGAACCGCAGCCGGAGGCGCTGCGGGAGTGGTGTGCCGATCACCTGGCGCGCTACAAGGCGCCGCGGGCGTTCGTGTTCGTCGACCGCGTGCAGCGCCACCCCAGCGGGAAGGCCGACTACTCCTGGGCACGCGCCACGAGCCTGCAGGCCGTCGGGGTGCGCTGAGGGCTCACCCCTCCCAGAGGAGCTCCCAGTGGTTGCCCTCCGGGTCGGCAACGACGGCGGTCTCCGCGCCGGGCCGGTGCACCGTCGGTGCGAGGACGACCCGGCCGCCCGCGTCCGCCACCGCGGCGACGAGCGCGTGCAGCTCCTCCGGCGTGTCGAGCGTGAGCGCGGCGTAGCGCCAGCCCCCGGGCCGGTACCACGGGTCCGCGTCCACCCCCGCGTCGACCTCGGTGAGCGGGAAGAAGAGCTTCAGTCGCGCGTCGCCGCGGCGGAACCGCAGCACCGCGCCGAAGCCGTCGACCCGGAGCTCCTGCGCGAGCGCGAAGCCCATCGCCTTCGTGTAGAACGCGACGAGGAGCTCCCGGTTGCGCCCCACCAGTCCGGCGTCGAGCACGGTCACGGAGCTCACCACCCCCGGAACGCGGTGGGGCGGCGCTCGATGAAGCTGGCCACACCCTCGGCGGAGTCCTCGGTGTTGGTGACGAGCTCCACGAGCATGGACTCCTCCTCGAAGATCGTCGTGCGGTCGTGGTCGAGGGAGCGGTTGAGCAGACGCTTCGCGAACCCGATCGTCTTCGTGGGGCCCTGCGCGAGCCGCTCGGCCCACGCGCGCGCCGTGGCCTCGAGCTCGCCGGGCGGCACGACCGTGTTCACGAGCCCGATGCGCTCGGCGTCGGCCGCGGTCAGGTCGTCGCCGAAGAACACCAGCTCCTTCGCCTTCTGGAGTCCCACGATGCGCGGGAGGAAGTAGGTGCCACCGCCGTCGGGGATCAACCCCCGGCGCACGAACACCTGGATGATGCGCGCGGTGTCCGCCGCGATCACCAGGTCGGCCGCCAGCACCATCGACGCGCCGGCACCCGCGGCGGTGCCGTTCAGCGCCACGATCACCGGCTTCTCGCAATCGGCGATCGCGCCGGTGAGCCGCTGCACGCCCATCCGGATCGCGCGGGCCGCGTCGCCGGAGATGCGCTCGGGTGTGCCCGCGGGCTTGGGCGGCACCACGAGGCCGCTGGCCCGGAGGTCGGCGCCCGTGCAGAAGTGCTTGTCGCCGGCCGCGGTGAGCACGACCGCGCGGACGTCGAAGTCGGTGCTCGCGTCCTGGAGGTAGTCGATGATGCGGTTGCGAGCTCCCGGGGTGATCGAGTTGCCGGCGTCGGGCCGGTTGATCGTGAGCCAGAGGACCTGGTTCTCGATCCGGGCGCTGATCTCGTCGTCGATCGCGTGGGTGTCCATGCGGCCGACGATATCCACCGCCGCGGCGCGAGCGTCGGAATCATCCAGATGTTTCGAGCGCTTCGACCGCGACGTCCGCCGGAACCGCGCGGGGATGGTTGAATCGTGATTGCGGGTTGGTTCCGAGCGACCGCGGCCGACGAGCGGGGCGAGCGGCGATGGACGTCACCATGACGCTGGACACGGGCGGATGACGGTCGCCGATGGGCTCGGCGCCGTGCTCGGCACCGACCTTCCCGTCGCCATGCTGGCCTACGACGGCAGCCGCCTCGGCCCGGAGGAGGCGACCACGACGATCGTGTTCCGCACCCCGGACGCGCTCCGGCGGATCGTCCAGGCGCCGAACGAGCTCGGCTTCGGCCGGGCGTACGTCGCCGGGGATCTCGACATCGAGGGCGACATCTTCGACGTGATGCAGCTGACGAGGCGGATCGAGTCGCTGCGGCTGGGCCCCCGACAGATCCTTGCGCTGACGCGCGCCGTCGGCGGAGCGGCCCTGAAGCCGATCCCCCCGCCGCCCGAGGAGGCGCGCCTCCACGGGCGTCGTCACTCGCGCCAACGCGACGCGGCCGCGATCGCGCACCATTACGACGTCTCGAACGACTTCTACCGCATCGTGCTCGGTCCATCGCTCACCTATTCGTGCGCGGTGTGGTCCGACACCACCGCCACGCTCGAACAGGCCCAGAGCGACAAGTACGAGCTCGTCTGCCGAAAGCTCGCACTCGAGCCCGGGATGCGTCTCCTCGACGTGGGCTGTGGGTGGGGCGGCATGCTGCTCCACGCCGCGAAGCACCACGGCGTCCACGCGGTCGGGGTGACGCTCTCGCGCCCGCAGACCGAGCTCGCCCGGCAACGGGTCGCCGACCTGGGCCTCGCGGATCGAGTGGAGGTGCGGTTCGGCGACTTCCGCGACGTGACCGATGGCCCGTACGACGCGATCAGCTCGATCGGCATGTTCGAGCACGTGGGCCTGGCCGAGCTCGACCGGTACTTCCGCCGCGGCAACGCGCTGCTCCGGCCGGGAGGCCGCTTCCTCAACCACGGCATCAGCGCGCCCGCGCACGCGGGGCGCAAGACCCACGGGCGGTTCGAGCGCCGCGCGCTGCGCCGCAACTTCACCGACCGCTACGTGTTTCCCGACGGCGAGCTCCACGAGGTCGGCGCGGTCGTGTCGGCCATGCAGGCCGCGGGGTTCGAGGTCCGTCACCTCGAGAGCTTGCGCGAGCACTACGCCCTGACGCTCCGCCGCTGGGTCGCCAACCTCGAAGCCGGCTGGGACGACGCCGTGCGCGAGGCCGGTGAGGGCCGCGCCCGCGTCTGGCGCCTGTACATGGCGGCCGCCGCCTTCGGATTCGAGCACGACGACGGCGAGATCCATCAGGTCCTCGCCGCCGCCACCGCCGACGGCATCAGCGGGTTCCCGCTGCGACCGACCTTCACCTGAACAAGCGTCTTCCCGTGGTCGTGCCGCGCGCTTCGAGGCCGCGAGCCGCGCTCCTACGCTGCGAGCGTGGCGACGAGCTGTGGCACGGCCTCGTGGCCCACCTTCGTGCCCAGGAAGGCCACGGACTCGAGCTTCAGCACGAGGTCGTCCAAGAGCGTGTGGACGACATGCCAGTAGGACGCGGAGCGCCATCCGGGCGGGCGGCGTTCACACGCTGTCTCTCGTGCGGCCGCCGCAGCGTCTCGACCGACCGGCTCACTGGGTGAGCTTGTAGGCGGCCATCTGCGCGACGAACTCGATGGACGATGGCGATCGACCGAAGAGTGCCGCGACCTCGGAGTGATCGGCGCCTTCATCGAGCCATCGCATCACACGCCGTTCGATCGGGCGGAGACCGTACGCCGGGTCACGACGATCCGCCGGGTGGCGCGGCACGTGCGCGAGATGTCGTACCCGCTGGACATGGGCCGAGCTGCGTCTCAGCCGTCGCCCGATCTCGTCGTCGTCGAGTCCGTCGGCCGTCATGCGCATCACGCAGCGCTCGAGGGGTCGACTGAACTTGTAGTCCTGCATCAGCTCTCCTCCTGAGCTGTGGAGCGAGGCCTCCCGGAGCCCTGTCGTTTCGACAGGGTCCGATCGCCATCCGTGCGCTCGGTCATCGAGGACCTCCACGGTGCATCGCCGTCGCCGGCATCGCGAGTTGCGACCGTTCCCTCGTCGCCGCGAAGCGCCAGGCCATGGGGAACGGCGCGCTTCGAGCTCCGCGCCACGGTAGCAACGGCGGCGGACCGGCGTTGACGGCCCGCATTTGGGGGCTCTCCGCCTTGCCTGGTCATGGGCGCTCGCGCCCCCCGCTCAGGAGCGAGGGCCCCGAGACCCTTCGTCAGTCCGGGATCGGCGCGTCGTTGACCGGCGTGTACTTGGTCGGCTTCCCCGTCGCGTCGAGCGCGGCGGCGTTCGTGGCCGTCGTGCACACCGCCGGGTTCTCGGAGTCGGCCTTGCCGTTGCAGCGGAAGTGCAACCCGCCGGAGCCGGGCACGACCGACCACGGCATGGCCTTGGCGGCGGCGATGATCGACGCCGGCGTGACGTCGCCCTTGAGCCCCTCGGTGGCCACGTCGAAGGCGGACAGCACGTTGAACATCGCCGCGCCGATCGCGTTGCTGCGGTCCACGTCGTCCCCGCCGTACTTGTCGAGCACGGCGAAGTACTGCTTGATCGACGGGTCCTTCGTGTTGGTGATCGGCGCGAACGACGCGATCTGCATGCCCTCGAGGAAGTCGGCCGGGACGGCGGTGCGGGTGGCGTCGGTGAGGCACTGCACGATCGTCGCGATACTGCCCTTGAAGCCGGCGGTGCGCAGGCCGTTGAACGCGGCGATGCAGAACGCGTCGTTGCCGACCACGAACACCGTTCCCTTGGGGTTGCCCGACACGAGCCGCTGCATCTGCGGCGTCATGTCGGCCGTCCCCGGCGGCACGGGGATGAGCTCCAGGTCGAGCCCCAGCTCCTTGTAGAGCCGCGGGCCCGGGTCTTTGAAGAAGCTCGTCGCGGCCGGGACGTCGATGATGACGGCGGACACCTTCTTCGCCTTCGCCTTCTTCGCCACGCCGGCGGGCAGGGCGAGGAGCGTCGCGGTGGGGCCCGCCAAGACGAAGGTC
>JBAZYX010000109.1:0-12770 GCA_041659105.1 Acidimicrobiia bacterium
GTCGGGCTCGAACGGCGCGCCACCGTCGATCGGGGCCATGAGCCAGTACCGGACGACCTTGGGCCGGCCCTTGTGGTCCCGGTAGCGGATCTCGCCCAGCGGCTCACCGAGGGTGCACGCCAGCCCCGTCTCCTCGGCGACTTCGCGCAGCGCGGTCTCTTCGTCGGTCTCGCCCGGGTCCCGCTTGCCCTTGGGAAAGCTCCAGTCGTCGTAGCGCGGCCGGTGGACCACCAGGACCTCGGGTCCGTCGGCGCCGGCCCGCACGACCAGCCCGCCGGCGGCCCGGACCACCCCGGCGCCGTCGTCGGTGTCGCTCACAGCCAACCCCGGAGGCGCTTGTGGCCGACGGCCTTCCACGCGGCCGGCCACGCAGCCCGGGAGACCTCGGCCGCGGTGCGTTCGGCGGCGCCGAGCTCGCCGGCCGCGTACACCGCAGCCGGGTCGGACAGGGTGAGGGCGGTGGCCCGCAGCCAGGCGCCCGCGATCACGGCGTCCTGGTGCTCGCCGAGCACGTCCTGGACGCGCGCGAGCGCCTTGGCGAGGTCGCGGGCCGGACTCCCGAACGCGGGCTCCACCACCTCGGTCGCGTACCGGGCGCGCTTGGCCCGGATCCGGACCGCGTGCAGGGCCGGGTCGGGTGCGGGGTCGGGGAGCGCCGCGACGGCCGTGCGCAGCTGCCGCCACGGGCGCCGCACCAGGGCCCGCAGCTCGGCGTCGTCGTTGCCCGCGACCCGCATGACGACCTGCGGGCGGTGCGCGGCCTCCACCAGGCGGTCGAGCAGCTGTAGGTAGCGCGGGCTGCGCATGCCCTCGAGCAGCACGACGCGCGCCGCGCACTGCTGTCCGCCGAGCCGGTCGAGCAGGGGCTGGGCCGCGGCGCGGTCGGGTTCGTCGAGGTCGGCAACCCGTCGCTGCAAGCGGTCGAGGAGCACGTCGGCGTCGCGCACGGCCCCGAGCTCCGTGCCGAGCCAGCCGAGCTCGGTGCGCAGCTCCTCGGCCCACGCCGGCTCGAGCTGCGCGCGGAACGTCCGGAGGTGCGACCGCAACCGGCGGGTGGCGACCCGGGCCTGGTGCACGCCCTCGATGTCCTCGCCGATGCGCACGACGGGATCGCTGACGACGAGCTTGCACACCGCGTCGGACAGAGCGTGGCGGATCACGGCCTCGACCGTGGCCGGGGTGTCGACGGGGTACGAGACGACGTCGGGGGGTGCAGTCGCGGCCGGGCCGAGCGCGCGCTTCACCTTCGGGGTGTCGGACGTGTCACGTGCGCCCGCTTCGCGCAGGCGGTGGGCCACGGCGTCGACCAGGTCCCCGGGGGCGTCGTCGGCGAGCTCGAACTCGACCTCGTGGAACTGCTCGCGCTGGAAGCCCTCCAGCACCGTGCACTGGTCGTCGGTGAGCACACCCAGCGGGTGACCCGCGGCCACGTCTCCGCGCGGCGCAGCCGTCCGCAGCGTGATGCTCCGCCGCAACGTGTGGAGCCGCGCGACGGGGGCGAGGCGCGCGGTCCGCACCCGCGCCGCCACGAGCTCGAGCGCCGCGGCCGGCGGGACCGCGGCGGTGCCGCCGAAGACGTGCTCGGCACGCACGAGCATGCCGTGCGCGTGGTCGTCGACGGGGAGCTTCACCGTCCAGCCGTCGTCGCTGCGGTACCGCAGCGAGGCACCGGCGCGCGTGAGCCGGAGGTCGGGCGTGTCGTAGTAGGTGGCGGTCTGCTCGGCCGCGGTCTCGGTGTCGGCGACGCAGAGGTCGTCGAGCGGCGGCACCGCCCACTCCGCCGGAACGGCGAACTTGTACTCACGCTCGTGCCCGCCCGCGGCCATGGTCCCCCGTTCAGGCCCGGTGCGCGCGTTCCAGGGCCCGCGTGTACAGCTCGCGCTGCGCGTTGATCCCGTGGTCGTCGGGAACGCGGGTCCAGGACCCGTCGGCGTTCAGTGCCCATGCCAGCGCGGTGTCGGAGAGCTCGATGGCGAGGATGTCCTCCAGGCGCTCGCGCAGCGCGAGGTCGTTGACCAGGGCGAGGGCCTCGACCCGGCGGTCGAGGTTGCGGGGCATCAGGTCGGCCGAGCCGATGTACCAGTCGGCCGTCGCGGGGTCGGCCCCGAAGCGGTAGATGCGCGAGTGCTCGAGGTACCGGCCCACGAGCGAGCGCACCCGGATGTTCTCGGAGAGGCCCGGGACCTGGGGACGCAGGCAGCAGATGCCGCGGACGATGAGGTCGATCGGCGTGCCCTTCGTCGACGCGGCGTACAGCTCGTCGATGAGCGCGGGGTCCACCAGGCTGTTCATCTTCAGGATGATCCGACCCGCGGCCCCCCGCTCCCCCTGCGCCCGGATGCGGTCGCGCAGCCCGTTGCGGAGTGCCTCGGGGGCCACGAGGAGCTGGCGGTAGCCGATCGGGCGGCTGTACCCCGTGAGGTGGTTGAACAGCTCGGTGAGCTCGGCGCCGAACTCGGGGTCGGCCGTGAGCAGGCCGAGGTCTTCGTAGAGGCCGGCGGTCTTCGGGTTGTAGTTGCCGGTGCCCACGTGGCAGTAGCGCCGGATGCCGTCGTCCTCCTGGCGCACGACGAGCAGGATCTTGGCGTGGGTCTTGAGCCCCACCAACCCGTACACCACGTGCACGCCGGCTTCTTCGAGCACGTGGGCCCGCTCGATGTTGGCCTGCTCGTCGAAGCGGGCCTTCAGCTCGACGAGCGCCACCACCTGCTTGCCGTCGCGCGCCGCGTTCGCGAGCGCGCGCACGATCGCGCTGTCGGTGCCCGCGGTGCGGTAGATCGTCTGCTTGATCGCGAGGACGCGCGGGTCCTGCGCGGCCTGCTCGATGAACGCCTCGACCGACATGGCGAACGAGTCGTACGGGTGGTGCACGAGCACGTCGCCGTGCTGGAGGATCGAGAAGATGTCGGGGCGCAGCTCCGTGGGCACCAGCGCCGCGGGCGTCTGGGGCGTCCAGGTCTCGTCCTTGAGCTCGGGCCGGTCGAGCCCGTAGACCCCCCACAGCCCGCTGAGGTCGAGCGGACCGTCGATGACGTTCACGGCGTCGTCGTCGATCTCCAGCTCGCGCTGGAGGACGCTGCGCACCTCGTCGGGCATCATCGTGTCGATCTCGAGCCGCACCACCTGCCCGAACTTCGTGCGGCGGTGCAGCACCTCCTCGATCGCCTCGAGCAGGTCCTCGTCCTCGTCGTCGAGCTCGAAGTCGGTGTCGCGCGTGACGCGGAACGGGTGGTGGGTGACGATCTCCATGCCCGGGAAGAGCCGGTCGAGGTGGGCGGCGATCGCCTGCTCGATCGGGACGAACCGCCCGCCCTCGGCGAGGGGCACGAACCGGGGCAGCACGGGCGGCACCTTCAGGCGCGCGAACCGGTCCTCCATCGTCTGGGGGTCCCGCACGAGAACGGCGAGGTTCAGCGAGAGGTTGGAGATGTAGGGGAACGGGTGCGAGGGGTCGACCGCGAGGGGGGTGAGGACGGGGAACATCTGCTCCTCGAACACCGCGCCGAGCTCGGCCCGGTCCTCCTCGGTGAGCTCGGTCCAGTCCGCGAACCGGATCCCGACCTCCTCGAGGGCGGGAGCGACGTCCTTGTTGAAGACCGCCGTGTGGCGGTCGACCAGCTCGCTCGCGTAGGCCCGCACGGCCCGCAGCTGCTCGGCGGCGTCCAGCCCGTCGGGGGTGCGGGTGCGGAGCCGGGCGTCCACCTGCTCCTGGAGCCCCGAGACGCGGACCTGGAAGAACTCGTCGAGGTTCTGGGAGAAGATGGCGAGGAACTTCGCCCGCTCGAGCAGCGGGCTGTCGGTGTCCTCGGCCAGAGCCAGGACCCGCCCGTTGAAGTCGAGCCACGACAGCTCGCGGTTGATGTAGCGCGCGGGATCGGACCGGATCCCGTCGGCCGCCGCCGCATCTTCCTTCCAGTGCCGGTCGCTCATGCTGTCCGCTCTCGGCCCTGACGGGCCGGGCCGCTCGGGCCCCGCTCGCGACGCTCACTCATCATCCCATCGTACGATCCCCGGCCGGGGTGCGTCCCGGGACCTCGGGCGGGTGCGGAAGGGGCCTTCGGCTCTGGGGGTCGGCGGTACCCTCGGCCCCGAGGATGGCTACCGACCCCCGCTTCCTGCCGCCCTCACCGTTCTCCCGGCTGGTGACGGCCCACGCGGTGAGCATGTGCGGCGACGCCGCCATCGCCGCGTCGCTCGCGGGGTCGCTCTTCTTCTCGAGCCCCACCGACTCGTCGCGGGGCAAGGTGCTCCTCTACCTCCTCGTCACGATGCTGCCCTTCGCCGTGGTGGCGCCGGTGTTGGGCCCCGTCCTCGACTACCGCCGCAGCGGCCGCCGCGTGCTCATCGCCGTCTCGATGCTGGGCCGGGGCGTGCTGGCGCTCCTGATGGCGCGGTGGGTCTCCGACCCCGCCCCGGCGGGCCTGCTCGTGTTCCCGCTGGCCTTCGGGATCCTGGTCCTGGCCAAGGGCTACTCGGTGGCCAAGAGCGCGCTCGTTCCGGCATTGATCGGCCGCGAGGACGAGCTGGTGCGCGCGAACTCCAAGCTCGCGCTCGTCAGCGCGATCGCCACGACCGTGGGCGGCGCACCCGCGTTCGCGGTGCAGCACTTCTTCGGCCCGGAGTGGTCGTTGCGGTTCGCGTTCGTCGTGTTCGTCGGTGGCACCTTCCTCGCGCTCAAGATCCCGTCGGTGAAGCTGGCCCAGACCGAACGCGAGGCCGAGCTCGAACGCGAGGAGCTGCACCAACCGAGCATCCTGCTGGCGGGCAGCGCGATGGGGTTGATCCGTGCCTCGGTGGGGTTCCTCGCGTTCTTCGCCGCGTTCTCGCTCAAGAGCGACCTGTTCGCCCTCGGTCTTGCCGCCGCGATGGCTGTGACCGGCGGCTTCGTCGGCAACATCATCGGACCGCACGTGCGCCGGGTGCTGCGCGAGGAGCAGATGCTCGCGGCCGCGCTGCTCCTCACGGCGAGCTTCGTGCTGGTGGGCACGTTGCTCGGCACGACGATGGCGTTCGCGCTGGCCAGCGTCAGCGTGGCCATCGGTGCCGCGATCGGCCGGCTCGCGTTCGACAGCCTCCTCCAGCGCGACGGTCCCGACGCCGCGCGCGGCCGAGCCTTCGCGCAGTTCGAGACTCGGTTCCAGGTCGCGTGGGTGATCGGCGCGCTGCTCGGCATCGTCCCGCAGAACGTCCAGCTCGGCCTGCTGTTCCTCGCCCTCGTGCTCGCACTCGGCGGGGTGTCCTACGTCGCGGCTCGACGCGCGGCACGCGGTCGCGAGATGCGCACCACCCTGCGGCCGCAAGCGGTCGACCGCGCGGTCGGCAACGCCGCCCGCAACGTCCGCCGACGTGTGCGCTCGCGCCGCGCGCGGCCACGGCCGACGAAGCAGCTGCCGCCGGATCCGCCGCCGCAGCAGCCACTGGCGCCCGCCCCCGACCCACCGGACCGCGCGTCGCCCCGGGCGCCGACGACGCGCGCGCCCGATCCCGCGCCGGGCCGTCCGCCCGAGCGCGACATCTTCCCCGGCGGCAGCTGACCGGGGCGCTCCGGCGCTACGACCAGCCGGAGCCCGCGCCGCGCACCATGCCGAACGGGCCGGCCGGCCAGCGGAAGCAGTCGGTCATGAGCTGGTCGACCTGCTCGCGGGTGGCCACGCCCTCGTCGACCACGCGCACCGCCTCGCGGATCATCGCGAAGTACACGCGGTTGGCCACGAAGCCCCAGCTCGTGGGCGTGTCGTTGACGACGATCGGGTTCTTCCCGCAGCGCGTGGCCATGGCCTCGATCGTCGTGATGGTGTCGGCGCCCGTTGCGTCGGTGCGGACGATCTCGGCGAGCTTCATCACCGGTGCGGGGGAGGCCCAGTGCCAGCCGACGACGCGTTCGGGGCGGTCGGTGGCCGCGGCGAGCGCGGCGATCGGGAATCCCGACGTGTTGGAGGCGAGGATCGTGTGCTCGGGCGCGGCGCGGTCGAGGTCGCGGAAGACGCGCACCTTCAGGTCGAGCTTCTCGGGCACGGCCTCGATCACGACATCGACCGCGGCGGCTTCGTCGAACGACTCGGTGAAGGTCAGGCGCGCGAGCGCGGCGTCGGCGTCGTCCTGCGTGAGCTTGCCCCGCTCCACCGCTCCCGCGATTCCGAAGCGGCCGCTGGCCACGTGGGCCCGACCCTGCTCCAGCGCCGCGGGGTCGATGTCGTAGCAGACAGTCGGGTAGCCGGCGATCGCCGTCACCTGCGCGATTCCGCTGCCCATCACCCCGGCGCCGAGGACGGACACGCGGGGTTCGGTCGGGTTGGCCATGTCCGGGATCTCCTGGGGGTCACTCGGTGGGGAGGTCGATGCGCGCGAGCCACAGGCCGGGGGCCTCGAGCTCGGGCGTGGTGGGCACCATCGCTTCGTCGGTCCAGAGGCGGTTGAGGCCGTCGAGACCGGCGCGCTCGATGACGCCGTCGCAGAAGCTGCGGCCGCGCTCGTAGTCGTCGCGACCGAGGTCGAGCCCGAGGAGCGCGTCGATGAACTGGCCGGCGTCGCCGCGGTCGATGCGGTGGCGCTTGAACGCCTCGTGGATCTGGGGGCCGGTGGGCACCAGCCGCTCGGTGACGCGACCGACGACGGTGTCGGCGTATCCCTCCAGCACGGTGGTGAACCCGCGCAGGCGCTCCTGCCCCGCGAGCTGCTCCGGTGTCTGCAGCGCGCCGAGGATCTCGCGTGGCTGCGCGGCGAGTGCTTCGAACGACTGCGGGTTGGTGGGGTCGAGCCCGCCGAACTTGTCCTCGAGCGCGCGCAGGTCGAGCCGGTAGGCGCGCACGTACTCGCTCGACAGGCGCAGCAACCGCTCGCGCACCCAGGGCACGGAGCGCACCGCCGCGTGCACCACCTCGTGGGTCGCGAGCGTGAAGCGCAGGTCGGCCCGGGGCAGCGTCCACGCGGTCTCGAAGTCGTCGATGTGCTGCGCGACGAAGCAGAGGCTCGGCGCGTCGGCCGTGGGCAGCGGGAGGTCGTAGCGACCGAGCGCATGGAGCGCGAGGTACCCGATCATCGATCCGGCCTGGAGGCCGAGGAGCACCGGGGCGAGCATGGGGAGCAGCGCGGCCATGGGGTCCGCCGCGCCCGCGCCCTCGGCCTCGGCCTCGAGCTCGGACTCCATCTCCGACTGGAGCGCGGTGCCGAGCGTGCGGGCGAGGTCCTCGAGGACCGGGCGCAACGCGTCGAGGTGCAGCTCGGCCCACTCGGTCGCGGTGAGCACGCGCACCGGCGCGGCGAGCCCCGCGGCCAACCCGGTCAGCTCGGCGACGTGGGTCTGCGCGGCCCGGGCCAGCTCACCGAACTCGGCGGGGGCCGCGGGGTCGATCGGGCGCTCGGGCGTGCCCTCGGTGGCGACCTGGCGGGCGATCTGCCCGGCGATCGCCCAGTTGACCGGCCCGGGGGACGACAGCATCCCCATGAGCTGGGTCAGGTCGAGGTCGCCGAACCCCGGGAGTCCCGGGACGCCGCCCGGGAAGCCGGGGAGGCCGAACCCGAACTCGCGTCCGGGACCGTCCTCGTCGTCGCCCGGGTCGGGGCCTTGAGAGGGATGGGCCACTCGGTCAGTCTATGGACGTGCCGACCGTCGCCGTCACGGGAGCCGCGGGCCTCATCGGGCAGGCGCTGCTGCCCCGGCTCGCGGCCGACACCCGGGTGATCGGGCTCGACGTGCGCGAGCCGCTCCGGCGCACGCGGGGGGTCGAGGTCCGCCTCGTCGACGTCGCCCGCAGCGACCTGGCGCCGGTGCTGCGGGGCGTCGACACGCTCGTGCACCTGGCCTCGGTGGTCGACCCGCTTCCCGACGAGGCGCTCATGGCCCGGGTCAACGTGCACGGGACCCGGCGGGTCCTCGAGGCCGCGGCCGCCGTGGGCGTGCGCAAGGTGGTGCGGGTGTCGGGGGCCACGATCTACGGCGCCTGGGCCACGAACCCGGTGCCGTTGCGGGAGGCCGACGTGCTCCGGCCCAACCCCGGCTTCTCGCCCGCGGTGCAGGCGGCCGAGGCCGAGCGCCTCCTCCTCGCCTGGGGCGCAGCCCACCCGGGCTCGGTCGTCACGACGCTGCGCACCGCGCCGGTGCTCGGGCCGGGCGCCGTTCGGCTCCCGTCGCGGCTGGTGCTCGGCTGGCCACGCGTGCGGGTCCGGGGTGCGCCGCCTCCCGTCCAGGCCGTCCACGTCGACGACCTCGTCGCCGCCCTCGAGCTCGTCGTCCGTGCCGACCACCCCGGCACCTACAACGTCGCTGCCGACGGATGGCTCGACGCCGACGGGGCCCGCGCGGTGATCGGGCGCCCGGTGTCACCCGCGCTTCCCGCCGAGGTGCTCACCCGCGCGTTGCGTGCGACCTGGACGCTGGGCGTGGGGGAGATCCCGCCGGGGATCGTGCCCTACCTCGCGCACCCGTGGGTGGTCGCGAACGACCGGTTGCGGGCGCTCGGGTGGCAGCCCGCCCACACCAACGAAGCGGCGCTGGCGGCAGGCGCGGCCGCGTGGCCCGGACGGGGAGTGGCGGGGACGATCAGGCGCGGGCGAGGGGCGCGGGCACGCTGAGGCCGTGGGCCTCGATCCACTCGTCCCAGTCGGGCGTGAAGTACTTCACCCGCGTCTTCTTGTACTCCTTGACCGACCAAAGCAGCGCGAACTCGTCGACGCCGGTCTCGTCGCGGATGGCTGCGATCGTCTGCTCGCAGTCCCGCGCGTTCTTGCCGTGGACCATCGTGAACACCGAGTACGGCCAGTCCTCGTAGGTGGGCCGGCGGTAGCAGTGGCTCACGAGCGCGAACCCGGCCATGCGCGGGCCGATGTCGCCGAGCTCGTCCTCCGGCACCGCCCACACGCCCATCGCGTTCGCCTTGAACCCGGCGGAGCGGTGGTTCATCACCGCCGCGAAGCGCCGCATCAGCTTGCGCTCCTTGAACGACGCGAGGATCCCGAGGAGCTCGTCCTCGCTCACACCCACGGCCTCGGCCTGCACGGCGAAGGGGCGGGACGTGAGGGGCAGGTCCTCCTGCACGACGCGGATCGTGGCGACCTCGGCGGCCGACAGCGAGGGGGCTTCCATGTCGGGACGACGCTCCGGGCGCTCGTGCTCGAGCACCTCGGTGCGGGCGTCGGCCGCGGTGTTGCCCGTCATGTCGAGCTTCACGCCGATCTTGTAGAGCTGCAGCGTGGGGAGCTTGCGGGTGACGAGCGCGCCGGAGCCGCGGTGCAGGATGTCGAGGTGCTCGTCGAGCGACGAGCCCGGTGGCACTGCGAGCGTGTACCAGAGGTTGTAGTCGTGGTTGCGCTTGTAGTTGTGGCTCACGCCGGGGTGCTGGTTGATCACCTCGGCGGCGGCATCGATGTGGTCGGGGTCGACCTTCGCGGCGACCAACGACGAGCCGTACCCCAGCGCGCGGGTGTCGAAGATGGCGGAGAGCTGACGCAGCACGCCCTGCTCCTTCACGCGCGCGACCCGAGCGCACACCTCGTCCTCGGTGGTGCCGAGACGGTCGGCCAACGTCGCGTAGGGCTGGGGGTCGACGGGGAAGTCCCACTGGAGGGCGTTGAGGAGCGCCCGGTCGAGGTCGTCGAGTTCGGTGTCGTGGTCGCTCATCGGGCCCAGCCTACGAGTCGGGAAGCGCTGCCGCCTCAGGCGACGACGAGCCAGTCGGCCGGCGCGGCGACGCTCGCGCCCAGCGCGACCGGGACCTTCACGCGCTTGGTCGCCCGGATCACCGTCACCTCGACCGGGTCGCCCGGCTTGCGCCGTCGCAGCGAGGCAACGAGCTCGCCGACGTTGCCGACGTCGATGTCGCCCACGGCGAGCACGACGTCGTCGACCTGGAGCCCGGCCGCCTCCGCGGGGCTGCCCGGGACGAGGGCCCGGATGCGCACGCCGCCGCCGGGGCGGTCGAGGGCGTCGACCCCGAGGATCCCGGTCCAGCCGTGGGCGGCCCGTCCGTTGAGGTCGAGCTGGGCCACGACGTCACGGGCGACGTCGATCGGCACCGCGTGGCTCTCGGGCCCCGTGAGGATGCCGATCACCGCACCGGAGGCGTCGAGGAGGGCGCCGCCCGCGGCGGTGTCGTCGAAGCGGGCGTCGGTCTCGATGAGGGCCACGCCCTGGATCCCGCCGGCCAGGGTGCCCATGCGGTTCATGCCCGAGATCACGCCGGCGGTCACCCACCGGTCGGGGGCGGGCCCGGCCGCGAGGGCGGCCACGCTCTGGCCGATGCGGAGGCCGTCGCCGGTGGCGAGACGGGCCGGCACGAGGTCGGCCCCCTCCACCTTGAGCAGGGCGAGGTCGGTCTCGGGGTCGACCCCGAGCACCGAGACGGTGCCGACCTGGCCGCCGACGGTGATCACCGACGGGGTTCCGGAGCTGCCCAGGAGGTGGGCGGCGGTGAGCACCCGGCCGGCCCGGACGACCACGCCGGAACCGGTGAAGGCGGGATCGCCGCCTTCGGCGGGCGTGACCGAGATCGTGACGATGCTGCGGCCGACGCTGGTGACCAGGGTGGCCACGGCGTCGGGGTCGACGAGCGGCGTGTTGACGATGCGGGCGGGGGAGGTGGTCGTGGCGCCGTCGCTGAACCCGCCCACGGCGGTGACGATCCCCAGGGTGCCGCTGATGCCCACGAGCAGGGCCAGGGCGGCCACCAGCCACTGGCGGGCCGGAGCCGGCTGCGGCCGCAGCGCCCCCACCGAGCCCGCGGCGGCACCGAGCTCCGAGGGATGGAACCAGACCCGATCGAGCGGATGCGGTGGCGGCCCGCTCGCTTCGTCGTCGTCAGCGGGCATGGCCGAAGTGTATCGACGCATAACACCGATTTGACCTCGGGTCGGGGACCCCCCGGGCAGTGGAGGAGAGGCGGTCACTACGATGCTCGGCGTGGTGGTCACCCCTCCCCGCGTCGGCGACGACTGGATCGGCCTGACGCACGAGCCCCTCCCCGCCGAGACGGCCTCCGTCTGGGCCACGACGGCGCGCTCGGGCGGGGTCGTGTGCTTCCTCGGGGTCGTGCGCGACCACGCCGAGGGCCGCGACGGCGTCACCGCGCTCACGTACGAGGCGTACGAGGAGAAGGCGGTCGAGCGCCTGGAGGCGATCGCGGCCGAGACCCGCCGGCGCTGGCCGGACGTCGAGCGCCTCGTCCTGCTCCACCGCCTGGGCGACGTGCCCCTCTCCGAGGCGTCGGTCCTCGTCGTCGCGGCCACGCCGCACCGCGCCGAGGCCTTCGAGGCGGCGCGCTTCGCGATCGACACCCTCAAGGAGGCGGTGCCGATCTGGAAGCTGGAGCACCACTCCGGCGGCACCGAGTGGTCCGCCGCCGCCGCACCCGTTCGCGGAGTCCACACCATGGATCGCTCGCAGGGGCTCGCTCCCCGCGAGCCGAAGCTGGTCTGAGCGGATCCGACCGTGCCCCTCGACCTCGCCATCGACCTCGGGACCGCGAACACGCTGGTGTACGCGCGCGGCCGCGGCATCATCCTGTTCGAGCCCACCGTCATCGCGCTCAACAGCCGCACCCAGGACGTGCTGGCCATGGGGAACCAGGCCTGGCACATGATCGGCCGCACTCCCGGCCACATCGTGGCCGTGCGGCCCCTCCGGGGCGGCGCCATCACCGACTTCGAGATCACGCAGCGCCTGATCCGCCTGATCTTCGAGCGCTCCGGCGTCAACCGCTTCCAACGCGCGCGCGTCCTCGTCTGCGTGCCGTCGGGGATCACCCACGTCGAGCAACGGGCCGTGCTCGAGGCCACCCGGCGCGCGGGCGCCTCGCAGACCTACCTCATCGAGCAGCCCATGGCCGCGGCGATCGGGGCCGGGCTGCCCATCCACGAGCCGCTCGGCAGCATGGTCGTCGACATCGGCGGCGGCACGAGCGAGGTCGCGGTGATCTCGCTCGGTGGCATCGTCGCGTTGCGCGCCGTGCGCGTCGGCGGGTTCGACCTCGACCACGCGATCCAGGCCCACCTCCGGCGCGTGCACAACGTCGCGGTGGGCGAGCGCACCGCGGAAGAGGTGAAGCTCGCGATCGGGTCGGCCTACCCCACGCCCGAGGAGTTCAAGGCCGAGGTGCGCGGCCGCGACCTGATGAGCGGCATGCCGCGTACGGTCGTGCTGGAGCCCGAGGAGATCCGCGAGGCGATCGCGGAGCCGGTGCAGGCCGTGCTGCACGCGGTGATCCAGGCGCTCGCCGAGACGCCACCCGAGCTCGCGCAGGACCTCCTCGAGGTGGGCATCCACCTCGTCGGCGGCGGCGCGATGCTGCGCGGCCTCGACCGTCTCATCGCGCGGGAGACGGGCGTGCCCGTGCGCATGGTCGACATGCCGCTCGAGACCGTCGTGCTCGGTGCGGGACGCTGCCTGGAGAGCTTCGACCGCCTCCGCGACATGTTCATGGACCGCACCTCGCGCTAGTCGTCCTCGGCGGCTTGCAGGTCCTCGGCTGCCTGACGCACCCGCCAGTCGCGGTCCTCGAGCGCGGCCGCGATCGCGGCGTCGACCGTCGGACCGGTGAACGGCGCGAGCGCGAGCACCGCGCGTCGGCGCACGGCCGGCTTGTCGGTGCACGCCGCGAGCACGGCGTCGAGGCCGGCGGGATCGCCGATCGCGCCGAGTGCCGCGACGGCGGCTTCGCGCGCGAGGGCGTCGGCGTGCGCGGTCGCCGTGGCGCGCAGCGCGTCGACGGCCGCGTCTGCCGCGTCGGCCCCGCGCTCGCCCAGCGCCCACGCGGCGGCTTCCACCACCGTCACCTCGC
>JBAZYX010000110.1:0-12348 GCA_041659105.1 Acidimicrobiia bacterium
CTGGTGCACGGACCGGATCGCCGACTACAAGGCCCCCGACCGGGTGGTGGTCGTCGACGAGCTCCCGGTCACGGCCGTGGGGAAGCTCGACAAGAATGCGCTCGCCACCCGGTTCCGCGAGCAGTCATGAGAACGGTTCATGGGCGCGGGTCCTCGATCGGGAGCTCCACTTCGGCAGTCCCCCGCGCCAGCCGCGCGCCCTTCTGGTTCGTCATCTCCACGGCGACGCGAACCGTCCCCGCGCCCGAACCCGGGTCGACGTAGACCTCGATCACCTCGCCGTCGACGAACGTGACGTCTCCGACGAACGCCGGGCTCCGGTACCGGGTGTCGTGGTGGCGCACGAACCCCCACTCCCCCGCCCAGTTGGCGAGGGAGTCGACCACCCACACGCACATCGACGCGCCGTACCCGTAGGACCGGGGCATCCCGATGCGCTCGGCGTACGCGGGGTTCACGTGGCCCCGGCCCGGCCCGCGGTGCAGGCCGTCGCGCTCGTGCGGATCGATCGCGAGGCGCTCTCGGTTGCGCTGCATCTCGGGGATGAAGCCGGGGTCGCGGGTGATGGGAAGCGGCGAGTCGGCGTACGAGCCCCAACCTCCGGCGTCCGACCGGTGCTCGGTCGTGAAGGTCTGCACGCTGTGCGGACCGACCACCCGCGTGGGCAGGCGGTCGCCGACGCTCACGGTTGCCCACAGGCGCGGCTCGTGATCGAGCTCCCGGAAGGAGCGGATCCAGGCGACCCTGCGCTCGTCGAGCGCGTCGAGCTCCTCGGCCGTCCACTCCGGCGTCTGCCCCTCGCCCGCGAACGAGCGGAGCTCCCGGGCGTGCTCGGCGCGGTAGCGGATGGCCGTCGACCGCTGCTTCGCCAGGATCTCTCCCCGTTGGTTCACGTACGTCGTGTCCCCCCGCGAGAAGAGCGTGGGCCCGGCGAAGCTCGTCTGGGTCACCTTGTAGTCGAACAGCATCCGGTCGAGACGCAGGTGGTCCCCCGGGTGCACCCGCGGCCCGTAGAACCACTGCTCGTCGCCGCCGAACAGCATGTGCGACCCGGGAACATGACCCTGGTTCGCGGCGATCGCGCCGGTGGCCGGTCCGCCGCCGAAGTACGACTGCGGGGCCACGATCGCGCCGAACCGGCTCCCGGCCGCGTACGTCTCGTCGAAGTGGAGCGGGTTCGGGTTGGCGAACGCCTGTACGAACCGACGAATGTCGTTGACCGAGTACGGCTCCTTGGGCTGGGGCCCCCCGATGGGCACACCGACCCACCGCTCGACGTCGGAGACGTCGAGCTCGGCCTGCTCTGCATTCGGCTGTACGTCGGTCACGTGGTGCCCTCCCTCAGGAACTCGGTCCAGCCGTAGTCGGCGGCCTCGTCGACGATGCGCCGGACGGCGAGCCGGCGCAGCTGATCCGCGCGCAGCTTCTGGGTGTCGGTGAAGTCGAGATCCGCGGCCGCGAAGAAGAGCACTCGGGCCGGCACCTTGTACGGCGCCAACCGCGCCGCCAACGCGTCGCGCACCTCCGCTTCGGTCACCTCGTCGTCGCGCTGCACCGCGCAGAGGACGACCGCCTCGCCGTACACGGGATGCGGGACGCCCACGACCTTCGCCACCTTCAACCGGCCCCAGTCGACGACCGCCCGCTCGACCTCCACCGGCGAGACGTTCACCCCGCGGGTCCGGACCATTGCCGACGCGCGTCCCTCCCAGTGGAGGCAGCCGCTCTCATCGAGGTATCCGAGATCCTGCGCGTGGAAGAAGCCGTCGGGGTCGAACGTCGCCGCGGGGTCTTCCCCCACGTAGCCACGCATCAGCGTCACCCCGCACACGGCGATCTCCCCCACGGCGCCGGCGGGGAGCGGTTCACCCGACTCGGGATCGACGATCCTCACCTCGGTGCCCGGCAGCGGCCGGCCGTGGGTTCCGCGACGCTCGTCGAGCGGGGCATCGGCAGGGAGGTGGGCCACGATCGTGAACGCCTCGGTGAGCCCGTACCCCCCGCCGGGATCCCACGCGTCGGCGTCGGCGCCCGCGAGCTCGCCCAGCTTGCTCCCGCGCCGGACGCGCCGGATCGATGAGAGGTCGCGCCGCTCGCGACGCGCGCACTCCGCGAGCTCCACGTCGACGTGCAGCGGCACCAGCAGCGTCGTGACGCGCTCGCGTGCGATGAGGTCGACCGTCGCGTGCGGCTCCACGACGTCCACCATGACGAGGGTCGAGCCTCCCGCGAGCGCGCCGCCCAGCGCGGTGGCGAGCCCGGCCGTCCAGAAGAGCGGATAGGCCGTGAAGATGCGATCGGACCCGTCGAGGCGCAGCTGGTCGGCCCACCGCCACGACTGGACGACCACGGCCTGGTGGCGGTGCACGACGCCCTTCGGCCGCGCGGTGCTCCCCGACGTCCACACGATCACCGCGTCGTCCTCCGGTGCGACGCCGGCCACGCGCCGGTCGTAGCCGTCGCCCGCGGCCGCATCCGCCGCCACCGTGCTCGTCCACGCTGTCGGATCGCCATCGGCTCCGACCACGAAGACGGACGCGCAACGCGGCCACCACCGGCCCGTGGCCAGCTCCTCGGGATACCGGCGCGCCGCCAGCCGATCCCGCACCACCAGATGCTCCGCCTCGGACCGCACGAGCAGGTCGTCGAGCTCGTCCGCGGTGGCGTAGGTGCTGAGCGGCACCGCGACCCCGCCGATCGCCGTGACCGCGAAGTACTTCACCACGAACTCGACGGTGTTCCCGAGGAGCAGCGCGACCCGGGAACCGGGGCCGACGCCGCGCGCGGCGAGGTCGTCGGCCGCCTGCCGGACCCGGGCGCCGAGGTCCGCGTAGGTGAGCCGCGCGTTCGGGGTCACCAACGCCTCGCGGTCGGGCGAGCGCGCGACCACGGCGGCCAGGAACCGGCCGAGGGTGAGGTCGGCGCTGCGCGCGGGGATCCCGAGGTCGGCGGTGGCCATCGTCCCGGTCACAGGACCGCGAGCGGATTGACGGGTGAGCCGGTCCCGCCGACGAGGGCCAGCGGGCTCACGACGAACAGGAACGCGTGCCGGTTGGCGGCCCCACACGCGTCGGCGAGGTCTTCCAGCCACGCGTTGTCCAGGAGCCAGAGGCCCATCGCGGTGATGCCGATCGCGTGGATGGGCATCGAGACCCCGCGGTACCCCGACGGCATCACGTCGGACGCAACGTCGGACACGAGCAGGGCGACGCCGCGATCCCGCAGCCACGGGAGGCAGGCCGCGTGGAGCCCCGGCGTACCCGCGCCCATGAGCTCCTGCGCGGCACCGGCGCCCGCCGCGTCGCGGCCGGTCCGCACGATCAGCGCGTCCCCGGTGGCGATCTCCACCCCGGCGGCGGCGACGCACGCATCCAGCTCGCCCGGTCCGATCGCCGTTCCGGGATCGAGCTGGCGCACACCGCGCGCACGCGGGATGTCGAGGAGCACCCCGCGTGTCGCGATCCCCTCCGCCGCGGTGACATCCCCGAAGCCGGCTCCGCCGTTCGTCGTCACCTCGGTGGAGCGCCGGCCGTTGTACATGTGCCCGTTCCAGAACAGGTGCGACGGCGCATCGAGGTGCGTGAGGTCGAACCCGTGGATGCCCATGCCCCACCAGTCGTCGGCGAAGCCCATGCCGCGCTCGGGCGCCTCCGTCCCGCTGCGGGTCACGAACCGGAGCGTCGGCTGGGTCGTGCCGAACCCGCGGCGGATCGGGCGGCCACAGGCGACGGTCGTCATGGTGATGGCCGCGCCGAGCCCGCGCCGCCGTGCGTCGGCATCGACGAGGTTCAGCGTCCCGCGCGCGTCGTCGTCGCCCCAGCGTCCCCAGTTGGACAGCTCGTCGAACCACGCGAGGACCTGGGCCTCGGCCGGTGCCGCGAAGGTGGGCTCGGACGTCATCGGGGCGTGGCTCCCGTTTCGGCACGATCGACCGGCAGACCGAGGATCCGCTCCCCGATCGTGTTGCGCTGGATCTCCGCGGTGCCGGCACCGATCGTGGATGCGCGCGTCCGCAGCATGCCCCACGTCCAGCGGCCGCGCTGCACCGAATGGGGATCGGTCGGTGCGAGCATCCCCTCCGCGCCGAGCACCGCGACCGCCACCTCGTGCAGGCGCTGCTCGAAGGTGCCGTGGAACAGCCGGTTCAACGACGCCGCCGGCCCCGGGCTCCCTTCGCGCAGGATGCTCTGGAGCATCCGCAGCGAGCTGATCTCGAGGATGCGGGCGTCGATCTCGATGGCGGCGAGCCGCTGGCGCAGGCACGGGTCGCCGGTGACTCCGGCGTCGCGCGCGACGGTGCGCAGCTGCTCCACGATGTCGCGGTAGCGGATCGCGTTCGCGACGAACGCCGTCGACCGTTCGTGGCCGAGCGTCGTGCGCATGATCGGCCAGCCGCCGTTCTCCTCGCCGACCCGATTGGCGACCGGGACGCGCACGTCGGTGAAGTACACCTGGGCGAAGAACTCGTCGCCGGCCATGTCGCGCAGGGGACGAACCTCGAGTCCGGGACTGCGCATCGGGATCAGGAGGTAGCTGATCCCGTCCCGACCCGGCCCGCCCGTACGCACGAGCGCGAACATCCAGTCGGTACGGGAGGCGTGTGAGGTCCAGACCTTCGAGCCGTTCACGACGTACTCGTCGCCGTCTCGAACCGCGATGGTCTCGAGCACCGAGAGGTCCGACCCCGCACCGGGCTCCGAGAACCCCTGGCACCACAGGTCGTCGCCGCGCACCATCCGAGCGAGGAACCGCTCCCGTTGCTCGTCGGTGCCGTGCTCGATGAGCGTCGGACCGCAGATGAACGACGGCGGCGACGGGTGCGAGGGCACGCGCGCCCGCGCGGCCTCCTGGTGGTACACGAACTGCTCCGCCGGGCCGAGGCCCATCCCCCCGTACTCGCGGGGCCAGCCCGGCGCCGCGACGCCGTCGGCCGCCAGGGTGCGGGCCCACTGCCGTTGGAACTCGATCCGCTCCAGCCCGTCGTGCGGCGCGCGCCCGGGGTGGTGCGCGGCGAGGTAGGCCCGCAGCTCCTGCCGGAACGACTCGGCCTCCGGACCGAGATCCACCTTCACGGCGACTCCACGGGGAGCGGATCCTCGAACGTGTACCTCTCGCCGATGTGCCCGGTCTCGGTGAGGGTACGGATCTGCTCGTCGTCGTATCCGAGCACCTCGCGGTACACGTAGTCGTTGTCCTGGCCGAGCGTGGGTGCGGCACGATCGAATCGCAACGGCCCCGCCGACGTCCGCCAGAGGTGCCCGGGGAACGTGCGCTCGCCCACCACCGGGTGCTCGACCCGGTGGAAGAACCCACGCGCCCGCAGCTGCGGATCGGCCAGCTTCATCCCCTCGGTGCGCACGAGCGCGGCCGGGACCCCCGCAGCGGTGAGCCGGCCCTCGAGGGTCGCGCCGTCGAGATGCCGCGTGAGACCGGCGATGGCATCGTCGAGCGCGTCCTCGTCGGCCTTGCGGTCGGTGAGCGCACGGTAGCGCTGGAGCGCCGGCGGGCTCCCGAGCACGCGCGCGCACGCGCCCCAGTCGGCGTCGTCGCGACAGGCGACCGCGATCCATGCTTCGCCGTTGCCACCGCCGCGGACCGGGTAGCAGCCGTGGGGCGCCATCCGCGGGTGACGGTTGCCGGGCCGGATAGCCCGCGGCCCACCGCGCTGCGCGGCGACCAGCTGGTCGGCGAAGTGGTGCATCAACGTGACCGCCTGGGGCAGCACCACCAGGCGACCGCTCCCGGTCCGGCGCGCGTCCCGCAGCGCGGCGACAGTCGCGAACGCGGCCATCGGGCCTGTCGCGGCGTCCATGCGGTACGACACCGGGCGCGTCGCGGGCGGAAGGTCGCGGTACCCGCGAAACGCGAGTGCGCCGGTCATGGCCTCGAAGTTCGAACCCAGCCCGCTGAGGGCCGCGGCCTCGCCGTCGAGCGCCAGGGGCGGCATGCGCACGAGCACCAGCCGCGGATTCCGAGCGTGGAGCACGTCCCACCCGAGCCCGAGCTTCTCCAACAGCCCGGCCTTGTTGTTCTCGAGCAACGCGTCGGACCGCGCCACGAGGTCGAGGAACACCGCCCTTCCCTCGGGCCGGGTCAGGTCGACCGTCATGGACCGCTTGTTGCGTCCGTGCACAGCGGACGGCGCCCACCGGTCCCACGGGCGATCGCCGGGCTCACGATCGGCGTAACCGCGCGTGAGGTTGTCGAGACGGTCCACCGACCGGGCCGACAGCCGTCGCGGTCCCTTGGTCGCCACCGAGTAGACGCCGCGACTCTCGACCTTGATCACCTCGGCGCCGAGGTCGCCGAGGAGCATCGTGGCAGCGGTTCCCGAGAAGACGACGCACAGGTCGAGGACGCGGACCCCGGCGAGCGGCTGGGCCGGGTTCACGATCCGTCCAACCGGGGGGCCGGGCCGCGATACTCCGGCCCACCATCGGTCGTGAACGCCGGCGCCGGTATCCGCACCCGGCCGAGCTGCCCGCCGTCGACCTCGACCCACGCACCGGCCTCCACGAGCCAGGGATCGTCGGCGGCGTCGAGGAGGTCGTTGACCGGCGTGACGCTCCACCCGCCGGCCTGGGCCACCCGGGTCGCATCGGCGCGCCCCCGCGTCGTCAACCACTCGCGTACCACTCGGTCCGTTCGCGTTCGACCGTCGTCGGTGAACACCAGGGCGGGCTGCTCGGCGATGTCATCGAGCTCGGCGGAGCCGAGGACGCGCACCATGTTGGCGATCGTGCTCCCGATCGTGTTGATCACCACTTCCCCGTCGGCGCACGGGTACAGCCCCCGCGGCTGGCCGGTGGCGAGCGGGTCCTCGCGGCGAGAGTTCACCCCCTCGTACTCGTAGGCCAGCAGCTGGCTCACCGCGCGATCGAAGGATCCGGCCTCGGCATCCACCCAGGCGACGTCGATCCACTGTCCGCGGCCGGTGGCCTCGGCCGCCACGACCGCCGCCAGGGCCGCGAGCGCGGCCACGCTGCCGGCCTGCGCCTGAACGAGGTTGCCGCCGAGGTACAGCGGCTCCCGCTCGGGCAGGCCGGTGCACCACATCGCGCCCCCGGCCGCGTAGGCGACGAGCTCGGTGCCGGGGCGCAGGCAGTCGGGTCCGGACCGGCCGAATGGGGTGACCGACACGATCACGAGGTGCGGGAACGCGTCGGCGATCCGGGCCACGTCGAGCCGCCCGTCCTCCACGAGCACCGCGCACTCGGCGAGGAGCGCGTCGAGCTCGGCGGTGCCGGCGTCGGTGTCCAGGTCGAGCACCACACCGGACTTCCCGTGGTTGAACGCGAAGTAGGTGGCCGACCGGTCGGGAAAGTGGTCGTCCCCGTGCCAGGCGCGGGTCTCGTCGCCGCTGGGCCGCTCGACCTTCACGACCCGCGCTCCGCAGTCGCTCAGCAGTCGCGCAGCGAACGGCGCGGCGACGCCGTCGGCAACCTCCACGACGACGAGATCGGCCAACAGGGACGGTTCGTTCACGCGCGCGCGATCTCCGCGTTGCTCGCCGATCCCTGGGCCACGATCCGCACGGCTCGGTCGGCGAGATCGGGGGGCGGCACCGCAAACCGCCCGAGCCCGTGCTCGCGCGAGGGCAGGAGCACCACCGCGGTGCCGGTGGTGGTGTCCTCTCCCTCCTGATTGGTGGCGCGGAAGGCGATCTCGGCCTGCGGACCGTGATCCCCGATCGTCACGGCGGTCACCTCACCCCGGCACCAATGGGTGTCACCGACGTAGTTGAAGCCCCGCGCCTCGAGGTCGACCGCGAAGAGCCAGGCGTCGTCGCCCATCCAGTTGGTGAGCAGGTGCGTGAGCCAACACATGCGCATCTGTCCGTAGTCGAACGGCGCCGGGTGCCCGAGCCTCGCGGCGAGCTGCTCGTCCCAGTGGATGCGCTGCACGGAGTCGGGAACCCCGTACTCGTCTTCCGCGTACAGCGCCGGCGCTCGGCGGCGCAGGTTCCACGCGTAGCGCGACGGGCCGAAGCCATAGAGGCCGAACCCGATGCCCATGTGCATCGCGATGATGTCGAGCACCGTCAACGGGCCCTTCACCACGGGGGTCAGCGCATCACCCGGCCGCACGTCCTCGATGAACCGCGGCTCGGCTCCGCGCCGGTCCTCGGCGGCGTAGTCGGCGTCGATCGCCGCGATCTGTTCGGGGGTGTACCGCGCGCGCTCGCGCCGACGGGTCGACTCGGAATCGCGATTCGCCCCGCGCTCGGCGTTGACGTAGGTCTCGGTGCGGGTCACGACGACGTCACCCGGCGCGGTCGCGTAGACGATGCGGAACCGGTCTCGCACCGACCGTCCGCCCCCCAGCCGCGACGGGCGCTCCTCGACCTCGACGACCTCGCGTCCACCCTGGTACACGTGCTGGCCCGCGTAGATCGGCCGATAGAAGCGCCAGCTCGCGCCCGCGAAATATCGGCCGACGCCGCGGAACAGGCCGCGGAACAGGTCACGTTCGTCGTCGGCGAGCGGCGGGGTCTCATTGATCCCGGTGCTGATGACGAACGTCGGTGGGGCGATCCGGCCGCGCCAGCGGGTGCGCGCGGCGTAGGCGTCGTCGTGCCACAGCGGGTTGTCGTCGCCGTACCCGAACGCGAAGTGGCTGATGGCGCTGCGGTCGGCAACCTCGTTCCACTCCGGGTTGCGCAGTGGTTGCGGGATCCCGATCTGGCGGGTGGCGCGCGCGACTTCGTCGTCGGAGATCCGCGCGTAGTAGTCGGACGGCTCGGTCATCCCGACGGACCCGGAGCCCCGATGCGCTGCACACTGCGCTGGGGCGGCTCGTCGACCGCGAAGGAGTACCGCACTGCCGGGAGCACGATGTCGGCGCGAACCGCGAGGGCAGCCATGGGCAGACGCGCCTCGAGCCCCGGCGCGCCGCACGCGCCGGCGTCGAACGCCCGGAGCACCGGCCGGCCGTAGTCCGCCCGCCGGAACTGCATCTCGGGATCGACCTGCACGATGCGCACCGCCGCGTCAGGCATGCGGACCAGGTGGAGCGCGGCGGTGAACGTCGCGTCGGAGGGAGCCACCGGAGTCGGATCGACGAGCGCCCCGTCCAGGATGGGCGTGCCGTCCGGCGCCACGACCCGAGCCTCGATGCGGTCGTAGTAGCGGCGCACGGAGACGTCGGCCGGCGCGGCGTGGAATCCCCATCGGGCGCGCAGCGGCTCCCCGGCGACCTCGTTGTCGACGAAGCTCGCCACGAGGAACGAGCGGGCCCGGTACCCGGCGCGACAGCCCAACCGGAGCTGGGCCAGGGTGAAGGGGCCGAGCTCACCGTCGTCGACGACGAGGAATGACCAGTGCAGGGTGGGCGGCACGGTCGGGTGCAGGGCGGCCGGAAGGTACTCGGTGTGGACGGCGTGGTTGTGCTCGAAGCTGAGCGTGAGGATCTCCGCGTCGGGAAGCGTCACATCCGCCGCGGCCGGATCGGTGATCGTGGGAACGCGGTCGGTTCCGAGGACCGCGACATCGAGGGTTCCGTTGAGCGGCACCGTCAGACCTCCGTGCCCGCCGGTGCAGGCTCGCCGGACCGGAACCGGGGCATCACCTCACGAGCGAAGAGCCGCAGGGACGACTCGATGTCTTCGAGGGGGACGCGCTCCATCGTGTTCATGAGGAAGTTCACACCGTCGACGCCGCACGACTCCCATCGCTGCAGCACGCGGGTGATGCGGTCGGGGTCGCCGATGGTCAGGCCCTCGGGAACGCCCTTCTCGTCGCCCGGCGCACTCGATTCGCGCCGGAGCTGGGGCAGCAGCCCGAGGGACGGGTACGCGGGGGTTGGCGTCGCTTCGCGCGCCGAGAGCAGCTGGGACGAGATGTACGAGAACGTCGCCGCCAGCCGCTGCCCCACTCGGGTCCCGCGCTCGTCGTCCTCGCTGCAGTGCATGAAGTTGACGGTGTGGACCTGCTCGTTCACGGCACCCACCGGGTCGCACTGCTGGATCCGCTTGCGGTACGTGGCGATCCGTTCCTCCTGCTCGCCGAACCCGCCGAACGTGAGGCCCAGGCTGCCGAGGCCCCGATCGGCGGCGTCGAGCTCGGTGCCCGGGCTCGTCACCGCCACCCACAACGGAGGGTGCGGGTCCTGGATCGGCTTCGGCAGCACGGCGCGCTCGGGCATGGAGAACGCCGTGCCGTCGTGCGAGTACCGCTCCTGGGTCCACATCTTGGGCAGGGCGCGGACCGTCTCGTCCCAGTACTTCTTCGTGTCGGCCGGATCGACGCCGAAGCCCGCGAGCTCCGTCCACGTCGACGACCGGCCGGTGCCGACGTCGAGCCGGCCTCCCGAGAGGATGTCCAGCACCGCCGCCCGTTCCGCGATCCGCACCGGCGGGTTGATCTGGGGCACGCAGATGACGATGCCGTGGCCGATGCGGATGCGCTTCGTCTCCCGGGCGACCGCGCAGAGGAAGAGGTCGGGGGCCGAAGAGTGCGAGTACTCCTCCAGGAAGTGGTGTTCGACGCACCAGGCGTAGTCGAACCCCAGCTCGTCGGCGAGCTTGAGATAGCGAATCGAGTTCTCGTACACCTCGCGCTCCGCGCCGGGCGTCCACGGGCGCGGGACCGAGAGCTCGACGAAGACCCCGAACTTCATGCGTTACCTCCGATGGTCGACGGCGACATCACGTGGCGGTACCGGAGCTCGTGCTCCGGATCGATCGCACCGGATACGCACAGAGCGAACTGCTGGGCGATGTAGTCGGCGAGGACGACGCGGTCGGTGAAGTACCAGTGCTTGAGTGCCCACATGTGCCCGAAGATGCTCAGGTCGTAGGCGAGGAGGAACGGATCGACGCGCTCGCGCAGGATCCCGGCAGCAACGGCATCGCGCGCGGGCTCGGCCAGCAGCTCGGTGGTCTCGAGCTCGAGCGCCTTGACCCGGTCGAGCACGCCGTCGGGCATCGACTTCCCCTCCCGGTACGCGAGGAGCGCGCCGGGACGGTGCTCGTCGATCACCTCGCAGTACGCCGCGAACCCGGCCCGCAACCGGAGCACGGGGTCGTCGAACCCGACCATCGCGGGCGGGAGGCGGCGGAGGTAGCCGCCCATGATCCCGGTCACCACGTGGGCGAGCAGCGCTTCCTTGTTCTCGAAGTACCGGTAGATCAGCCCGACCGAGACGCCGGCGTCGGCGGCGACGTCCTGCATCGACGTGCCGTGGTAACCCTGCCGGGCCATGAGGGCCGCAGCCGCTTGGGCCAGCTGCCCGACCCGCTCGTCGGTCCGAGCCCCGGCCACCGGATCGTCGGGCCGCGGCGGGACCCGGCGGACGCCGGGCCGAACCGACACTTCGATTGAATGGTGGTTCATCGGGGGCCGAGTCGACCCCAGGACGCTGCGGCTGTCAAGTCCGCGTCGGCCCACTTCCCTCGCGGCGACACCCGACCGTGTGCAAGGATCCGCCGCACGATGGTGACCCCCAGGCTGGCGGATCTCCTCCGCCGCGCGGCAACCGACGAGCCCGACCGCGAGGCGTTCGTGCACGGCAGCGAGCGGGTCACCTACGACCGGCTCGACCGGATGGTGGACGGCGTCGCCGCCACGCTCGCCGGGTGCGGGGTGACGACCGGCGACGTGGTGGCCGTGCTGCTCCCGTCGTCGATCGCCTTCGCCGCGTGTTACCTCGGGGCCGCCCGGGTGGGCGCTCTCACGACGGCGGTCAACCTGCGCCTGGGCCCGGAAGAGCAGGCGAGCATCCTGCACCGCGCCGACCCGCGTGCGGTGGTCGCCGGCGATCCCGCCCGGCTCCCCGAGTGCGTCCGGTCGGCCGCGGTGCTCTCCGCCGAGGACCTGGACGCGGCGTTCTGCGCGCCGCCCCCGGAGCACCTCCCTCGACCGGACGCCGGTGACCCCGTGTGCATCGTCTGGACCGGCGGCACGACCGGCGTACCCAAGGGCGCGGTGTACGACCACGCGGCCCTGGCGGCGATCGCCCGCGGCCAGGCGGACGTCATGTCCGCCCACGACCGCCTGCTCCACGCCGTGCCCTTCCCCCACCTCGGGTTCATGGGCTGGTGCTGGGGCTTCCTCGCCCGCCGGATGACCATCGTGCTCGGCCCCGAACCGTGGTCGGCCGCGGCGACGCTGCGCCTGGTCGACGCCGAACGGGTGACCGTGATGAACGGGGTGCCCACCCAGTGGTCACGCCTGCTCGACCACGAGGACGTCTCGCTGACCGACTTCTCGACGCTGCGGGTCGTCGCCATGGGGGGTGCCGCCGCGCCGCCCGAGCTGATCCGCCGGTTGCGCGAGACGCTGGGCTGCCCGGTGCTGAACGGGTACAGCGCGACCGAGGCCGGCGTGATCTCCGGCACGGTCATCGGCG
>JBAZYX010000111.1:0-11934 GCA_041659105.1 Acidimicrobiia bacterium
GAACCGCAACGCCACGCTCAAGGCGATCGGCGACGCGTTCCCGGCACCCTCGGGATGGGCCCGGACCGGGGCGGTGCCGTTCTCGTCGGCCCGCAAGTGGTCGGCCGCGGGCTTCGACGGCCACGGGTCGTGGGTGATCGGGGCGCCGGAGATGATCCTCGCCGACCCGACCGTCCCGGCGCGCCGGCGGGCCGACGCGCTGGCGGCGGAGGGGCGCCGGGTGCTGCTGCTCGCCCACGCCGACGCCGCGCTCGACGGCGAGGTGCTGCCGGCCGGCATCCGGCCCGAGGCGCTGGTGCTGCTCGAGGAGAAGATCCGGCCCGACGCCCCCGAGACCCTGCAGTACTTCGCCGACCAGGGTGTGGCCCTCAAGGTCATCTCGGGCGACAACCCGCGCACGGTGGGCGCAGTGGCCACGCGGGTCGGACTGCCCGGCGGCGACGATCCGTACGACGCGCGCGAGCTTCCCGAGGACCAGGCCGAGCTGGCCGAGGTCCTCGAGCACCACTCGGTGTTCGGACGGGTGACCCCGCAGCAGAAGCGGGCGATGGTGGGCGCGCTGCAGTCCAAGGGGCACGTCGTGGCGATGACCGGCGACGGCGTCAACGATGCGCTCGCGCTGAAGGACGCCGACATCGGGGTGGCGATGGGTTCGGGCGCGGCGGCCACGCGCGCGGTCGCCCAGCTCGTGCTCCTCGACGGCAAGTTCGCCACGATGCCGGGCGTCGTGGCCGAGGGCCGCCGCGTGATCGCGAACATCGAGCGCTCGGCCAACCTGTTCGTCACCAAGACGGCCTACGCCATCCTCATCGCGGTGTTCGTGGCGATCTTCGGGTGGAAGTTCCCGTACCTGCCGCGCCAGCTCACGATCGTGAGCACGTTCACGATCGGCATCCCCGGCTTCTTCCTGGCGCTCGCGCCCAACAAGCGGCGGTACGTGCCCGGGTTCCTCGACCGGGTGCTGCGCTTCACCGTGCCCGCTGGGGCCGTCTCGGCCGCGGCCGCGCTCACCGCCTTCGGCGTCGCGTACTACGCGGAGGACCTCGTGCTGCGCGAGGCGCGCACCTGCGCGACCGTCGCGCTCTGCGCGGTGGGCCTGTGGGTGCTCGTGTGCCTGGCCCGGCCGTTCAACTGGTGGCGCACCCTGCTCGTGGCCTCGATGGCCGCGTCGGTCGCGGTGATCCTCGCCGTGCCCTGGCTGCGCGACTTCTACGCGCTGAAGATCCCCGACGGTGCGGTGTTCGCCGAGATGCTCGGGATCTGCCTGCTCGCGGTGATCGGGATCGAGCTGGTGTGGCAGTACACCCGCCGCAGCCTCGCCAAGCGCAACCCGGAGTACATCGCCGCCGCGGCGCACATCGACGGCTGAGCGATCCGTCCGCGGGTCACTCGACCACGCGCAGCGTGGACGGGATGTCCATGTGGCGGATTCGGCGCGCGCCCAGCAGCGGCGCCACCGCCACGGCGACGATCCCCAGCGCCGCCGCGATGAGCAGCGTGCCGGGCGCGAGCGAGACGACGATGCCGAGGTCGGGAGCGGTGGACGCGAAGAGCGAGTTGACCAGCCAGTCGAGGAGCACGAGCCCGCCGAGCACGCCGAGGATCGTGCCGAGGATGCCGATCAGCGCGCTCTCCACGACCGCCATCGCGAGGACCCGGCGGGCGGGGAGGCCGAAGGCGAACATCGTCGCGTGGTCGCGCCGGCGCTCGTCGGCGTTGATGCTCGCGGAGTTGAACGCGATGAGGAGCGCGAGGAGCAGCACGATCCCCTCGATGATCGTGAAGATCGACTGGAACTGCGCCAGCGTGTCGGACACGGAGTCGGTGAAGGTGCTCACCGGCTGGACGGAGCTCACGCCGGGCTGCTCGAACAGCTCGCGGCGAACCGTCGCGACATCGGCGCCCGTGGCCGGCTCCACTTGGAGCGCGTTGGTGATGCCGGTCAGCCCCATGATCGAGGCGTCGCTCGTGTCCATGAACGTGGTGAACCGGGTGGGGAGCGGGCTGGTCGCGATGACCCGGACCGGGGTGCGGACGTACTCGAAGGAGGTGGGCCCGGTGACGCGCGGATGGCGGAGCGTGATCGTGTCGCCGGGCGCGACCCCGAGGTCGCCCGCCGCCTTCTCGGTGATCACGATGCCCGGGAGCTTCTTGGGGGCGACCCGGTCGTCGAGGGTGGGGTGCCACAGCCCGGCATCGAGGTCCATCACGGTGAGCAGCGCGTCGACGCGGGTGCCCTCGTGGATCAGCTTCCCCCCGAGGCGGAGGTCCGTGTCGAGCGCTTCGACCCCGGGCAGCGCGGCGACGGCGGTCACGGTGGATCCGGACTCCGGGGTGAACCCGTCGAGGGAGACGTCGAGGCGGCGCGGGCTGCCCTGGAGGATCTCGGTGCGGGTCCGGTCGATCGTCTCGTTGAACGAGTCGAGCATGCCCACCACACCGACGACCACCGCGATCACCGCGCCGATGCCGAGGGCCGTGAGCACGGTGCGGCGGGGTGTGCGCAGGACGTTGCGCACGGGCATCTGGTCGAGTGCACGACCCGGGAGCGGGATGCGGGCGAGCACCGAGACGCGCGTCGGCGCGTTCGCGCCCGTCCGGATCGCCTCGAGCGGCGTCACCCGGACCGCGCGCAGGACGGGCCACCCGACGGCGAGGAACGGCAGCACGAGTCCGAGCGCCGCGCCGCGCCCGAAGATGCCCCACTGGAACGGGAACTCCCACACCGGGAGGGGGAAGAAGCCCTGGAGCACGCCGGTCATCAGGCGACCGATCCCCAGGCCCAGGAGCACACCGAGCCCCGCGCCCAGCGCCGCGATCTGGGCGCCGGCGAGGAGTGGCCGGATCGCGAGCCTGCCGGGGGTGACCCCGAGCGCCATCCCGATGCCGATCTCGCGGCGCTGGGCCTCGACCATGCGGCCGGCGAGGTTGAACGCGGCAAACGACGCGCCGAGGAGGGTGAGGATCGCGAGCACGTTGTAGAGGCGCTCGTCGCCCTTGATGTCCTCGTAGAGGAGGCGGCGCACGTCGTCGCGGCCCCGGCCCGTGATGTCGAACCCGACGCCGGGGAACGCGGTGGTGAGGGCCTGCGAGATCTCGGCGCGCGCGGCCGCGCGATCGGATCCCGGCCGGAGCCTGACGACCGCGTCGTTCGCCTGGCCGGAATGGCCGGTGAGCTCGCCGGCGGTGTCGAGCGGGACGAACAGCACGGCGTAGTTGGACTCGGCGAACAGGCTGCCCTGATCACCTTGGATCATGAAGTACTCGGGGGACAGGCCGAGCCCGACGTAGCGCAGAGTGCTCCCACCGCTGATCGTCAACGTGCCGGCCGGAGGGAGGCCGTAGTGGTCGGCGAAGTGGTAGTCGAGGATCGCGGTGCGGGTTCGGGCGTCCGCGGACTCGAAGTCGCGGCCGGTCTTGCTCGAGATCCGGTTGACCCGGGGGCCGCCGCCACCGACCTCGACGCCGACGATGCGGCCCGGCACGAGGATCGTCTCCGCGTCGGTGGACGCGTCCACCTGGGTCTTGACGACCAGGCGCGGCTCCACCGCGCGGAGATCCTCGCTCGACGGGATCCCGCCGATCGCATCGGCGATCGCGGTGGCGCCGACGTAGCTGCCGTCGCTCAGCGCGATGTGGAGGTCGTACATCGCGAGCTTCCGGTAGCTCGCGTCGTAGGAGACCCGCCGCCACTCCGACGAGCTCACGAACCCGCAGTAGATGCCCGAGCCCAGGGCGATGATCGCGGCGATGGCCGCGACCTGCGGCCACCGCTTGCGCAGGTCGCGCCACGACCAGCGCAGCCAGAGGCCCCGGCGACCGCGGGGCGACGTCACCAGTGCAGCTCCGCGATCGGCACCTGGCCGCCCGCGGGCGGGCCGTCACCCACCACCCGCCCGCTGCTCAGCTCGATGACGCGGTCGGCCACCCGGGCGATCTCCCGGTTGTGCGTGACGATGAGGACGGTGGTGCCGCGGTGCGCCTGCTCGTGGAGCAGCTCGAGGATCTGGATGCCGGTACGGAAGTCGAGCTCACCGGTGGGCTCGTCCGCGAGGAGGACGGGGTTGCCGGTCGCGAGGGCGCGGGCGATGGCGACGCGCTGCTGCTCGCCCCCGGAGAGCTGGCCGGGGAAGTGCGCGAGCCGGTCGCCGAGGCCGACGCGCTCGAGGATCGCGGCGGCCGCGGTGTGGTCGCGGCGACGGGTGACGTCGATGGCGAACTGCACGTTCTCCAGCGCGGTGAGCGTGGGGAAGAGGTTGAACGTCTGGAAGACGAAGCTCACCGTCTCCCGGCGGAATCGGAACAGGTCGGGGTGCCCGGCCCCCGTGATCGCGTGCCCCGCGATCGTGATCGTCCCCTCCGACGGGACGTCGAGCGCGCCGACGAGGTTGAGCAGGGTGGTCTTGCCGCTGCCCGACGGCCCGAGCACCACGGCGAACTCGCCGGCGGCGATCGAGAGCTCGACGTCGGCGAGCGCGGTGACCGTGCCACCGCCCACCTCGTAGCGGCGACTGACCCCCGTCAGGCGGATCAGCGGCTCAGGCTCCGGCTCCTGGGTGCTCATGGCGTCGTACCGGAAGGCCGGTTGCCCTTCAGCGCAACCGTCTGGATCGCGCGGTTCACGTCGGTGGGCGAGACGATGCCCACGAGGTGCCCCGCGTCGAACACGAGCATGCGGCCGTCGCCCGCGGTCTCGGGATCCGCGTGCTCCAGCACGTCGACCAGACCGTCGTCGGGCCGCACGATCGCGGTGCGGGCGATCGGGATCGCGACCTCACCGGCGGTGTGCCCGCTCCGGTCGGCGGGCGGCAGGTCGCGGACGCGTCGCAGGGTCAGCAGCCCGATGACGTGCGAGCTCTCGTCGACCACCGGGAACGACGAGCAGTGGTGGCGCAGGAACGCGTCGTCGAGGAGCCGGTCGATCGAGTGGTCGGCCCGCACCACGACCGGGTGCGCGGTCATCACGTCGCGCACCTTCACACCGGCGAGCGCGGTCGCGATCAGGGCGTGGGTGGCCTCGGCGCTCGCGGCGGACATCACGAACCACCCGATGAGCGCGAGCCACGCCCCGCCGAGGTACCCGCCCGCGACCGTCAGGATCCCCACTCCGATGAGCAGGGCGCCGAAGATCCGGCCGGCGCCGGTGGCCACACGCGTGGCCCGGTACCGGTCGCCCGTCGCGCCCCACACCAGCGCATGGAGGATGCGGCCGCCGTCGAGGGGCGCCGCGGGCGCGAGGTTGAACACCGCGAGCATCCCGTTCACCAGGGCGAGCCAGGCCAGGGTGTCGAAGGCCAGCTCGGGTGCGTGCGCCGCGCCGAGCGCCGCGGCGCCGAGACCGAAGACCACGGTCGCCGTCACGCTCACCGCCGGTCCCGCGGTCGCGATCTTCAGCTCGGCGGTGGAGGTGGCCGCCTCGCCCCGCAGACGGGCCACGCCGCCGAACAGCCAGAGCGTGATGCTCTCGACCTGCACCCCCTGGTGCAGGGCCACGAGGGAGTGGCCGAGCTCGTGGGCGAGGAGCGATCCGAGGAACAGCGCCACCGCGAACGCGGCGACGAGCCAGTACTCGGCGGTGGAGTACCCGGGGGCGGCCTCGGGGAGGTAGCCGCCGGCGAGGCCCCAGGCGAGCAGGGCGGCGACGGCGAGAACGCTCCAGTTGCAGCCGATGGCGATGCCGCGAACGGTCCCGAAGCGAATCGACTCGTGCATGTGGACTCCTCGGCGCGTGGACTCGCGCGCACTCCGAGGATCGTCCGAAGGTGTCCTGGCGACCAGGGGCGAAGGGCCCGGGTGCTCGGGCCGCCGGGCCCCCGCCCGGGGCTCCGGTGCCTACACGGCGGTGCCGACCAGGGCGCCGATGGCGGCGGTGATGGCCATGGCGAGGCCGCTGCCGATCAGCACCCGGATCGCGGCCCGACCCGGGGGCGCGCCGCCGAGGCGGGCGCCGCCCACGCCGAGGGCGGCCAGGGCGAGCAGCGAGACGACCACGAGCACCGGGATCCGGGTCCCCGAGGTGGCCAGGATGACCGCGAGGAGCGGGATCGCGGCCGCGAGGGCGAAGCTCCCGGCGGAGACCCACGCCGCCTGGAGCGGACGGGCCCGGCCCTGGTCGACGATGCCGAGCTCGTCGCGCAGGTGGGCGCCGAGCGGGTCGGCGGCGTGGAGCTGCTCCGCGACCTGGCGGGCGAGCTGGGCGTCGAGGCCCCGCTTGACGTAGATCTCGGTCAGCTCGTCGAGCTCGCGATCGGGCTGGGTGGTCATCTCGCGGGTCTCGCGCGCGATGTCGGCCAGCTCGGTGTCACGCTGGGAGCTCACCGAGTTGTACTCACCGGTGGCCATCGACATCGCGCCGGCCACCAGCCCCGCGAAGCCGGCGACGATGAGCTCCGAGCGCGTGGCGTTGGACGCGGCGATGCCGATGAGCAGGCTGGCGGTGGACACGATGCCGTCGCCCGCGCCGAGGACGGCGGCGCGCAGCCAGTTGACGCGGTCGTAGCGGTGCCGCTCGGCGTGCTGGTGGGTGGCGGGCCTTCCCCTCCCCGTGCGAGGCATCAGAGCCACCGCCGCTTGCGGAAGAAGAAGTACATCGGCACGGTGAGGACGGCGATGACCCCGATCACGGCGAGGAACCCGAAGTGCCAGCTCACATTGGGTTGGTCGCGGAAGTTCATGCCGAGCACTCCGGTGATCAGGGTCGCGACGATGAGGATCGCGCCCCATGCTGCAAGTTGCTGCATCGAGCGGTTCATCTGGTTGGAGACCACGGTGAGGTGGACGTCCCGCAGGCCCGCGAGGACGTCGCGCTGCGACTCCACGAGCTCGGTGAGCCCGAGGAGGTGGTCGTAGACGTCGCGGAAGTGGAGGATGGAGGGGTCGCCGATGCTCGGGTCCTCGCGGCGCAGCAGCGCCCCGACCACCTCGCGCAGCGGGATGACCTGGTGACGGAAGTTGGTGAGCAGCCGGCCGGTGTCGAACAGCTCGCGGGGCGAGCCCGCGCGCGTGGCCGTGAGGCCGTCCTCACCGTCGTCGAGCAGGCGGGTCTCGGCTTCGTCGAGCCGCTCGTCGATCGCATCGGTGATCGTGAGGTAGCGGTCGGTGACGAGGTCGAGGAAGGCCCAGAGCACGAAGCCCTCGTCGAGGCTGTGCTCGTGGCGACATTGCGCGCCGAGCCGGTGGAGCACCTCGTCGACCGGGAACGGGTCGGGATCGTTGCCGGGCCCGGGATCGGGGTCGGGACGGTGCCGGACCGACACGAGCCAGCCGGAGCCGAACACGAGGTCGATCTCGCGCTCGACGAGGCGACGGCCGGCGACGGTGCAGTCGCGCACGGCGACGTGGAACAGGTCGCCGTGCTGTTGGAGCTTCGTGCGCTGCCCCGCGTCGGCGGCGCCTTCGCGCAGGTCCTCGAGCAGGAACTCGCCCAGGCCCACGGCGGCGTCGACCCGGTGCAGGTCCTCAGCCGACGGGTCGGCGAGGTCGAGCCAGATCGTCCCCTCGCGGCGGTCGTGGAGGTGCGTGATCGCGGCGTCGAACGGCAGCGCCTCGGGAGCGGGGCTCCCGCCGACGAACCGCCACGCCTGCTGCACGGATCGAGCCTACGACGCCGTTGCGATCAGCGGTCCATCTCCACCCGCAGCGCGATGCGCAGCCCCGACAGCCACGCGGGGACCTCGGCGACCGCCAGCAGGGCCTCCACGGCGTGCACGAGCGTGAGCATCCCCACCGACCGCCGAGCATCGTCGACGACCACGACGGCCCGCAGCCCGTGCCGCAGCATCACCTCGACCGCTTCGAGCGCCGGTGCGTCGGTCGACACCGCGATCGGGTCGGGCGTCGCGAAGAGCCGGGCAGGCTCGCTCGGGGCGCGGCCCCGGGCGACGGCTCGGACGATGTCGTGCTCGCTCACGATCGCCTCCCCGCTCCCGAGCAGGAGGGCGGGGACGCGTTCGCGCACGAGTGCGGCGGCGACGTCGCCGATCGTCGCGCCGATCGACAGGGAGGGCGTGGGGACCAGCGTCAGGTCGCGAACCGCGAGGCGAGGTCCGGTCGTCATGCCTTCCCCTCAGACTGGGGAGACGGGTCGGCTCAGCACGGCGGCGATGCCGTTCAGGAACGTCCGCACCCCGGCCTCGGTGGCGCGCTCCACCCGCTCGAGCAGGTCGAGATCGTGGGTGGGTCGCTGGTAGGTGGCCGCGAACGCGACGAGCGACCGGTGCGCACCCACCGGCGCGATCTCGAGGTCGCCGGCGAGGTCGGGGAGCGCGGCCTCCGCGCGCTCGCTGATGAGCCACATCGGCACGAGGATGCTGCTCTTGCGCGCTCGCACGGGTCCGAGCTCGCACCGCACGCGTCCCGGCTGGGCCGGGCCGGCCGGACTGTGTCCGAGCAGGCTGACCGCGACGTCACGCGCGACGACGGCGGCCTCCTCGACGATCGGCGCGAGCCAGTCCGTGTCGCTGACGAAGCGTGGCGCCACGACCTCGAAGGGCTGGTCCACGTGGATGAAGTCCCGGACGAACATGGCGGCGGTTGCGAACGGCTCCAGAGAGTGGTGACTGATTGCCGTTCAACTTGCCGCATCGGGTGCCTCAGGTGGGAGGGGAAAAGGTCCCGACTTGGCAGGGGACCCGCCACTCGAGCGTTGTCCCGCCGTCCGGACCCGGACCGATCAGGCACGATCCGCCCCAATCGCGCGCGCGGGTCCGGAGGTTCGTGAGCCCCCGGCCGCGGCCGGGACGGGGCGCGTCGGCGGCATGGGGGCCGCGCCCGTCGTCGGTCACCAAGAGGACGAGATCGTCGCCGTCGCAGGCCATCGAGATCTCCACGTGGCGGGCGTCGGCGTGCTGCGCGGTGTTGGCCAGGGCCTCCCGGAGCGCCGCGAGGGTCGCGTCGGCGATCTCGGGCGCGAGCTTGTGCTCGACGCCGGCCTGGAAATGAACGGAGGCCTCGAGGTCCGCGTGCCGGGTCATCTCGTCGACCACGGCGAGGACCGAGGCCATCATCGCCGGGCGGTCGGCCGGGCGCGCCTCGAGGTCGAAGATCGTGGCCCGGATCTCGTTGACGATCGCGTCGAGCTCGTCGACGGTGCTCTCCATCCGCACGAGGACCTCGGGCGCGGGGAGCCGGGCCGCGGCCTGGAGCGCCATGCCGGCCGCGAAGAGCCGCTGGATGATCTTGTCGTGCAGGTCGCGGGCGATGCGCTCGCGGTCGCGCAGCACCGCGAGGTCCTGCAGCCGATCGTGGAGACGGGAGTTCTCGATGGCGATGGCGGCGATGGCGGCGAGCGACTCGACCAGGATCTCGTCCTCGTCGGTGAACTCGTCGGCGCCCCGCTTCTCACAGAGGTAGAGGTTCCCGAAGATCTCGTCGCCGATGCGGATCGGCACTCCGAGGAAGGACCGCATCGGCGGGTGGTTGGGCGGGAAGCCGAAGGCGTCGGGGTGGACGCCCAGGTCCCGGAGGCGCATGGGCTTCGGGTCGCGGATGAGCAGCCCGAGCACGCCCCGTCCCTGGGGCAGCGTGCCGATCGCCTCGATCGTCGCCTCGTCGAGGCCCGTGTTCACGAACTCGACGAGGCGCTGGTCCTCGCCGATCACCCCGAGGGCGCCGTAGCGGGCGTCGGCCAGGGTGGTGGCGGCGTCGATGATGTGGCGGAGGGTGCTGGGGAGGCTCAGCCCGGACGCGACGCCGGCCACGGCAGCCAGGAACCGTGTCAGCACGTCGGTGGGCTGGACCTCGTTCACTGCGGGAAACCTATATCGCTCGTATCATGCGTGGGTGACCGATTCGGACGCTCCTGAACCCATTGCCCCCTCGGGCACCGCGGGGAACGATCACGGGAACCCACCGGACCCGATCCGTGTCTTCCTCCTCGACGACCACGAGGTGGTGCGGCGGGGACTGCGCGACCTGCTCGAGGCCGCGGGCGGCATCGAGGTGGTCGGCGAGGCCGGCACGGCCGACGAGGCCATCCGGCGCATCCCGCCCACCCGGCCGAACGTCGCGATCCTCGACGTGCGCCTGCCCGACGGCGACGGCGTGGAGGTCTGCCGCGATGTGCGCTCGGCCCACCCCGAGGTCCAGTGCCTGATCCTCACGTCGTTCAGCGACGACGAAGCGCTCTTCCAGGCGATCATGGCGGGCGCCGCCGGCTACCTGCTCAAGCAGGTGCGGGGCACCGACCTCGTCGACGCCGTGCGCCGGGTGTCGGTCGGCCAGTCGCTGCTCGACCCCGCCGTCACCACCCGCGTGCTCGAGCGCCTGCGCACGCCGCCCGAGGACGACGCGCGCCTGGCCCGGCTCACCGAGCAGGAGCGCCGCATCCTCGACCTCATCGCCGAGGGCCTCACCAACCGCCAGATCGCGCAGCGGATCCACCTCGCCGAGAAGACGGTGAAGAACTACGTGTCCAACCTGCTGGCCAAGCTGGGGATGGAGCGCCGCACCCAGGCGGCCGTGTACGCCGCCGGCCTCAAGGACCGCCCACGGCAGTAGCCGAGCGCGGCAATCCGGCAGGCACGATCACCACGGGGACCTTGGCGTGGTGCGAGAGCGAGTGGGGCACGCTCCCGAGCACCAGCTCGGAGAACCCGCCGTGGCCCCGGCGGCCCACCACGATCAGGTCGGCCCCCTCCTGCTCGGCGATCTGGGTGATCGCGCCGACCGGGTTCCCCTCGTAGAGCTCGGCCCGGTAGGGCACGTTCGCCTCCCGCAGCGGTGTGCACCACTCGTGCAGCGCGTCGCGCATCCCCGCGCGCAGCTCGTCGTCGACCACGAACGGCGGGGCGGCGATCGTGGGTGGCGGCATCGCCATCGTCACGTCCATCGAGTGCACCACCACCACCTCGGCGTCGATGAGCGGCGCGTACTCCACCGCCCAGGCCAGCGCGGTGGCCGCGCCCGGCGATCCGTCGATTCCCACCACCATCGTTCGTCGGCTCATGCGCGCAGTCTCGCCCACCGGCGCCGATGGGGCCAGGGACCGCCGCGTGCGCTGGTTGGGACTTCAGTCCCAAGATCGGGGACGGATGCCCCTCACCTCCGCCCGGACGCGGGGCGAGGATGCAGGTATGCGTGTGCTACTGGTGGGAACCCTTCCGGGCGCGATCGACCGCACCGAGGAGGTCTTGACGGCGGGTGGCCACGAGGTGGTCCACTGCCGCGACGACCACGAGGGCACGTTCCCCTGCACGGCATTGACCGACCGGGGGAGCTGTCCGTTCGAGGCGTCGCGCGTCGACGTCGTGGTGACCGCGCGCGACCGCGCCTGGCCGCGCCCCTCCCCGCTCGAGGACGGCGCGATCTGCGGCATCCACCGATTCGTCCCCCTCGTCGTCCACGGCACCACCGCGCTCGAGCCGTTCGACCGGTGGGCGGTCGCCGAGACCACGACCGAGGACGAGCTCCTGGAGGCCGTCGAGCACGCAGCCGGCGCGCCCCTCCCGGAGCACGGCACGGTCGCGACCCGAACGATGCGCGACCTCCTCGCCGGTCACGGCGTGTCGGCCGAGGGGAGCGCGGTCGAGGTCCGCCGGTCCGGGGGCCGCCTCGTCGTCACGCTGGCGCTCACGCCCGAGGCCGAGCCCCACGCCCCGGCCATCACGGTGAAGACGCTCACCGCCCTGCGGACCCTCGACCCCTACGCCGACGGCATCGACGTGGCGCGGCTCTGATCGCCCTCGATTGCCTCGCTCGCTGCGCAGCGCCGATCCGGGTGAGTTTCGGTCGTTCGTTGCGGGTGCCGCGCGTCGGCTGAAGGCGCTCCGCGGGCGCTCGTTCGGCTGCTCCCGTCGCTTCGCTCCGTACGCCCTCGATTGCCTCGCTCGCTGCGCAGCGCCGATCCGGGTGAGTTTCGGTCGTTCGTTGCGGGTGCCGCGCGTCGGCTGAAGGCGCTCCGCGGGCGCTCGTTCGGCTGCTCCCGTCGCTTCGCTC
>JBAZYX010000112.1:0-11902 GCA_041659105.1 Acidimicrobiia bacterium
TTCGGGCACGGGCGGACGAGGCACACACGGGGAACCCGCCCGCGTCGGCCCGGCTTCCGAGAATCTCGCCTCGCATGGCGATTCGGCTTCCGCATACGAGCTGGACCGGCGGAAGCCGTGCCCGGCCGACCGGGTTCCATGACCCGTGGCCGTGGGGCAGGATGCCTCGGGGAAGGAGATTCCGTGACGGGTGTGGGGAAGCGGTTGCCGTTGGTCGAGCTCCAGACTGCCACCGGTGCGAACGTCGAGCTCGGCGCGTTCCTCGAGCGTTCGTTGCTGGTCGTCGCGATCCGGTACTACGGCTGAATCCCATGTCTGGACTTCCTCGCGCAGTTGCGTGAGGCCCATGCGCAGATCGAGGCACTCGACACGAGCGTGGTGGTCGTGGGGACCGGCGCGGCCTTCCAGGCCGAGCGCCTCATGGCCGAGGGGATGCCGTTCGCGTGTCTCGTCGATCCCGACGCGAACCTCTACCGCGCGTTGGGGATCGGGCGGATCGGCTTCACGGAGTGGTTCCGCCCGACGACCATTCGCCGGTACCTGGCGGCGTACCGCCGGGGGAGTCGGCAGGGTCGGATCACCGGCGACTGGCGGCGCCTGTCGGGTGTGGCGCTGATCGCACCGGACCGGACGGTGCGCTGGGCCCACATCGCCACGGGCGTCGGTGACTACCCGACCATCGACATGATCCGGGAGGCGTTGGCGACGTCGGGGTGATCTCGGCGCGCTCGCCATCGAGCGAGGCCGTCACTTCGGTTTGTTCCGGGCCTGCGTAGCGGTGGGGACGCGCTCGTGGGCGAGTGGGTCGGGGCCGGGTCGCGGTGCTCGGCCACGGCGGCGAGCCGGGTGAGGAAGTTCGTCCAGCCTCCGGAGTGAGGGTCGACCATCGGGGTCGGGAGCCCGCGGTGGACGAGGTGGAGCGCGGTGGTTTCTCGGCCTCGGCCGTCAGGCAGGTTCCGTCGCGGTGACGACCACGCGTTGCACGGAGTTGTTGGCGTAGGTCGACGAGTCGTTCAGTACGGCGTCGAGATCATCCATCCGGGGTTCTCGGGGATTCGGGTGTCGAACGCGATGATCCCTGATCGGGCGGCTCCGAGCGCGTCACTACGGGAGTGACGCGCCGACTTCGTACCGGACGTCCTCGACGAGGTCGAGTCAGGGAGACGCCGGTTCACCGGGGCCGAGCGCCACGATCTCCTGGGCGAGCTCCTCGGGATGGCGGTGCGGTTGGTGAAGGCGTTCTCGGGTCCTCGGAGGCGCCCACCGGTCCACGGTCGGTGATCCACCTCGGCGCCGCTGCGTTCGACGCCGCGGGCTCCCCGGGAGCAGAGTAGGGACAGCGACTCGAGGAGGATCCCGTGCAGATCGACGACCTGATCCTGGTGAGCATCGACGATCACGTGGTGGAGCCCGCCGGCATGTTCGCGGGCCATGTCCCCGACGAGTACGTCGATCGGGCCCCGAAGCTGGTCACCAACGACGCCGGCAAGGACCTGTGGACGTTCCAGGGCAACACCCAAGGGACGGTCGGGCTCAACGCGGTGGTCAGCTGGCCCAAGGAGGATTGGGGCCTCGACCCGACGTCGATGGCCGAGATGCGCCCTGGCGCGTACGACATCCACGAGCGCGTCCGCGACATGAACCGCAACGGGATCCTCGCGTCGATGTGCTTCCCGTCGTTCGCCGGGTTCAATGCGGGCTTCTTCTACAACGCGCCCGACCGCGACCTGTCGAAGGTCATGCTCCAGGCCTACAACGACTGGCACATCGACGAGTGGTGCGCGGCCTACCCGGGCCGGTTCATCCCGCTGGCCCTCATGCCCGTGTGGGACCGCGAGGGCATGGCGGCCGAGGTGAAGCGGGTCGCGGCGAAGGGCTGTCGCGCGGTGACGATGCCGGAGCTGCCCCACCTCATGGGTCTGCCGAGCTACCACGACCTCGAGTACTGGGGCCCGTTCTTCGACGCCGTGTGCGACGAGGGCACGGTCGTGAACCTGCACATCGGCCAGGGCTTCGGTGCGATCCAGAGCGCGCCCGGCGCCCCGATCGACAACTTCATCATCCTCGCGACCCAGGTCTCGACCATTGCGGCGCAGGACCTGCTCTGGGGCGGTGCGTTCTTCCAGTACCCCGACCTGAAGATCTCGTGGTCGGAGGCCGGCATCGGGTGGATCGCCTTCTACCTCGACCGCTGCGACCGCCACTACAGGAACCAGATCTGGCTGGGTCACGACTTCGGCGGCAAGCTCCCGAGCGACATCTTCCGTGAGCACTCGCTCGCGTGCTTCGTGAGCGACCCCACGTCGCTGAAGGTCCGCCACGACATCGGCATCGACATCATCGCCTGGGAGTGCGACTACCCCCATTCCGACTCCATCTGGCCCGACGCGCCGGAGCAGATCCACTCCGAGATGGCCGCGGCCGGGTGCAGCGACGAGGACATGCACAAGATCACCTGGCAGAACACGTGCCGGTTCTTCGACTACGACCCGTTCGCGGTGATCCCCCGGGAGCGGGCGACGGTCGGGGCGCTGCGTGCCCTGTCGCCCGACGTCGACACCTCGATCCGCTCCCGCCACGAGTGGCGCGAGCGGTACGAGGCGAACGCGGGCGCGTGAAGCAGTCCGCGCTCCGTGACACCATCAGTCTGGTGCTCGCCAAGAAGCCTCGGTCGACAGCGCGCTACCTCGCCGACGTGATCGGCGTGAGCAAGAGCTCGGTGAACGCGGTGCTCTACAAGTACCCCCAGCGCTTCGTCGCCTCGGATGCGGCGACCCCGCGCTGGTCGCTGAGCGACGACGCTGGGTCCAGATCGGGGTAAAGCCCGGCTTCAGGTGTGCCGTTCAACCCTCATGGCGAATGACCGCGTGGCGGTGCTGGTGGCCGACCTGGGGGATCACCGGGTGACCGCCGCGGACGTGGCCGCGGCCAGGGACGAGGTTGCACGGGGCATCCGGGGCGCGGTCACCGGTCTCGTCGGCATCATCGCCCTCACGGGGTTCACGGGTGGGCTCGGGGCCGCGCTGGTGCCGGGTGACCCATCGACCCTGGTCATGGCGCTCATGGCCATGGCCGTCGCGGTCGCGGTGGGCACGCCGATGATCGTGGTGGTGAGCGAGGTCACGAAGCGCCGCGGTCTGAGGATCGCGCTCGAAGCCGCCGTCAACACACGTCTCCTGCGCCGGGACGCCGACCGGCGTCACTTCGACACGCAGCTGGGCCGGGCCTTCGAGATGGCCGACGACGAGCCGGGCGCGTACGAGACCGTCCGGCGCGCGATGGCGTCGATCGCGCCGGCGAATCCGTCCGAGCTCCTGCTCGCCGACCACAGCTACGCGCACCTCGAGCAGGTGGCGGTCGCGGTGCCCGACGGGGCGCAGGCCCCGGGCTGTGCCGTCGACTCGCCGCACCGCTGCATCGCGGTCCGGCGGGCCCAGACCCAGCGGTTCAGCGACAGCGACGCGATCGACGCATGCCCGTACCTGCGCGGGCGCGTCAGCGGCCGGTGCGCCGCCGTGTGCGTTCCCGTCTCCATCACCGGCCGGAGCGTCGGGGTGCTCCACGCGACCAGTGCGCCCGAGGCCCTGCTCGGCGACGGCACCGTCGAAGCGCTCCAGACCCTGGCCGACCAGGCCGGCCACCACGTCGGGATGCTGCGGGTGTTCGCCGAGACCGAGTCCCAGGCCATGACCGACGGCCTGACCGGGCTCGTCAACCGCCGGACCTTCGAGAACCGGGTCGCATTGACGCTCGCGCGCAACACCCGCGTTGCAGTCATGCTTGCCGACCTCGACCACTTCAAGCGGCTCAACGACACGCACGGACACGAGACCGGCGACCGCGCGCTGCGGGTGTTCGCTCGCGTGCTGCGGGAAGAGGTCGGGAGCGAAGGCCTCGCGTGCCGGTACGGCGGCGAGGAGTTCGTGGTCGCGCTGCCTGACAAGGAGACCTTCGAGACGATCGAGCTGGCCGACCGGGTCCGCCTGGCCCTGGCCGAGATCGGCGGCCGGGGCGAGACACCCGTGTTCACGGCGAGCTTCGGGATCGCGCACTCCGACGATGCCGACGGCCTCGAGGATCTGGTCAAGCGGGCGGATCGCGCGCTCTTCGCGGCGAAGGACGGCGGACGCGACCGCGCGTGCCTCGACGGATACGCCACGGCGATCACGCGCAACCTCACCGTGATGCAGTAGCCCGACCAGACGCCCAACGGGCGGTCCCGGGCTCCGCGCGCTCGACTGTCACACGCCCTCCGTAGGGTGGGCCCATGACACAGACGGGTCGGGCCGACACGCAACGATGGACCGATCGGCCGCGGCCCGAGCTCGCCGGAGCGGCGGCCCACCATCTCGCGTCCGTGCTCCACGCGGTCGCGGGCGACGCCGCCGAGCCCCGGGAGGACCAGGGCACCGCGGTGGAGGCACTCGTGGCCGACCAGGCCCGAGTCCTCGTGGTCCAGGCCACCGGCTGGGGCAAGTCCGCGGTCTACTGGGCCGCCACCGCGGCGATCCGCTCGCTCGGGGGCGGGCCCACGCTCGTCGTGTCGCCGCTGCTCGCGCTGATGCGCGACCAGATCGCCGCGGCCGAGCGCGCGGGTCTGCGCGCGGTCACCGTCAACTCCACCAACGTCGGCGAGTGGGACGGCGTGCTCGCGGCAGTCGACGCGGGCGCGGTCGACGTGCTGCTCGTCTCTCCGGAACGCCTCGCCAATCCCGGCTTCGCGCGCCGCGTCGGCTCGCTCGTCGCCGGTGCGGGCCTGGTGGTGATCGACGAGGCGCACTGCATCTCCGACTGGGGATTCGACTTCCGCCCCGACTACCAGCGCCTCTCGCGCGTGCTCACCGGCGCGCCGGGTGTGCCCGTGCTCGCCACCACCGCCACGGCCAACGCGCGCGTCACCGCCGACGTCGCCGAGCAGCTCGGTGCGGCCACGGTCGTGCTGCGGGGAGGGCTCGCACGGTCGTCGCTGCGCTTGTCGGTGGTACCCGGGCTCGGCCCGCTCGAGCGCTACGCCTGGGTCGACCAGGCCCTGACCGAGCTCCCGGGCTCGGGCATCGTCTACGTCCCCACGGTCGCGGAGACCCAGCGGCTCGCCGGATTCCTGGCCGAGCGCGGCCACACGGTTGCGGCCTACTCCGGTCAGCTCGACCCTGACGAGCGGGCCCGGGTCGAGGACGCGCTGCGAGCCAACGCGCTGAAGGCGGTCGTTGCCACGTCGGCGCTCGGCATGGGCTACGACAAGCCCGACCTCGGGTTCTGCGTGCACGTCGGGTCACCCGACTCGCCGGTCGCGTACTACCAGCAGATCGGCCGGGCCGGCCGCGCGATCGACAACGCCGAGGCGGTACTCCTGCCCGCGGAGTCCGACGAGCGGATCTGGGAGTACTTCGCGACCGCGTCGGTGCCCGACCCCGAGCAGGTGCGCCGCGTGCTCGACATCCTGGGCGACGTCGGCGAGCCCGTGAGCGTGCCCGCGCTGGAGTCGGCCAGTGGCATCCGGCGTGGCCGGTTGGAGGCGCTGCTGCGGGTGGTGGCGGTGGACGACGCAGTGGAGCGCACGTCCGGCGGGTGGGTGGCCACCGGTACGCCGTACGTGTTCGACGCCGAGAAGTGGGCCGAGATCCGCGCGGTGCGCGCCGCCGAGGCCGACCTGATGCGCGCGTACGCGGGTGGGCGAGGCTGCCTCATGGAGTTCCTGCAGCGGGCCCTCGACGACCCCGACCCCGGGCCCTGCGGCCGGTGCTCGGTGTGCACCGGGGTGCTGCCGCCGCCGGGGCACACGGTCGACCCCGGTGCGATCCACGCGGCCCAGGTGCACCTGCGCGGCGCCGACACCGTGATCGAACCCCGCAAGCGATGGCCCAACGGTCTGGCCGACGGTCCCAAGGGCGTGATCCGCGGCGCCGCCGAGGGCCGGGCCCTCACCTTCGCCGACACTCCGGGCTGGTCGGCGGCGGTCTCGGTGCTCCACGGCCCCGACTGCCCGCTCCCCGACGACGTCGTCCAGGGCCTCGTCGCGGTCCTCGGGCGCTGGCGGCGGGTGTGGCCGACCCGTCCGGTCGCGGTGGTGCCCGTGCCGTCGCGACACCACCCGACCCTCGTGCACGACCTCGCCGAGCGCATCGCCGCCGTGGGCAAGCTCCCGCTGGTCGACGCGCTAGCCGTCCAGGGGTCGCGCCCGCCCGACGACGTGCCGTCCGGGCCACGGGTGGAGGCGTTGTTCGCCTCCTTGTCGGTGCGCCCGGATGTCGAGCTGCCGACCGACGGGCCCGTCCTCCTCGTCGACGACACCTACCGAAGCGGCTGGACCATGACGGTCGCGGCCGCGCTGCTGCGCGACGCCGGCGTGGCCGCGGTCATGCCGCTGGTCGTACACCAGCTCCCGTAGCTCCGCGCGAAGCCGCGCGGTTCGTTACGAGGCGGCGTCGTCAGCGCGCACACCCCGCAGGCCGAACCATGCGAGCTCGGCGACCCACGCCGCGAGCCGGTCTGGCTCGAGTGCGGTGCCGTCGGCGGTGAGCGCGTCGCGGCTCGTCGCCTCGGCGATCCCGATCACGGCGTGCGCGAGCACGCGGCGGTGCTCGACGGTTCCGGGGATCTCGATCAGCAGGCTGATCGCCTCGGCGACGTCCTCGAGGATCCGGTCGACGATGGAGGCGAACTCCGGATCGTTGCGGGCGGCCGCTCCGAAGAGGACGCGGAACGCGGGCTCGTTCTCGGTCACGAACCGGAAGTACGCGGCGAACCCCGCCTGAACGCGGTCACGACCGGTGGTCGCCTCGGCCGTCGCGGTGCCGAGGCTGGCCAGGAGCTGACCGCCGACATCCCTGAGCACCTCGGTGAACAGCGCCCGCTTCGACGCGAAGTGCTGATAGAGCACCGGCTTGGTGACGCCGGCCGCGCCGGCGATGTCGTCCATCGCGCTCGCGTGGAACCCCGTGTCCGCGAACACGCGGCACGCGATCTCGAGGAGCTGGCGGCGACGCTGATCCGCCGGGAGCCGGGACGTCACCTGCTCAGACGCTCGACTTCAACGGCATCTCGTACCGGTTGGTGATCCCGAAGTTGTTGCTCCACATGCCGTCGAGGCGTGTGCGCTCCTCGTCGGTGAGGGGCAGGTCCGACGCCGCGGCGTACTCGCGCACTTCGTCGGCCTCGACGCACGTGGGGAGCACGGTCGTGAAGGCCGGGTTGGCGAGGATGCCCGCGATCGCCGCCTGCCCGCGCGTACGGCCGGTGTCTTCCCAGAGGAAGGAGACGGTGTCGGCCTTGTCGAAGTTGTCGAGCATGTTGTCGCGGTTGCGGTGGGCCCGGTGGTCGCCCGGAGGGAACACGGTGTCGCGCGTGACCCTGCCCGAGAGCGCGTCCGATGCGTGCGGGACGCGCGAGATCAGCCCGACCTTGCCGTCCGCGACGTTGGGCTCCGCGGCGAAGGTGAGCCCCGGCTCCTGCTCGAGGATGTTGAACACGGTCTGCATGGACGCGATGTTCCGGTCGCGGATCGCGATCAGGCCTTCCTGGACCCAGCCGATCGCCGGGCCGAGGGCCACTCCCAGCTCGCGCACCTTGCCCTCCGTGCGCAGTGCCTCGAGCTCGGCCCACAGGTCGTCGGCGAGGATCGGCTCGATGCGCGGGTTGTGCAGCTGGTAGAGGTCGATGTGCTCGATGCCGAGGCGCCGCAGCGATCCCTCGAGCTGGCGCCGGATCGACGCGGGCTCCCAGTCGTGCGGGCGCTCGGACTGACCCGGGTACTTCCGGTCGGCCTCGATGTCATAGCCGCACTTGGTCGTGAGCACGATCTCGTCGCGGTGGGTCGCGAGGACGTCGGTGAGCAGCTCCTCGCCGAGACCGCCGTCGCCGTAGACGGGGGCGGTATCGATGAAGTTGATCCCACAGTCGAGGGCAGCGTGGAGCATGCCCTGCTTGTCCTCGACGTGGCCCCACCAGTCGCTGGCGAGGGTCCATACCCCGAAGCCGACTTCGGAGACGACGAGTTCGGACTGGCCGAATCGGCGGTAGCGCATCACGTACCTCCCGGGACGCAGGTCCTTCGATGACACGCTAGATGGACCCGGATCGGGGCGGCGAACTGCTCCGGCCCGCCGGCCTCAGTGGAAGCTGCCGCCGCCTCGCTCTTCCCGCTCGGCGGCACGGATGCCGTACCCGAAGACGATGGGGGCCGGGAGCACCACGATCGAGACCACGAGGGCGCCCACGATGACGTCGACCGTCCAGGCGGGGAAGTTCGTGGCGAGTCCCACGAAGAAGACGACGATCGCCACGAGCAGCGCCGTGTAGCCGATGCGCTTGCCGACCTTGACCAGGGCGGCGATGCGCCGGCGGCGGACCATCACCGGGTCGTCGTCGGGAAGGGGCGGGAGTGCGCTCACCAGTCCGTCCAACCTACTGCCGAGAACGCGGCCCGGATCCGGTCGGGGAGGTGCTCGATCGCGAACCGGCCGCGGGCAACGCGGTAGTTCGCATCGAGCCGGGCGGTCCGCTCGGCCTCGGGCGAGCGCAACCACGCGACGGCGTCATCCGGCCGGTCGATCGATCGCAGGTCGAGGCCGGCCACGATCTCCTCGAGCACCGGGTACGAGCCCGTCGCCACCATCCGGCGCGCGGCCACCGACTCGACCACCGGGTTGCCGAACCCCTCCCAGGTCGAGGGGAACACCACGAGATCCGCCGCCGCGTAGGCGTCGAGGGCGCGCGGCGCGCGACCGACCGTCACCGGGATCGGAGCAGTGTTCAGCAGCTGCTCGAACTGGGCGTCGTATCCGTCCTCCGGGGGCCCGGTGATCCAGTACCGGACGGACCGATCGGCGAGCCGGCCGGCGACGTCCGCCGCGAACCGCAGTCCACCGGCGACGTTCTTGCGTGGGATCGCGCGCGTGGGCTGGAGGAGGACGACGTCGTCCTCGGCGAAGCCCATCGCGTCCCGTGCGGCCGCCCGGTCGCCCTCGAACGCGTCGAAGTCGAACGAGTTGGGGATGCAGTGGGCGTCGATCCCGCGGTCCCCCAACGCGGCGCGGGCGTGCTCGCTGATCGTGACGTGCAGCGACGCCGGCCGATCGGGCGGGAAGCCCACGACGTGGGCCAGATGGGGACGTTCCCACGCGAAGTCGTGATGGTGGAACAGGACCCGGCCGCGATGGGTGTCGAGGACCTCGCGGGTGACGGTCGCGGCCTCCAGGTTCAGGGGGAGGGAGCAGAGGTTCTCGACCACCACGAGATCGGCCCCCGCGATGGCGGCGGCGAGGGCGCCCGGATCCACTCGAGCGCCGGGCACCGGCTCGATGGCAAGGAAGGCGAGCCAGGTGTCGTCGGGGCGTGCGGTCCCTTCGAGCTCGCCGGCCACGCGCCGGGTTGCGAACCCGAGCTCGCGCAGCGCCCAGTCCCACTTCGCCGCCTCGACACCCACGCCGTCGTTGCCGCCGAGGCGGTACGAGACCAAGACGGCCTCCGGCTCCGGCACCGGCGTGGGATCAGTGGCGATCGTGGTCGCGCACGAGATGGGGCAGCCGGCGGTTGGTGGCGTCGAGGACGGCGCGAACCACGGCGTCATCGACGAGCTGGTAGACGATCGCAGAGCCGGACAGGTGGCGCTCGTGGGGCGGGTCGACGCTGACCAGCAGGACGACGACGACGTCGTGCGCTCCGGCCCGGGTCACGTCGGCGGTGGCGACGTCGAGGCACTCGGCCGCCGGCTCGAGCTGGCGGAGGGCGTCGAGAGTGGCCTCGGCGAGGAGCCGGGGACGGGTGGATGCGGCGATCGATCCCTCGGCGAAGCCGGTGCGCTCGTCGTCACGGGTACCCAGGGTCACCTGGACGGCGGTGCGGAATCCACTCGACTGGGCCTGGACGGTCACGATCCGGGGCCGGGTTGTCGCCTCGGATGTGTCGGAGTCCGCCGCCGTGCTCGTGCCGTTGGCGGAGAGCTGGACCACGGAGACGATACGCCGGTCCAGGTCGATCCCGAAGGACGCCAGCGCCACCGACTGGACGTCGCGGACGATCTGCTTCGCTGGCTTCCCGGCGTGGGCCAGGACGTGGACCTCGATGGGGCGTCCAGCCTGGTCGGCCACGATCCGCACCGCGGTCACTTCCGGAAGGCGGCACAACTCGGTCTCGACCTCCGTGAGGTCGGGATCGGGCGTCACTTGCTCTTCGCCCATCGGCGTTTCGACGTCCATTGGCCTCCCCATGCCTAGGAAGAGACTACGGATCTCGCCGGCGTTATGGGTGGACGCCCACGGCGCGTGTCCTATTCACGGAGAGTGATCCGGCTTGCACTATGCGTAGACGGGTACGAAACTGTCGTGGTTGGAGGTCGCTGGTGTGACGGGTGTTGTCACGCCAAAGCGGGTCGCTCGCATGCGACCGGGGCAGCAGCGGGGAGGTGACGGCGACAGGGACGGACGGAGTGGTCAGGGCCTCGACCGCGGCTTAGGGGTGGATTCCACCTGAAGCGGAGCGCCACACCACAGGCACTTAGCGATGCCTGCGGAAAACCCTTTTGAATGGAGGGGATCGTGGTGCGTAAGCGGCTCATGGTCCGTATTGGCCTGATCATGTCGAGCGTTGCGGCACTGGTACTTGCCGGTGGCGCGTCTCGCGGTATTCGGTAACAACGCCCAAGGCGTGTTACCAGGACTTGGGTCGGGGCCCTGTCCACTCCTTCCGGTTCCGAAGACGTCCAGCACCATGCGGTGGCTAGATCATCCGTTCAGGCCGATTTCGCTTGCACTTGGGACGACCACGGTCGCGCTTGCGATCGTGCTGGCGATCTACGGGCCCCTACCTGCCTGGGCACCTGTGCTGCTCCTCGGCGGCCTCTACGCTCTCGCGGAGAACCGCGACGTAGTACTGCCAAACGGGTCGAGCGTCAGCGCGGGCTTCATGTTGGCGATGGCATCCGTCGTGGTGTTCAGAGACTCGGCGCCGCTATTGGGACCACTGTTCGTGGGTGCGTGCGGTTGCTTGTTCATACCGCACTTCCGGAATCGTCAGTGGGCGAAGATCGTTTCGAATGCGGCGATCTTCGCACTTTCTTCAGTTGCTGCAGCGGCAGTGTTCCTGCTGATCCCGCACGAGGCGACCAGCGGTATGGCTGGTCAACTCTTTGCCGCACTTCCGATTGGCCTGACCTTCTCGCTCGTGAATTTCGTTCTCTTGGTGCCAGTGGTGGCAGCTGTGACGAAGATCGCGCGGAGCGACGCCGCGAAAGACCTCTGGCTTGGCGACCTCCAGATCTATCCGTTTGCACTCCTCGGAGTCGTTCTGGGTCGGCTCTATCTGGACATCGGGATCTGGGTGGTTCCGCTCTTCGTCGCGCCGATCTTCATCGCTCGGCAGGCTTTCGCCTCCTACCTAGATCTGCGGGCGGCCCAGGAAGCGGCGTTGTCGACGCTGGTTCGCGCGCTGGAGTCGAAGGATCAGTACACGGCCGGGCATGTGGAGCGAGTTGCGCAGTTCTCGCAGTACATGGGGGAAGAACTGGGCTTTCGGCCGTCCCGGCTCGAGCGCCTGCGCTACGCCGCGCTGATGCATGACATCGGCAAACTGATCGTTCCGAATCACATCCTGAACAAGCCTGGGAAGCTGACGGCGGCCGAATACGAGCGGATGCGACATCATGATTTCGTTTCGGTCGAGCTGCTGCGGAGAATCGACTTCCTCGCGCCAGTGGTTCCGAGCCTCGAGGTAAACCACGCATCGTCGGGTAGCAACGACAACGCACCGCTCGAGACGCGCATCGTCGCTGTTGCCGATGCCTTTGACGCGATGACTTCGACGAGGGCGTATAGAAGGGCTCTCACGCAAGAGGTCGCTTTCGCGGAACTGCGGGAGAAGGCGGGGACGCAGTTCGACTCTGGGTGTGTTGAAGCTCTGATTCGGG
>JBAZYX010000113.1:0-11687 GCA_041659105.1 Acidimicrobiia bacterium
CGCGGCTCGCGCCGCACATCCGTGACATCGCCGCGGGCGTGGCCGCCGCGCTCGACGCCGTGCGGGATGCGTCCGACGCCGCCGTGCCGGTGTCGGTGAAGCCCAAGCGGGGGGAGGGCCTCGGGGCGATCGGCCGGGCCGAGGGCATCGCCGCGTGGGCCGTCGCGTTGCTCGAGCGCACGCCCTGAGCGCACCCGGGACGCCCGAATCGACCCGACCCCCGCCGGACCCCGCTCGCTAGCCTGACCGATCGTGCCGGTCCGGATCTACGACACCCTCGAGCGCGACAAGGTCGAGCTCGTGCCGCGCGAGCCGGGGCGGCTGTCGATGTACGTCTGCGGCCCGACCGTCTACGACGTGCCCCACGTGGGCCACGGCCGCACCGCCACGACCTTCGACGTCATCCGTCGCTACCTCGAATGGCGCGGCTTCGCGGTCACGTTCGTGAGCAACGTCACCGACGTGGAGGACAAGATCATCGCCCGGGCCGCCGCGACCGGGAGCACGGAGCCCGCGGTCGCGGCCTGCTTCGAGGCCGCGTACTGGGAGCAGCTCGACCGTCTGGGCGTGCGCCGTCCGGACCAGGTCCCCCACGCGACCGACTACATCGCCCCGATGCAGGCCCTCATCGCCGAGCTGGTGCAGCGCGGCCACGCGTACGTGGTCGACGGGCAGGGCGTGTACTTCGACGTCGTGTCGTTCCCCGGGTACGGCGCACTGCCGCACCGGAGCCTCGAGCAGCTGCTCGAGTCGGCCGGCGCGCGGGTGGAGGTCGACGAAGCGAAGCGCAGTCCGGTCGACTTCGCGCTGTGGAAGGCGGCGAAGCCGGGCGAACCGGTGTGGGACAGCCCCTGGGGCCCGGGCCGCCCGGGTTGGCACATCGAGTGCTCGGCGATGTCGCTCGACCTCCTCGGCGAGGACTTCGACCTCCACGGTGGCGGCGACGACCTCGCGTTCCCGCACCACGAGAACGAGCGCGTGCAGGCCGAGGGCGCGGGCCACGGGTTCGCGCGGCACTGGATCCACTCGGCGATGGTGCAGGTCGGCGGGGAGAAGATGTCGAAGTCGGTCGGCAACTTCACCACGCTCGCCGACGCGCTCGACGCCCACGGTGCGCGCGCGTTCCGCATGGCGGTGCTGCAGACGAGCTACCGCCGCGCGATCGAGCTGGGCTCCGCCGAGCTCGGCTCGGCGGCCGCGGCGGTCGAACGGCTCGACGCGCTCGTCCGGCGCGCGCAGTCCGAGGGCGTCGTGGCCTCGGAACCGCTGGCCGAGGTGGTCGACCGCTTTCGTGACGCGATGGACGACGACTTCGCCACGCCGGCTGCGATCGCCGTGGTGTTCGACGCCGTGAGCGCGGCACACCAGGCGCTGGGCGACGGCGACACCGACCGCGCGGCCGCACTCCTCGCCACCGTGGCCGAGCTCACCGGTGCGCTCGGGCTCGAGCTGGCCGCGGCCGGGGGTGCCGACGACGAGATCGACGCGCTCGTCGCCGCCCGTGAAGACGCCCGCCGGACCCGCGACTTCGCCGCGGCCGACGCCATCCGCGACGAGCTCGCCGCGCGTGGCATCGTCCTGGAGGACACGCCGAACGGCACCGTCTGGCACCGGGCGTGATGGAGCGGGTCGCGTGAGCCGGCGCGGCCCCGGACGTGACGGCCCGCGGGACGCCCCCCGGGAGGCGCCGCGGTCGTCCGGGCTCGGTGGCGAGCAGGTCGAGGGGCGGCGGGCCGTGCGCGAGCTGCTGCTCGCGGGGACCCGGCGGGTGCGCAGCGTGTGGATCGCCGAGGGCGTGGACGACAACGCCCTGCTCGACGACATCGAGCGGTTGGCGGCGACCCGTGGGGTGCGCGTGCGCCGGGTCGACCGGGCCCGGCTCGCGGCCGAGGCCCGCACCGAGGCGCCCCAGGGGGTGCTGGCCCGGGCCGAGCCGGTGGTCCCGGCCGACCTCGACCGGCTGCTGGCCGACCCCGCGGCGTTCCTCCTCGCCCTCGACGGCGTGACCGATCCCGGCAACCTCGGCGCGATCCTCCGGGTGGCCGGGGCCGCGGGCGTCACCGGCGTGGTCGTGCCCCGGCACCGCTCGGCCCTCCTCACCCCGTCGGCCGTGAAGGCCGCGGCGGGGGCGGTGGAGCACGTGCCGGTGGCCCCCGTCGCGGGCATCCCGGCCGCGCTCGACCGGGCCAAGCGGGCGCACGTGTGGACGGTGGGTCTCGACGCCGAGGGGCGCGGCTCGGTGTTCGAGCTGGCCGTGGCCGACCAGCCGCTCATGGTGGTGCTCGGGGCCGAGGGACGGGGCCTGGCCCGCCTGACCCGCGAGCGCTGCGACCTCCTCGCCGCGATCCCGATGCCCGGCCCCGTCGACTCCCTCAACGTCGCCACCGCAGCGGCGATCGCGTGCTTCGAGGTCGTGCGCCGGCGCGGCGACGCCGGATGAGGTCCGGAGCGAGGCGAGGTCCGTCGACCGTGGCCGCGCCTGGTAGACATCCTCGGATTCGCAACCATGGAGTGGGGGCATGATCCGCTCGGTTCGTCGTCTGTTGGGCCTCGCTGCGGTCGCGGCCGTGGCGTCGGTGGGACTCGTCGGTCTCGCGTCCGTGCCCGCCGGGGCCGACACCTTCGGGTACACGATCCAGGTCCAGGTCCCGAACGGCGCCCAGGCCGCCGGACCGCAGTGCCGGCTGGCCAAGGTCGACCTGGCCACGGGGGCCGTCACCGGCATCGGCAGCCTCCAGTCGGCGCTCGACTACGCCTGCGCCAACGACCTCGCGTTCTCGCCGGCCGGCGTGCTCTACGGCATCGCCGACACCGACGCGTTCCTGGCCAGCGTCGACAGCGGCGAGACGTCCACCACCTCGACCACCGACGGGACCGCGCCCGTCGAGCCGCAGGTCCCGGCCTCGGGTGCCCACCTCGTCCGCTTCGACACCGCCACCGGCGGGGTCACCGACCTCGGTGAGCTCGGCACGCCGAACGGGAGCCTCACCAGTCTGCCGGGCCCGGGTGGGATCACCTTCGACGCGTCCGGGAACCTGTTCGTGTACATGGTGGGGGCCGGCGTCGAGTGCGGCGAGGCGTTCTGCCTCTTCCAGGTCGACCCCGCCAACCCGGCGAACGCCACGTTGAAGGCGAGCGACCCCCAGGGCACCTACCTCTTCGGCCTCACGGCCTCGTGCGGCACGGGGATGTTCACGATCGAGGACGCGTCGACGGACGCGTCGGTGGGCGCCGCCGACGACGTGGGCGAGGTCCCGGGTGGGAACACCCTCGACCGGGTCGACCCGGTGGCCGGGAAGGCCACCCCGGTGGGCGCGCCGTTCGCCGGCGGCCGGTTGGTGCAGTCGCTCGACTTCGGGGCCGACGGCGTGCTCTACGGCCTCGGCTCCATCGTCGCGAGCGGGGTCACGTCGCCCGCCTACCTCTTCCGGCTCGACCCCGCCACGGGTGCGGCGACCGACATCGTGAAGCTGTCGAACACGTCGCCGTCCACCCTGGTCTGGGCGCTGGCGGTCTCGGGTCCGGCCTGCCCGCAGCCGGCGGTGGTCACGCCGAGCTTCACCGGCTGAGCGCAGCGCCCCATCGGCCATCGTCGCGACGTAGCCTTGGCGCGCCGCCGGGTTAGCTCAGCTGGTAGAGCACTCGACTTGTAATCGAGCGGTCGTCGGTTCGACTCCGACACCCGGCTCCACGGCCCCCTGACCCGCCGGGCGAGGGCCATCCGGGGGAAATCCCCGGTTTCGGGCCGCCTGACGGCCAGAATCGCAGGCCGATGGAGCTCTCGGTCCGTGACCGCGCCCTTTTGGACTTCGAACGTGGCTGGTGGCAGGAGCCTGGGCCGAAGGGCTCGCGCATCCGTGCCGAGTTGGGGTACTCACCCACTCGCTACTATGAGCGCCTTGCCGCGCTGCTGGACGATCCGGTGGCCTTCGCGTACGACCCACTCACTGTGATGCGTCTTCGTCGCCTCCGCGACCAGCGTCGACGGGCCCGGTTCGAGGGCAACACCGCCGACCCGAGGTCCCGATGAGCCTTCCGGGCCGGCCTCCGCGCGGACGCGGGCCCGAGCCGGCGCCCACCCACGCCGCGATGTCGGCGAGCCGGGGCGGGATCCTGATCGGCGCGGCCGTGGTCGTGGGCCTGCTCATCTTCGCGACGATCGACAACGGCGGTCCTGCCGCGACCACGTCGGGCTCGACCGCCACCACGACGGCTACCACGCCCGCCACGCCCGCCACCAACGCCGACGGCACCACCACGGTCACCACGGCGGCGGCCACCACCGCCACCACGAAGGCGAAGAAGACCACCAGCACCACCACGAAGGGCGACGGCAAGAGCGCCCGGGCCAACGACCAGGTCGTGGTGCAGGTGCTCAACGGCTCGGGTGTGCAGGGCGCGGCCACCCAGCGCTCCAACGACCTCAAGGCCAAGGGCTACCAGGTGCTCCCCGCGGGGAACGCGCCGGCCACCCGCACCGGCACGTCGGTGCAGTGCAAGACCGGGTACGAGAAGGAAGCCGTCGTGCTGGTCGCCGAGCTCAACGGGCTGGGCGTGCCGTCCACCTCCGAAGCGGTGCCCGACCCGCTCCCGGCGGGCTTCGACGCCGCGGCCAACTGCTACGTGCTCCTCGGGAAGTAGCGCACCCGCGCCACCGGGTACCTCGCACGCGGCCGTGCCCCCCGACCACGATCGCGACCCCGCCCCCGGCGCGCTCGATCCCGCGTGGGCCCCGTTCGTCGCCGATCCGGCGCGGGCGGCCCTGTTCGTCGACTTCGACGGCTCGCTCGCCCCGATCGTCGCCGACCCGGCGAACGCCGCACCCTGCCCGCGGCGGTCGCCGCGCTGACCCGGCTGGCGGGCCGGTGGGGCCGGGTGGCGGTGGTCACGGGCCGCCCGGTGGCGTTCGTCCGCCGCCACGTGCCCGACCCGGCCGTGACCGTGGTGGGCCAGTACGGGCTCGAGGTCGACGCCGGTGGGCGCGTGGTCTCGGACCCCCGGGCCGGCGCGTTCGAGCCGGCCGTCGCGGCGGCGGCCGCCGAGGCCGAGCGGCGCTGGCCTTCCCTGTTCGTGGAGCGCAAGGGCCGGGTCGCGGTGACGCTGCACTGGCGGACCGCCCCCGACCACGCGCCCGACCCCGACGCGCTGGCGGCCCTGGCCGACGCGCACGGCCTGTCCCGGTTCACCGGACGCATGGCGTGCGAGCTGCGCCCCCCGCTGCCGGTGGACAAGGGCACCGCGGTCGCAACCCTGCTCGCCGGGGACGGCGGGATCCGGGCCGCGGCCTTCGCGGGCGACGATCACGGCGACCTCGCCGCCTTCGCCGCGCTCGCGGCCTGGTCGGGGGACGGGCGCACCGCGCTGCGGGTCGTGGTCGCGTCCGACGAGACGCCCCCCGAGCTGCTCGCCGCCGCCGACCTCGTGGTCCCGGGCCCCGCGGCCCTCGCCGCCCACCTCACCACCCTCGCCGCAACCCCTTGAGGCGTTGCTCACCGTCGCCGGGCGACGGTGGTCCACGCCTCGAGCGTCGAGGCGTCGCTCGTCGTCAGCCGGCGGCGTGGAGCTGGTCGTCGAGCCAGTCGCGGGGGGTGCGGACGACTGCGAGCGCGCGCAGCCGTGCGGCGCGGGTGGCGCGCTCGTCGGGCGGGATCGAGAGCGCGTGGTGGAGCGCCTCGGCGTTCTGCTCGACGTCGTACGGGTGGACCGGGATCACCGCGGTGCCCAGCTCGTCGTACGCGCCGGCCTCGGGCGACAGGCACACCACGCCGTCGCGCGTGTTGCACAACGGCCCCTCCTTCGCCACGAGGTTCAGCCCATCCTTGATCGGGTTCACGAACAGCACGTCGTAGCGCTCGAGCGCGGCGACGCTGCGAGGGAAGTCGTCGCGGGTGTCGAGCACCACGGGCAGCCAGCCGGGCACGCCCCAGCGCGTGTTCACGGCGTCCGCGGCGTCCTCCACCTCTCGGCGGTAGGCCCGGTACTCGGCGAGTCCCTCACGCGACGGGTTCAGCAGCGCGACGAAGACGACGTTGCCGCGCCATTCGGGGTGGGCCTCGAGCAGCCGCTCGTAGGCCGCGAAGCCGCGGACGATGTTCTTCGACGGCTCGACGCGGTCGATTCGCAAGATGAGGCGGCGGTCGCGGACGTGCTCGTCGAGCTCACGGCTCGCGGCGATCGCGGCGGGTGACGCGGCGACCTCGGCGAACTCGGAGGCGTCGGGTCCGAGCGACGCGGCGAACGTCACGACGTCGGCGCCGGCCCCGAGCACCTCGCGCGCCGACGCCGCGTACGCGCGCGCCCAGCGTTCGGTGTGGAAGCCGCACGGCACCGACTGCATCGACCGCAGCAACGCCTCGGCCATGTCGGTGGGCAGGACGCGGATCGAGTTCGGTCCGCAGAACGGCGTGTGCATGAAGAAGACGACCCGCAGGTCGGGCCGGGCCGCGGTGACCATCCCCGGCACCAGCGAGAGCTGGTAGTCCTGCACGAGCACCACCTCGCTGGTCGCGGCGCGCTCGACCACCGCGTCGGCGAACGTCTGGTTCACCGCGACGTACGCGTCCCACGCCTCGCGGAACTCGTGGTCGAAGCGCGGCCGGTGGACGAGGTCGAACATGCCGTGGTGGAGGAACCACAGCGTCTGGTTCGACACGACGTCGTAGTACAGCTGTGCCCGGGCCGGGTCGAGGTCGAGCAACACCAGCTCGAGGTCGGGGGCGTGCGCGGCGCCGGCGCGCACCGCGGCGCGGTCGTCGTCGCCGACCGCGGCGGCGATCCAGGTGACGTCCACCTCGGGGTCGGTCAGCAGCGGCCGGAGCGCGCTCGAGAGCCCGCCCCCACCGGGGCGAGCGGTGAAGGTGCCGTCGGACTCGGCGGTGAACCGGAACGGGCCGCGGTTGGAGACGACGATCACGATGTGCGCCGCGTCAGGCGCGGAGCTCGCCCATCAGCCGCAGCCAGTCCTCCAGCTCGCGGGTGGACAGGAAGTTCGCGCGCACGTGCTCGCGGCCCTGCAGGCCCATCGCGTCGGCACCGACGGGGTCGGCGAGGAGGTCGATGATGCGGCGTGCGCACGCCTCGACGTCGTCGACGAGGTAGCCGTCGAAGCCGTCGCGGATCTGTAGCTTGATGCCACCCGCGCGTCCGCCCACCACCGGACGGCCCTTCCACAGCGCCTCGCTCACCGTGAGGCCGAAGCCCTCGCGCAGCGACTTCTGCACCACGACGCTCGCCATGCGCTGGAACGCGTTGATCTGCACGGCGCCGACCTGGTGCAGGTTCGACAGCAGGTGGATGTCGCGGTCGCCGGCGCGCGCGGCCTCGGTGTCCTCCCAGACGCGGAATCCCTCGGGGTCGTCGGTGGCCATCGAGCCCGCGAGCAGCAGCTGCGCGTCGGTGACCTGCTCCCGCACGATGCGGAAGGCCTCGATCACGCCGGTCGGGTCCTTCCAGGGATCGAACCGGCTTACCTGGCACACCAGCGGACGACGGGGGTCGATCCCGTACTGCTTGGTGATCTCGACGCAGAACGGCGCCGCGAGGTCGAGGTTCTTCACCGACAGCGGGTCGATGCACGGCGGCGCGTGCACGACGCCCGCCATGTTCAGGCTCGCGGGAACGAACTCGGGCATCGTCCAGACCGACGCGTCGTATTGCTCGACGAACGGTCGGAAGAACTCCCAGACGCCTGGCATGGCGTCGGTGAGGTCGATGTGGCAGCGCCAGATCCACTTCGTGTTGCTGAACGCGCCCGTTCGATCGGCGATGTAGTTGAGGATCGCGACGGGCTGCGGGTCGTGGACGACGATGAAGTCCCACCCGTCCTCGAGGAGGAGTGCGTTGTCGAGGACGCGTTCGAGATAGATGCGCTGCATCGCGGGCGTCATCTCGATCGGCGCGCCCTGGAGACCGTTGTGGACGTCCTTGGTGACGCCGAAGAACTCGTCGCTGCCCTGCATCACGTGCCACTCGGCGTCGACGCCGACGCTGCGCAGGAGCGGCACGTGGGTGGCGAGGAGCTCGGCCACCCCGCCGCCGTACGCCGTGGCGTTGAGGTGGAGGACGCGGGCACCCTGGAGGGGCGCGGCGAGGGTCTGGATCCGTTCGATGACCTCGGGGCCGACGATGTCGAGGTAGTCGTCGAGGTGCTTCTCGAGCAGCGGGACCCGTTCGAGGGTTGCCGTCCGCCGCTCCTGCATCGCCGGGGGGTCGGTCACGCGGCCAATCTAGTGACCATGCCGGTCGCCACCGTGGCCCCCGACAAGTTCAAGGGAACGCTCACCGCCGATGTCGCCGCGGCGGCGATGGCGCGCGGTGCGCGCACCGCGGGCTTCGAGGACGTGCGCGTTGTCCCCCTGGCCGACGGCGGCGACGGCACGCTCGACGCCCTGGTCGCCGCGGTCGGAGGGTCCCGGCGCACGGCCCGCGTCACGGGCCCGTTGGGCGACCCGGTGGAGGCCGAGTGGGCGCTGCTCTCCGACGGCACCGCGGTGGTGGAGATGGCCCGCGCCAGCGGGCTGCTGCTCGTGGACGGCCGCAACGACCCGTTGCGCGCCACCACCCGCGGCACGGGTGAGCTGATCGCAGCCGCGCTGCGCAGCGGCGCCCGGCGGGTGGTCGTCGGTGTGGGTGGCAGCGCGACCACCGACGGTGGTCTCGGCGCGGCGGAGGTGCTGGGCTGGTCGCTGCTCGGCTCCGAGGTGATCGTGGCCTGCGACGTCACCACGCACTTCGTGGACGCGGCGCGGCTCTTCGGTCCCCAGAAGGGCGCGTCGGACGCCCAGGTCGCTCTGCTCACGCGGCGGCTGGAGCGCCTCGCCGAGCAGTACGAGTCGCGCACCGGCGTCGACGTGCGCGCCATCGACGGGAGCGGCGCGGCCGGTGGCCTCGCGGGCGGGCTGGCCGCGATCGGCGCCAAGGTCGACTCCGGCTTCGACGTGGTGGCCGGCGTCGTGGGTCTCGACGCCGCGCTCGACGACGCGGACCTCGTCCTCACCGGCGAAGGCAGGCTCGACGCCACGAGCTTCGAGGGCAAGGTGGTGGGCGGCGTCCTCGACTGGGCCGCCGAGCTCGGCATCCCGTTCCGCGGCGTGATCGCGGGCCAGGTCACCGCCGAGGGGCGCGACGAGGCGTCCGTGCTGGGCGCGCAGGTCGAGGCGCTGACCGACCGCGTGTGGCAGGCCGGGGAGGCGTTCGCCCGTGCCGAGCTGCTGGTGGAGGAAGCCGCGCTGGACCTCGCCCGCCGCGCGCTTGGCACGTAGCCCGTCGCCTCGACGAATCGGTTGCACCGCGCCGGCGCGGCTTGCTACGCGGCTTCGGGTCCGGCTCGGGCTCGGGTGGTGGCGAGGTCGGCGAGGGCGGGGAGGTCGTCGCGGTGGATGAGGGAGAGTCCGGCGGGGTTGTTGGGGTTGCCGAGGAGCAGCAGTGGTCCTTGGGGTGCGAGCTGGGGGTGGTGGATCGTGCAGACGGCGGCGAGGTTCCAGAGGTCGTCGGTCCCACCCCATGAGCTGGGCCAGCAGTGGTGGACCTCGAGGCCGACGCGGCGGTCGCAGCCCGGCCAGCGGCACTTCCCGTCGCGTTGGCGGACGACGCGCTTGGTCTTCTCCGACAACACCGACTCGGTGCGGCCGACGGCGATCGGTTCGCCGTCGTCGCCGGTGAGGACCGGTTCGATCTTGGCGTCGCCGCGGAGACGTTCGACCATCGCGTCGGGCAGCGGGATCCCAGCGACGGTCGCGGGGCCGTGGGTGGGAACATGCACCACGAAGTGGGCCCGGTTCCCCGACGTCGACGCGTTCTGGGTGTTCGCATCCCGGTCCGCGTGGGCACGACACAGCTCCACGAGCGCGTCGGCCCCGCGATGCTCCCGGGACTCCCAGGGCTGGCCCTTGGCGGGACCCATCCGGTCGATCATCTCGTTGAACACGGACTCGAACACCGCACCATCGATGTCGGGCAACGAGAACCGCCCATCCAACATGCCGGCATCCTGGTTCCACCAATACCGCAGCAGCCGCGCGGTACGCCGCGCCGCGGCGTCTTCGACGGTCGGCTTGCGTTGTGTGCGGACCTGATCCGCGAGATCGGCCGGCGACCACTTCGGGCCGTCCTTCGCCCACCGCTCGTCGGATCCCGGATCGTCCGGATCCACCAAGTCGCTCACCCGGTCGAGCTGATCGTCCGACAAGTCACCGCGCGCGGCGGCACCGGCGACGTTCGGCTGGCGTTCCAAGTTGCGGGCCGTCGCCCGTTTGCGCCGCACATCCCGCGTCGAGACCCCGTCCTTCTCCGCGAACGAGTCGTCCACCCGCCCGCGCTCGTCGAGCACCCGCAACACCGCCAGCTCCTCCACATGGAGTCGTCGTTGCTCACGCACCAACCACCCACGCCGCCCCTCGAGCCACTCGGTCGTATGACACCGCAACTCGTCCAACAGCCCGGAGTAGTCGAACCCCGACGAATCGAACGCATGTTCGCTCATGAACCCATCATCACATGGGGGTACGACAGCTATCCGGTCCCGTATGGCGCTCAACCGCAATGGGTTCAGGCGAGCGTGCAGACCACCGATCGCTCCCAGCTGCCGAAGACTGCGAGATCGGCTTCGGCGCTCACTGCGACCGCGGACGCAAGGTCGTCAGCCTCCGACCAGAGCTCGTGAAGGTCTGGGTCGAAGACCGAGAAGGTCCCGCTTCCGGCTGCACACAGGTGGTCGTGGCCGGGACGCCAGACGAGCGCGAAGCCGGTGCCGCTGATTGGAATGGCTCGATCAGCGAGCACCGCCCCCGTTGCGATGGACCGGATCTCAAGGTGCCCGTGCGATGCAACGGCGAGAAGGTCACCGCGCACTGCAATCGCACTGACGACTTCGCCGGCCGGCAAGCTGGCGATGACGGTCTCGTCGCCCCGATCCAATGGGCAGGTCCGCAAGAGGATGACCTCCGCCTCGTCGTGGGACGCCGTGTGGACGATGGCCGGTCGCTCGGGGTCGACGACGAGCTGGGAGACGCCGCCGTGCGAGGTCTCGTGCAGGATGATGGCTCCGGTCCTGACGTCGCGCAGGATGAGATCGCCACTCCAGGAGCCGTCGACGAGCGACGACTCGTCGGCCCAGGCGATGCCCGAGCCTTCGCCGAACTCCGCGCCTCCGAGGCGGTGGGCTACCTCGAGTGTCGTGGCGTCGAGCACGACCGATTCTCCCGAAGTGCTCTTCACCGCGAGGAGCTGCCCGGAGGGGGAGTACGCGATATCGGAGGGATGGCTGATCGGATGTGCCGAGATCAGCCGACGCATCGGATCGACCTCCCAGACCCCGACGTTGCGACCGATCCTGGCAACCGTCTTCCCGTCGGGAGCGAACGATGCGCCGTGACACGCACCGCGCCGCACGGATCGGACGGTGACCGACAACCTGGCCACGACGCCGACGACCCCTACGCGGTGCGCTCGCGGCCGAACTTGGCGCGGTAGGAGGGGATCTCGAGCATCGGTGGACGCTCGCGCGTCTCCACCTCGATCGACTCCATCTCCTTGTCGGTCCCGTAGCGGATCAGGGTGGACGAGAGCCGCTCCTCGGCGATGCCGGCCCGCCGCAGCGCGGTGAGCAGCACGGCCATGGCCTGGGGCGACAGCTGGTCGAGCGGACGGTTGCGGTGCTCGCGCACTCCGAGGTCGGCCTGGGCGAACAC
>JBAZYX010000114.1:0-11173 GCA_041659105.1 Acidimicrobiia bacterium
GTGGTGGGCGTGGCGCTGCCCACCAAGGGGATCTCGATCCTCGGGGGACTCGCGTTCTTGGGCTTCGCCGTCTGGACGCTGCGGGGCGACGAGCTCGACGAGGACGACGAGGCACGGGCGGCGCGCACCTCGAAGTCCGTGTTCTTCACGGTTGCCGGGGCGTTCTTCCTGGCCGAGCTGGGTGACAAGACCATGCTCGCCACGATCACGCTCGCCACCGACCATGGCCTCTTCGGGGTTTGGCTCGGTTCGACGCTCGGCATGGTCGCGGCGGACGCGCTCGCCGTTCTGGTCGGTCAGCAGCTGGGGGCGCGCCTTCCGGAGCGCGCGATCAAGGTCGGGGCGGCGATCATCTTCTTCGTGTTCGGTGTGGTGTTGATCTTGGAGGGTGTGCGATGAGGAGGCACTGCATTGTCGTGGGCTACGACGGCTCGCCAGACGCCGACGCAGCGGTCCGCTGGGCGGTGACCCAGGCCCACCTCACGGGCGCCCGGCTCGACGTCGTGCACTCGTACGACTTCCCCTTCCTCGAGCGGCTCGACCACGCCACACAGCAGTTGGTCCGCGACAATGCCGTGGCGATCGCGCGGGAGGGAGCGCGCATCGCTGGTGAACTCCAGCCCGACGTCACCATCGCGGCAGTGGTCGAAGTCGGTAGCCCGACCCACGCACTCCTCGAAGCCGCGGCGGCGGCTGATCTGCTCGTGGTGGGCGCTCGGGGTGAGAACCATGCCCACCACGCGATCCTCGGCTCTGTCGCCACGAAATGCGCGCATCGCGCACCGTGTTCGGTCGTGGTCATCCGCCGAACGGGAGCCGAGCCGGACCCGAGCTGACGTATTCGGGGTCATTGGCGCACGCTGGGGTGGGCGAGGCAGATGTCGCCGGGTCTTCTTCGGTGGGGACCGGATGAGCGTCACGCCCCGGGTTCATGATGGGGGCGTGAACGAAGTCACGTTCGTCTTCTCGGAGCTGCTCGCCGACCTGCGGTGCCACACCTCGGAGTGGTTCCACACGGCGCGCGACGAGGCGGTGCGGGAGCAGCGGTGGTGGCGGGTGCGGGAGCTCGCGATCACGCGGGTGCTCGACGAGCGCGGCCAAGTCGACGACTCGTTCGCCGAGAAGGACGGCGGGTCGGTGCGCGACGTCCGCCGAACCCAGGCCACGGCCCGGAACCTCGAACGCCAGCCCAACGTCGCGAACGCCGCGGCGAAGGGCGACCTGTCCGACGAACAGCTCGACCAGGTGACCCGGCTGGTCGATCCCGACGATCCGGGGTCCGACGAACGGTGGGCCGAGGAGGGTTCGTCGTGGTCGCCGGCGGATCTGGCCGCGAGGGTCCGCGCGCTGCGGAAGCCGACGATGGAGGACGCGGCGGCGCGTCGCGCGGCGCGGGAGCTGCGCTATTGGCGGAACCAGGATTCGGGGATGCTCGATGGGCGGTTCTCCGTGCCGGATGTGGATGGGGCCCTGTTCGAGTCGGTGTTCGACGAGATGATCGAGAAGATGCGCCCCGCCAAGGGCCAGGCGTGGGCGTCACGGGAGCACCGTGGGGCCGACGCGCTGGTGGACCTGTTGCGGAGCTATGCGCAGGTGCAGGCCCAGTCGGGTCCGGCGCCGCATCTCATGGTGCTGGTCCCGCCGGAGGGACCGGCGACGGTGGCGGGGACCCCGTTGCCCGACGCGATGGTCGGCCGGGTCGAGTCCGTGTTGTCGGAGAAGACCAAGCGGATCGTGAAGCAGCGCGACGGGAAGTGCCGCTGGCCCGGCTGTGATCGTCGCGTCGGACTCGAGGTCCACCACTGCTGGCCCTCCTCCTGGGGCCGGCACCGACGAGAAGTGGAACCTCGCCACCGTCTGCACGGTCCACCACCCCCAGCTCGCCCCCCAAGGGCTACTCCTGCTGCTGGGCAACCCCAACAACCCCGCCGGCCTGTCCCTCATCCACCGAGACGACCTCCCCCACCTCGCCGCCACCCAGGCGAGAGCCGGACCCGAAGCCGCGTGAGGGGATCCAGCCCCGGCGTCGCCCGGAGTTCACGGGCAGGCAACATGGTGGTTCCTCGGCGCGGGTAGGAAGGCGGCCATGAGAATCGGAGTGCTGACCGGAGGCGGTGACTGCCCGGGCCTGAACGCGGTGATCCGCGCGCTCGTCCGGCGCGGCGAGCGGGAGTACGACCACGAGTTCGTCGGGATCCGGCACGGATGGCGGGGCCTCGTCGAGGACCAGACCATGACGCTGTCGGTCGCGACGACCCGCGGGATCCTGCACCGGGGCGGCACGATCCTCGGCACGTCGCGGACCAACCCGTACAAGGGCGAGGGCGACGCGATCGAGGCGGTCAAGGCCACCATGACGCGCAACGCGATCGACGCGCTCGTCGCGATCGGTGGCGAGGACACGCTCGGCGTCGCCTTGAAGCTCGGCGACGACGGCGTGAAGGCGGTCGGCGTGCCGAAGACGATCGACAACGACCTCTCCGCCACCGACTTCACCTTCGGCTTCGACACCGCGGTGCAGATCGGAGTGGACGCGGTGGACCGTCTGCACACCACGGCCGAGAGCCACGACCGCGTGATGGTGGTCGAGGTGATGGGCCGCCACGCGGGCTGGATCGCGCTGTGGACCGGAATCGGCGGCGGGGCCGACATCGTCCTGGTGCCCGAGCAGCGGTTCGACATCGACGACGTCTGCGCACGCCTCCAGCGGCGCCACGGCGAAGGCGCGAACTTCTCGATCGTCGTGGTGTCGGAGGGCGCGACGCCGGCGGAGGGGACGCTGGTGCTCCAGGAGCAGAAGCTCGACGAGTTCGGCCACGTCCGGCTCGGCGGCATCGGCAACCTGATCGCGCCCGAGATCGAGTCGCGCACCGGCTTCGAGACGAGGGTGACCGTCCTCGGCCACGTGCTCCGCGGGGGGACCCCGACGGCGTTCGACCGGCTGCTCGCCACCCGCTTCGGGCTCGAGGCCGCGGCGGCGGTGAACGACGGCGACTTCGGCACGATGGTGGCGCTGCGCGGCACCGACATCGTGCGGGTGCCCCTGGGCGACGCCGTACGCGAGATCAAGACGGTGCCGCCCGAGCTGCTCGAGTCGATGAAGGTGCTGCTGGGGTAGCCCGGCGCGGGTGGCGCGCGAGCCCGGCCGGCGGCGCAGGTGGCGCGCGAGCCCGGATCGGCGGCGCGGGGGAGCGGAGTAGCGTCGCCGCCGATGATGCCGACCTCGCTCGACGCGCTGCTGGAGCTGCTCGACCTCGAGGTGCTCGAGGTCAACCTGTTCCGCGGGCTCAGTCCCGCGACTCCGCACCAGCGCGTCTTCGGCGGCCAGGTCGCGGCCCAGGCGCTCGTGGCCGCGGGCCGCACCGTCGACGAGGACCGGCGCGTCCACTCGCTGCACTCGTACTTCCTGCGGCCGGGCGACCCGACGATCCCGATCATCTTCGAGGTCGACCGCATCCGCGACGGCAAGAGCTTCACCACCCGCCGGGTCGTGGCGATCCAGCACGGCCGGGCGATCTTCAACCTCGCGGCGTCGTTCCAGATCGTCGAGCCCGGTCCCGACCACGCGATGACGATGCCCGACGTGCCCGGCCCCGACGAGCTGCCCACGATCCGCCAGCGGGTGGAGGCCTACGCCGACCGGTTCTCGGAGGAGGCGCTCGGGTGGCTCGACCGGTCCACGCCGCTCGAGTCGCGTCCGGTGCAGGACCCGCACTGGCTCGAGCCCACCCGCCGCGAGCCCACCCAGGACCTGTGGTTCCGCGCCGCCGGCACGATGCCGGACGCGCCGCTGCTGCACGCGTGCGTGGTGGCCTACGCGTCCGACATGTCGCTCATCGACACCGCCACGCTGCCCCACGCGATCGGGTACGACGGTCAGTTCATGGTCGCGAGCCTCGACCACGCCATGTGGTTCCATCGCGAGTTCCGGGCCGACGAGTGGCTGCTGTACCACCAGGTCAGCCCGTCGGCGTCCGGGGCGCGGGGGCTCGCCGAGGGCTACGTGTTCCGCCAGGACGGCGCGCTCGCGGTCACCGTCATCCAGGAGGGGCTCATCCGGCCGGTGCAGCCGCGCGAGCCCGCCGGGTGAGCGCACGGTCATGAGCGTCGTCGACCTGCGCTCCGACACCGTCACGGTTCCGACGCCGGAGATGCGCGCGGCGATGGCCGCGGCCGAGGTGGGCGACGACGCGTACGGCGAGGACCCCACCGTCAACCGGCTCGAGTCGCTCGCAGCCGCGCTGCTCGGAACCGACGCCGCGCTGTTCGTGCCGTCGGGGACGATGGCCAACCAGCTCGCGCTCGCGGTGCTCGCGTCCCCGGGGACCGAGGTGGGCTGCGCGGCCCGCGCGCACGTGCTGCGCCACGAGTCGGGTGGGGCGGCGGCGAACTGGGGGATCCAGCTGCGGCCGTTCGCGGACGAGCGGGGCGTGATCGACGCGGCCGCGATCGACGCCGCGGCGGCCGACCAGCGTCACCACCTCCCGCCCTTCGTCGCGCTCACGATCGAGAACACCGCGATGGCCGCGTCCGGCCGACCGTGGCGCGCCGACGAGCTGGCCGCGGTGGTGGACGCGACGCGGCGACACGGCCTCGGCCTCCACGTCGACGGGGCGCGCATCTGGAACGCGTCGGTGGCCACCGGCCGCGCGCCCGGCGAGCTCGCCGCCGGCGCCGACACCGTGATGTTCTGCCTGTCGAAGGGACTCGGCGCGCCGGTCGGCTCCGTGCTCTGCGGGCGGGCCGACCTGGTGGCCCGGGCCCGCGACCTGCGCCATCGCCTCGGCGGCGCGATGCGCCAGGCCGGGGTGCTCGCCGCCGCCGGGATCGTCGCGCTCGAGACGATGGTCGAGCGCCTCGCCGACGACCACGCCCGGGCTCGCCACCTCGCCGACGCGCTGGCCGACCGCTTCCCCGGCAGCGTCGACCCCGCGACGGTCGAGACCAACATCGTGTGCACGTCCGCCGCGGCGCTGCCCGGCGGGGCGCCCGAAGCGTTCCTGGCCCGGCTCGCGGCGGAGGGCGTGCACGCGGGCACCATCGATGCCCGTACCGTGAGGTTCGTGACCCACAAGGACGTCGACGACGCCGGCCTCGCCCGCGCCGTGGCCGCGCTCGACGCCGTCGCGCACCACAGCCCGCCCCCCACCGGGGTGGGCGCGTGATGGCCGTCGCCGACGCCGTGCCCGCGAGCGCGCTCGCGGTGTACGCCCACCCCGACGACCCCGAGATCTCCTGCGGCGGCACCCTCGCGAAGTGGGCGGCGGCGGGATGCCGGGTGTCGGTGCTCGTCACGACCCGGGGGGAGAAGGGCACGGTCGATCCCGATGCCGACCTCGAGGCGCTCGCCGCGCTGCGGCGTGAGGAGACCCTCGCCGCCGCGGCGGTGCTCGGCATCGCCGAGACCCACCACCTCGCCCACGGCGACGGCGACCTCGTGGAGGACCACCTGCTGCGGGGCGAGATCGTGCACCACGTCCGCCGGCTCCGGCCCGAGGTGGTGCTGTGCCCCGACCCCACCGCGGTGTTCTTCGGGGGCAGCTACTTCAACCACCGCGACCACCGGGTCACCGGCTGGGCCACGCTCGACGCGGTGGCCCCGGCCGCGGCCAACCCGCACTACTTCCCGGAGCAGCTGGCTGCCGGCCTCGAGGTCCACCAGGTGCGCGCGGTGTACCTGAGCGGCACGCTCGAGCCCGACACCTGGATCGACATCGGCGACACCCTCGAGCGCAAGATCGACGGGCTGTTCTGCCACGCCAGCCAGCTCACCGAGACCGGCGATTGGTTCCGCGAGTTCCTTCGGGGCTCGGCCGAGGAGGCGGGCCGCGCCGCGGGCGTTCCCTTCGCCGAGGCCTTCCGCCGCATCGAGCTCGCCGGCTGAGCTCAGTCCGCCGGGGACTCCCCCGCGGGCTCCTCGGTGGCGGGCGGCGGCGGGATGCGGCGCCATTCGGCCTGGGCCCGGAGGACGAGGATCGCCACCACGCCCACGCCTCCGGCGGCGATGATCGCCCCGATGACGGCGCCGAGCAGGGGTCCGAGGCCCGGATCCTCGCCCGCGCTGATGTCGGCGAGGCCGTACCCGATGATCCCGCCGAACAATCCGGCCACCAGGATGCTCAAGAACGCGAGCAGAAACGCCGTTCGTGAGGGGAGCGTGGGTGGTGCGTCGGGAACCCCGAGCGGGGAGACGTCGTTCCCGTCCCGCTCCGGCGGCCCGCCCGTCGGTCGGTTCACGGAGGGGATGGTATGGCCGTTCAACTGCTCGAGCCCATGTGGCGCACGGCGCCGCGGCCCGTCCCGGCTGCGCGCGTGCTGGTGGTCCTGCCCACCTACAACGAGATCGAGAACGTCGACGAGGTGCTCCGCCGCACCCGGCGCGCCCTCCCCGGAGCCACCATCCTCGTGGTCGACGACGACAGCCCCGACGGCACGGCCGACCGCGTCGACATCCTGGCCCGGGGAGACCGTGACCTCCATGTGCTGCGCCGCCACGGGAAGCAGGGCCTGGGCTCCGCGTACCGGGCCGGCTTCCGCCGCGGCCTGGCCGAAGGCTATGGCGTGATGGTCGAGATGGACTCCGACCTCTCGCACGACCCCGCGGTCCTGCCCGACCTCGTGGCGGCGATCGAGTCCGGGGCCGACCTGGCCATCGGATCGCGCTACGTCCCGGGAGGCTCGGTGCCCGGCTGGCCGCTCCTGCGGCGCCTGATCTCGCGCACCGGCTGCGGCTACGCGCGCATGATGCTGCGCGTCCCCGTGGCCGACGCGACGTCCGGCTTCCGCGCCTACCGCGCGTCGGCCCTCGAGGCGATCGACCTCGACCACGTTCGCGCCGACGGGTACGGTTTCCAGGTGGAGATGGCGTACCGGGTGCACACCATGGGCGGCACCATCGCGGAGATCCCGATCGAGTTCCGCGACCGCACGCTCGGCTCTTCGAAGATGTCGACGCGCATCGTGATCGAAGCCCTCCTGCTCGTCACCCGGTGGGGGCTCCGCGACCGGATCTTCGGTTCGCGGACGCGCCCGGCGGTGGGTGCGCCCGCCCGGTGACGCGCGTCCTGCGTCGGTGAACCGGAAGGAGTGGGTGGTCGCGGGCGCGCTCCTCGAAGCGGCCGACCACCTGCTCCTCGTCCGCAACGTCCGCCACGGCGGGCACACCGACTGGAGCACGCCCGGCGGCGTCATCGACGACACCGACGCGAGCCTGCTCGCCGGCCTGACCCGTGAGGTCGAGGAGGAGACCGGCCTGCGGGTCACGGAATGGGAGGGCCCGCTCTATGAGGTGCTGGCGATCGCGCCCGACATGAACTGGGAGATGCGCGCGCACGTCTACCGCGCGGTCGCCTACGAGGGTGAGGTGGTGGTCGACGACCCCGACGGCATCGTGGTCGAAGCCGAGTTCCTCCCGGTCGAGCGCTGCCTCGAGCTGCTGGCCGAGGGCGCACGGTGGATCCACGAGCCGATGGCGGAGTGGATGGCCGAGCGCTGGGGCCCGGAGTCCGCGCGCGCCTACGCCTACGAGGTGCGCGGCGTGGTCCGGGGTGCGCTCGAGGTCGAGCGCACCCCCCATCCCTCCGCGTGACGGTGTCATCGCCCGAGCCGGCGATCCTCCACTGCGACCTCGACGCGTTCTACGCGTCGGTCGAGCAGCTCGCCGACCCTTCGCTCGTCGGGAAGCCGGTGATCGTGGGCGGGCTCGGTCCCCGCGGGGTGGTGGCCGCGGCGAGCTACGAGGCCCGTCGCTTCGGCGTGTTCTCGGCCATGCCCATGGCCCGGGCCCGGCGCAGCTGCCCCGACGGCGTCTTCCTCGCGCCCCGCTTCGACGCCTACCAGGACGCGAGCCGGGCGGTGATGGGGATCCTGCGCTCGTACACGCCCCTGGTGGAGCCGATCGCGCTCGACGAGGCGTTCCTCGACGTGTCGGGCGCGCGGCGCCGGTTCGGCGCCGGGCGTGAGATCGCCGCCGCGATCCGCGCGCGTGTGCGGGGCGAGACCGGGCTCACCGTGTCGGTGGGGGTGGCGAGCACGAAGTTCCTCGCCAAGCTCGCGTCCGACCTGTCCAAGCCCGACGGCCTGCTGGTGGTCGAGCCGGGGGAGGAGCTCGCGTTCCTGCACCCGCTGGCGGTGGAGAAGCTCTGGGGCGTCGGCCCCGCGACGCGGACCCGCCTCGCCCGCCTCGGGGTGCGCACGGTCGGCGAGCTCGCCGCGCTCGGGGAGGACACCCTGGTCGCGGCGCTCGGCGACGCACGGGGCCGGCACCTCCACGCGCTCGCCCACAACGTCGACGAGCGGGTGGTGGAGCCCGAGCGGACCGTGAAGTCGATCGGGCACGAGGAGACGTTCCCGGTCGACCACACCGATCCCGAGGTGCTGCGGCGGGAGGTGGCCCGGCTGGCCGACCGCACCGCGGCGCGGCTGCGGGCGGCCGGTCACCGGGGCCGGACCGTGCAGCTGAAGGTGCGCTTCGCCGACTTCCGCACGATCACCCGGTCCCGCACGCTCCCGGCGCCCACCGACCTCGCGGCCGACATCGCCGCAACCGCACGGGTGCTGCTCGACGGCGTCGACGTGGGCGAGGGCGTCCGCCTGCTCGGGGTGTCGGTCCAGCAGCTGGTGGAGACCGAGACCCCGCTCGCCCTCGACTTCGCCGCCGCCGGCGACGGCCGCCGGGCCGCCCTGGAGCGCTCGATCGACGGCGTGCGCAGCCGGTTCGGGCCCGAGAGCGTGCGCCCGGCCCGCCTCGCCGACTCCGCCCCTCGGCCGCCGGCCCGGCCCGGGGAGGGTCCGGGAGGCCCTCCGGCGGGGAAATCCTGAGGAACGGGCAGGAAACTCGGGCCTCCCGCGTTGTTGGGGCCGAACGCGTGCGCGACAATGGTGGTCCTCATGCCCCTCTCCGAAGACGAACAGCGCATCCTTCGGGAGATCGAGGCCAATCTCTCGGTCACCGATCCGAAGCTCGTGCAGCAGGTGTCCGACACCACGCTGTACCGGCACTCCGCGCGGCTGATCAAGTGGTCGGTGCTGGGGTTCGTGGCCGGGCTGGTGCTCCTGGTGGCCACCTTCACGAGCGTGCTCGCCCTCGGCGTGCTCGGCTTCCTCATCATGCTCTTCTGCCTGCTCGTGATCGAGCGCAACGTGCGCAAGATCGGGCGGGCCGGCTTCGAGTCCCTCACCACCAACGTGCGGGGCCCGAGCAGCTTCAAGGGCGTGTTCGGCACGTCCAGCCGGCGCTGGCGTGAGCGCTGGCAGCGCGACGACGGTCCCTGACCACTAGCGACTCGCGTCCACCTTGGCGTGGTCCCGCAGCGGTGAGAGGCGCGCCCGGAAGCGGCGCCGGAACCCGAGGTGGCCGTCGAGCGCACGCCGGAACCTGTCGAAGTCGTGCCAGGCGTCGTCGGCCGCGGCCTCGGTGACCGGCGCGGCCCCGAACTGCGCCGCAGTGTGCGCGTCGGCGAGGTGCGCGAGCGAGGAGGCCGCGGTCGCCCCGACCACCGGGTCGACCCGCGCCGCGACCTCCGCGGGCGTGGCCGTGACCGGCCGGGGCTCGCCGAGCTCGCGCAGGCGGTCGACCGCCTCCTCCCAGGCGCCCGCGACCCGGTCGGCCGGCTCGCGGCGCCGCCGGCGCCGGGCCTGGCGCCGGGCCTTCACCGTGGGCACCACCGCGACCACGGCGCCCACCAGCACGAGCGCGAGCAGGACGGCGAGCAGGGCGGTCGGGAGCCGCGAGCCGCCGCCCGTCGCGTCGGTCGACGCCCCCGGCGTGGGCTCGCCCGGGCCGGGCGTCGGGGTGACGGGGGCGGCCTCCCCAGAGGCCGGCGCGAGCGTGGTCGGCGGGGTGGCGGTGATCGGGGCCGGGACGGCCGAGGCCGCGGTGTCGCCCGGGAGGTCGCTGCCGCCGGGCGCGGTGCTCGGCGGCGTGGGCTCGAAGCGGTTCGTCCAGCCGATCCCCGGGAGCCAGACCTCCGGCCACGCGTGGGCCTCGAAGTTGGTGACCCGGTAGCGGCCCGTCGCCGGGTCGAGGCTGCCGGGGGTGAAGCCCACCGCGACGCGGGTCGGGATGCCCACGGCGCGGGCCATCAGCGCGTACGTGCTCGCGAACTGCACGCAGAAGCCGCGCTTGATCTGCAGGAACGCGACGGTCGCGTCGGTGGCGTCGGTCAGGTCGACATCGGGGTCGTAGGTGAACGAGCCGTCGCGGAAGTAGTCGCGCAGCCGGGTGGCCTTGTCGTACGCGTTCGTCGCGCCGGCCGTGATCTGCTGTGCGAGCGCGCGCACATCGTGCGGGACGTTGCCGGGGAGATCGGTGTACACCCGCAGCGACGACGGGATCGGTGCCGCGGTGGCGCGGCGCTGCGCCTCGGTCAGGTCGTTGGGGGGCGGGGCCGAGGTCACCGCGTACGACAGCCCGCTCACCGAGTCGCGGTCGGTGACGAGGGTGAGCGAGTCCTGCACCACGAGGGTGTCGGCCCGGTTCACGGCGACCGGGGAGAACGCGGCGGGCATCCAGCGCTCGCCGAGCACGCCGATCCGGAACTGCTGGCGTACGGCGTCGGCCGGGGCCGTGCCGTCGAGGCCGCGGTCGATGTCGCCCCCCGACGCGCGCAGTGTCCACTGCCCGCCCGCGTCGGCCGAGTACTCGTCGAGCGCGACGGTCCGCCAGTACTGCGGCGCGGAGGACTGCACGGTGAACAGCTCCACCCGCTCGGTTCGCTGCAGGTTGTCGGCGACGTCGACGAGGGGCGGGATGCTCGTCTGGTAGGTGGACGAGCCCCGGTTGTCGTCGCGCAGGTCGACGAGCGGGTCCGCGCCCGCGCCCGGCAGCCACGGGGTCACGACCGCGGCGACCAAGGCCGCCACGAGGGCCAGCGCCACCCCGCCGGCGACCTGGCGGGGCGCGGGCACCGGGTCGGGCGTGCCGACGGCGGCCCGGCGCCGGGTCTGGAGGACCTGGTGCTGGAGGGCCAGGAACGCGGCCCCGGTGACCGCGACCGTGGCCGCGGCCCGGGCGGGATGGGCCGACCCCGGGGCCAGGGCCGCGATCCAGATGAACAGCGTCACGCCCGGCGCGAGCGCGCCGATGGAGGCCCAGCGCCGGAAGGCCAGGGTGTCGGCGGCCGCGGCCATGATCCAGACCACGACGACGGCGAGGAAGATCACGCCGGGCCGG
>JBAZYX010000115.1:0-11032 GCA_041659105.1 Acidimicrobiia bacterium
CGGCCTGGGCGAACACCCCGATCCCGAACTGCTCGGCGAGGTCGATGAGCAGCCCGATCTCGACGCCCCAGCCCTGGACGAACGGCACTGCCTCGAGGAGGGTGCGCCGTCCGGCGTACTCGCCCGCGAGCGGCTGCACGAACCCGGTGAGGTGGGGGAACAGCGTGCTGAGCACGGGCCGGGCCATGAGCTCGGTGACCCGGCCGCCGCCGTGGGGGTCGCCGAACAGCGGGCGCTGGTAGTAGCCCTTCACGAACCCGATCTCGGGGTCGGTGAGCAGTGGCTCGAGCAGGCGGGTCACGAAGTGCGACCCGAAGTTGAACACGTCGGCGTCGAGCCAGCACACGATGTCGCCGTTGCTGACGTAGAGCGACTTCCAGAGCGCGTTGCCCTTGCCGGTGCCGGGGGGCAGGTCGGAGAGGATGTCGGCCGACCCGTAGACGAGGGCCCCTTCCCACGCGGCCACCTCGGCGGTGGCGTCGGTGGAGCCGTCGTCGATCACGAGCACCTCGTCGACGAGGTTGACGTGCTCCATCAGCGTGCGCCGGACGGTGGCCACCGTGTGGCCCACCGTGGGCTCCTCGTCGCGTGCGGGGATGCACACCGAGACCGTCAGGCCGGCGCGGGCCTTGGCCGCGGCGAGGCGGGCCGCCAGGGACACATCGGACATCTCCAGGAGCGTAGCGAGCGTCCGGAGCGCGGGGTGCGGTGCGGGGGAGCGAGCGGAGCGACCCGGGCGAGAGGAGCGTAGCGAGCGTCCGGAGCGCGGGGTGCGGTGCGGGGGAGCGAGCGGAGCGACCCGGGCGAGAGGAGCGTAGCGAGCGTCCGGAGCGCGGGGTGGGGTGCGGGGGAGCGAGCGGAGCGACCCGGGCGAGAGGAGCGTAGCGAGCGTCCGGAGCGCGGGGTGGGGTGCGGGGGAGCGAGCGGAGCGACCCGGGAAGCCCGGATCCTGCGGCACGACAGGTGCTACTCTGACCGGCGGTACGCGCTCATCGAGAGCGGCTGAGGGACAGGCCCTGTGAAGCCGCGGCAACCAGCGACACCGGAGCGAAATCCGGTCGAGCCAGGTGCCAATGCCTGACCGATGAGCAGCCAAGAGCGGCCCTCCGCTCGAGGCGCTCCGAGCGCGTCGAGACCAGACGACGTGCAACCGGGTGCGTCGTCGAACGGAGGAGCTGCCAGATGTCGGTGGGAACCGCCCTGCGTTGCCGGGAGTGTGGTCGCGAGTACGCGATCGCCCCGATCTACACCTGCGAGTGGTGCTTCGGTCCGCTCGAGACCACCTACGACTACGACGCCATCCGGGCGACGATCACCCGTGAGTCGATCGCGGCGGGGCCGCCGTCGATCTGGCGGTACGGGCCGCTGCTCCCGGTCGACGTCCCCGCGGGCAACGCTCTCGACGCCGGGTGGACGCCGCTGATCCGGGCCGAGCGCCTGGCCGCCGAGCTCGGGCTCGGCGAGGTCTGGATCAAGGACGACACCCGCAACCCCACCAACTCGTTCAAGGACCGGGTCGTGGCGGTCGCTCTCGCCAAGGCCCTCGACTTCGGCTTCAAGACCGCGGCCTGCGCCTCCACCGGCAACCTCGCCAACGCGGTCGCCGCGGCCGCGGCCCGCACCGGGCTCGGCAGCTTCGTGTTCGTCCCGTCCGACCTCGAGGCGGGCAAGATCCTCACCACCGCGGTCTACGGCGGCAACGTCGTGGCGATCGACGGCAACTACGACGACGTGAACCGGCTCTGCGCCGAGCTCGCGGCGGAGTACCCGTGGGCGTTCGTCAACGTCAACGTGCGACCGTTCTACGCCGAGGGCTCGAAGACGCTCGCCTACGAGACGGCGGAGCAGCTCGGCTGGGAGGCGCCCGACCACGTGGTGGTGCCGATCGCGAGCGGCTCGCTGCTCACCAAGATCCACAAGGGCTTCAAGGAGCTCTCCGAGGTCGGCCTCCTCGACTCCGAGCCCGCGGTGCGCGTCTCGGGCGCGCAGGCCACCGGCTGCTCGCCGGTCGCCACCGCGTTCATCGACGGCGTCGACGACGTGCACCCCGTCCGGCCGAGCACGATCGCCAAGTCGCTCGCCATCGGCAACCCCGCCGACGGCTACTACGCGCTCGACGTGATCCGGAAGACCGGCGGCGGCTGCGGCTCCGTCAGCGACGCCGAGATCGTCGACGGCATCCGGCTGCTCGCCCGCACCGAGGGCATCTTCGGTGAGACGGCCGCCGGCGTGACCGTCGCCACCCTCGCCCGCCTCGCGGCCGAGGGCGTGGTGCGCCGCGACGAGCGCGTCGTCGTGTACGTCACCGGTCACGGGCTGAAGACGCTCGACGCGATCGAGCCCCACGTCAGCGTGACCGCCACCATCCCCCCGTCGCTCGACGCATTCCGCGCCGCGTTCCCCGCTGCGGAGCGAGCGTGAGCGAGCGACCCATCACCGAGATCGAGGAGGGCTGACCGTGGCCACCGTCCGCATCCCCACCCAGCTGCGCAATCTCGTCGACGGCGCGTCGGAGGTCCAGCTCGACGGCGCCAGCGTCGGCGAGGTGCTCAAGGCCCTCGACGCCGCCCACCCCGGGTTCGGCGAGCGCCTCTTCGACGAGAGCGGCAAGCTGCGCCGGTTCGTGAACGTCTTCGTCGACGACGAGGACGTCCGCTTCCTCCAGGGGGTCGACACCCCCCTGGGCGAGAAGGCCGTCGTCAGCATCATCCCCGCCGTCGCCGGAGGCTGAGCAGCGACGCCATGATGATGATGACGGTACGGTTTCCCTTACCAGCTGCCGGCCGCGAGCGCGGTTGACGAGGGGAACGCCAGACCAATGTCAAGTGGCGCGATCATCCTGCTCGGAGCCATCGCCGGCCTGACCATCTTCCTCGGCCTGCCGGTCGGCCGCATCCGCGGGCTCTCCGCGATGTGGCGCGCCGTGCTCAACGCCGGCGCTGCGGGCGTGCTCGTGTTCCTCCTCGTCGAGACGGTGGCCCACGCGTTCGAGCCGGTCGAGGAGGCCGTCGAGGAGAAGGAGTGGGCCGAGTTCGCCCTGCGGGCCCCGATCTTCCTGGTGGCGTTCGGCGTCGGTCTCCTGGGCCTCGTCTACTACGACCGGTGGATGAAGACCCGTGCGCATCGCGCCGAGAGCGCGTCCGTGGGCCCGGGCGCCGCGTCGGTGTCCGACTTCGGGATGGCGAGCCGGGTCGCGCGGCTGTCGGAGCCCAAGCGCATCGCCCTGTTCATCGCGATCGGCATCGGCATCCACAACTTCGCCGAGGGCCTGGCCATCGGGCAGTCGGCCGAGTCGGGGGCGGTCAACCTCGCGGTGCTCCTCGTGATCGGCTTCGCGCTCCACAACGCCACCGAGGGCTTCGGCATCGTGGCCCCGCTCACCAGCGAGCACGAGATGCCCTCGTGGGGCTTCCTCATCGCGATGGGCTGCATCGCCGGCCTGCCGACCTTCGTCGGCACCGTCATCGGCCAGGCCTGGACCAACCAGAACCTGGAGATCGCGTTCCTCGCGCTGGCGGCCGGATCGATCCTCTACGTCATCGTCCAGCTGCTCAGGGTGGCGGCCCGCCTCGACCACGATCAGCTGCACGTGATGTGGGGTCTGTTCGCCGGAATCGCCCTCGGGCTGGGCACCGAGCTGGTGCTGGTCGCGGCCGGGCTCTGACTTCCTCCGCCAACCACGCGACAATGGGTGCATGGCGGACCTGCACGACGCGACCGAGGAGTACCTCGAGACGATCCTCGAGATCGAGGAGGAGGGCATCCCTCCGATCCGGGCGCGCATCGTGGAGCGGCTCGGGCTGTCGGCCGCGGCGGTCTCCGAGCAGGTCAACCGGCTCGTCGAGCAGGGCTACGCCGAGCTCCTCGACGACCGCACGCTGCGCCTCACCGACTCCGGCCGCGAGCTCGCGGTCTCCATCGTCCGCCGGCACCGGCTCGCCGAGCGCCTGCTCGTGGACGTGATCGGCCTCGAGTGGGAGAAGGTCCACAAGGAAGCCGACCGCTGGGAGCACGCGATCTCGGCCGAGGTGGAGGAGAAGCTCGTGCAGCTCCTCGGCGACCCGGCCACGTGCCCCCACGGCAACCCGATCCCCGGGTCGAAGCACCGCCCCGAGCGCACCGGCGCCACCGCGCTGGCGACGTTCGCTCCGGGGCCGGCCACGGTCACCCGCATCTCCGAGAAGCTCGAGCTCGACGATGCCGCGCTGTCCTACGTGGCGGGCGCGGCGCTCGTCCCCGGCGCCACCGTGTCGGTGCTGCGGCGCGAGGCCGACGTGGTGGTGCTCGAGAGCGCCGCCGGCGAGCAGCGGGTGCCCAACGACCTCGCCGAGCTCCTCTTCGTCGTCCGGGACTGACCCCCGCAGCGGGCTCCGGCGGGCCCCCGGCACGAGCGCGGCGCTGCATTTGCACTCGCGAGTCGCGAGTGCCAACATGGTTAGCACTCAGGAGTCCCGAGTGCCAGACCGTCACTCCGACGATGGCCCGGCGACGCCGAGTCAGACGCTCCCCGAAACCTTGCAGGAGAGGATCCATGCCGAAGCAGATCGCCTACGCAGAGAACGCCCGACGGTCGCTCGAAGCGGGCATGAACAAGCTCGCCGACGCCGTCCGCGTCACTCTCGGCCCGAAGGGCCGCAACGTCGTCCTGGAGAAGAAGTGGGGCGCCCCCACGATCACCAACGACGGTGTGTCCATCGCGAAGGAGATCGACCTCGAGGACCCGATCGAGAAGATCGGTGCCGAGCTGGTCAAGGAAGTCGCCAAGAAGACCGACGACGTCGCCGGTGACGGCACCACCACGGCCACCGTGCTCGCGTGGGCGATGGTCCGTGAGGGCCTCCGCAACGTCGCCGCGGGTGCCAACCCGATGGTGCTGAAGAAGGGCATCGAGGCTGCGGTCGAGACCGCCGTGGCGTCGATCAAGTCCAACGCCAAGAAGGTCGAGACCGACCCGGCCGCCATCGCCAACGTCGCCGCGATCTCCGCGGCCGACAAGGAGATCGGCTCGATGATCGCCGAGGCGCTCGAGAAGGTCGGGACCGACGGCGTCATCACCGTCGAGGAGAGCCAGACCTTCGGCATGGAGCTCGACCTCGTCGAGGGCATGCGCTTCGACAAGGGCTACATCTCCCCGTACTTCGTGACCGACCCCGAGCGCATGGAGGCCGTCCTCGAGGACGCGTACATCCTCCTCGTGAGCTCGAAGATCTCGGCCGTGAAGGACCTCCTTCCGGTGCTCGAGAAGGTCATGCAGTCCGGCAAGCCGCTGGCGATCATCGCCGAGGACGTCGAGGGCGAGGCCCTGGCCACCCTGGTGGTCAACAAGATCCGCGGCACCTTCAAGTCGGCGGCGGTCAAGGCCCCCGGCTTCGGGGAGCGCCGCAAGGCCATGCTCCAGGACATCGCCATCCTCACGGGCGGCGAGGTCATCTCGGAGGAGGTCGGCCTGAAGCTGGAGAACGTCGGCCTCGAGCTGCTCGGTCGGGCCCGCAAGATCGTGGTCACCAAGGACGAGACCACGATCGTCGAGGGCGCCGGCAAGAAGGCCGACGTCCAGGGTCGCATCGCTCAGATCAAGGGCGAGATCGACAACACCGACTCGGACTACGACCGTGAGAAGCTCCAGGAGCGTCTCGCGAAGCTGTCCGGCGGCGTGGCGATCATCAAGGTCGGCGCGGCCACCGAGGTCGAGCTCAAGGAGAAGAAGCACCGCATCGAGGACGCGGTCCAGACGACCAAGGCTGCGGTCGAGGAGGGCGTTGTCGCCGGTGGCGGCGTCGCACTGCTCCGGGCGCAGGAGAAGGTCCTCGAGATGGCCAAGACCCTCGAGGGTGACGAGGAGACCGGTGCCCGCATGGTGGCCCGTGCGCTCGAGGAGCCGCTGAAGCAGATCGCGCTGAACGCGGGCTACGAGGGTGGCGTGGTCGTCGAGAAGGTGCGCAACCTCAAGGGTGGCAACGGCCTCAACGCCGCCACCGGCGAGTACGAGGACCTCGTGAAGGCCGGCGTCATCGACGCCGCCAAGGTCACCCGCTCGGCGCTCCAGAACGCGGCGTCGATCGCGGCCCTGTTCCTCACCACCGAGGCGGTCGTGGCCGACAAGCCCGAGCCGGCCGGTGCGGGCATGCCTGGCGGCATGCCGGGTGGCGACATGGGCGGGATGGACTTCTAGTCCGTACGTCTCGCTCGTTCGCGAGCTCGATCGTTGTGAGGGCGCCCTTCGGGGCGCCCTCGCCGCGTCCGCATCCGGACGACGGGAGCGGGCGCGCGGGCCGGTTTAGGCTTCCCGCACGGAGTGAGAGGTGGGGCATGCGCAGCGGAATCCGAAGGGCAGCTGGGTTCGGCGCCGCAGTGGCGGCAGTGGTCGTGCTGGCCGGCGGGTGCGGCGGTGGCGGGGGGACGGCCAGCGTCTCGGCCGGCTTCATCGCGCGCGCGGCGGCGTCGACCGACGAGCAGGAGTCGGCCCGCATCGCCATGACGATGGACGTCGACGGCAGGGTGCTCGAAGGCGACGGCGTGATCGCGCTCGACGGTTCGGCGCTCGAGATGACCTTCTCGGTCCCCGGCCAGGGTGAGATCGAGGAGCGCCTCGTCGATCGGATGCTCTACATGCGCATGCCCGGCGCCGCGGCCGAAGTCGGCACCACCTGGATCAGCATGGACCTCGACGGCATGCTCCCCGAGCAGCAGGCCGATGCCCGTGCCTCCAACGGTGGTGACCCGTCGTCGACGCTCGACGCGCTGCGGGGCGCGAACGGCGACGTCGAGACGCTGGGTCGGGACGAGCTGCGCGGGGGTCCGGCCACGCACTACCGGGTCAGGCTCGACGCCCAGGCTGGGCTCGAACGGGCGAAGGCGCAGTTCCCCGGGCCGCTCTCCGACGAGCAGATCGAGGCGATCCGGAACATGGACGGCGAGCCCGTCGACGTGTGGATCGACGACGATGGCCGGGTGCTCCAGGAGCGGTTCACCGTGACCATGCCCCAGGGCCGGGTTCGGATGACGATGGAGCTCTACGACTTCGGCGTGCGGGCCGACGTCCAGGCACCCCCCGCCTCCGACACGACGGACTACACCGACCGCATGCGCGGTACCGCGACGGCCTGAGGGTGCGCCGAGTCCTGCTCCTGGCCGCGGCCGTTTCGCTCGCGCTCGTAGCGCCCGCGTGCGGGGGCGGGGGTGGGGGCGGGCAGGCCGGGACCGCCGCGGCGACCCGTGCGTCGCGCGCGCCCGACTCCGCGCCCGCCGACGCGCAGCCGGCAGCACCGTCGACGCGGTCGCCCGTCGACGAGCTCTTCGGCGTGGGGTCCGCGGAGCAGGTGATCTCCGTGATCGCCGACCAGTACGACCAGAGCACCGCGACGCTCACCGCGTACGAGCGCGACGGCACCGGGTGGGAGCAGGTCTTCGGCCCGTGGAACGCGAACATCGGCGCCAAGGGCTTCGCGCCGCCCGACGAGAAGCGAGAGGGCGACGACCGCACGCCCAGCGGTGCGTACGGGTTCGACTTCGCGTTCGGCGTCCTCGCCGACCCGGGCGCGAAGCTGCCGTTCCGGCCGGTCGTGAGCTCCGCGATCGTGTGGGACGACGACCCCGCGAGCGCGCGCTACAACCAGTGGGTCGACTCGTCGGAGCAATCCGCGGGAAACGATCCCGAGCCGATGTACAACACCCCGGCCTACAACTACGGCGCGGTCATCGACTACAACGCCGCGCGCACGCCCGGGCTCGGGAGCGCGATCTTCCTGCACGTCACGAAGGACGGTCCGACCGCGGGGTGCGTCGCGGTCGCGCAGGACCGCCTGGTCGAGCTGCTCCGGTGGATCGATCCCGCGCGCAAGCCTCGGATCATCATGGGGACGCGCGCGGCGGTCACCCCGTGAGCCGGTCGGCGCGCACGGCCGCGCGTCGCGCCCAGCGGGCTCGTCGGCGGCGGGTGTGGGTCGCGACCGGAGCCGGCGTGGTGGTGCTCGTGCTGGTCGCGGGCTGGCTGGCGACGCGCGGATCGTCCGGCGACGACGAGCCGGCCGCGGTGCGCACGCCCGCACGCACGACGGCACCGTCCACCACCGTCACCACCGCGCCGTCGGTGACGACCACCGCTCCCGCCCCCGTCGCCACCACCGCGCCGGCGGCACCCGACCCGGCCGGCCCGCCGTACGCGGTGGGGGTCGGTCACGTGACGCTGGAGGACGCCGACCGGGGCACCGTCGCCCGGGGACCGACGCCCGCGTCGGCGAGCCGGACCCTGCCGGTCACGGTCCGCTATCCAGCCTCCGGCGCCGCGGGGACCGAGGCCGACGCCGCCGTGGCCGCGTCCGGGCGATTCCCGCTCGTGGTCTTCGCGCACGGCTACGACATCTCGGCGGCCGACTACGCCGCGTTCCTGCGCGATCTCGCGGCCGAGGGCTTCGTGGTCGTCGCACCCGACTTCCCGCGCTCGAGCACCGTGTTCCCGGGACCGCCCACCCAGGCCGACATCGACGAGCAGGCGCGCGACGTCGGCTTCCTCGTCGAGCATTTCGGCGCCGGTTCGGAAGGAGGCGGCGCGACCGGACCGTGGCAGGGGCACGTGGCGAACGGCGAGGCCGGGGTGGTGGGTCACTCCGACGGCGGCAACACCGTGGCCCGGGCCGCGAGCAACTCTTGCTGCATCCAGACCCGCATCGGCGCCGCCGCGGTGCTCTCCGGCGACGAGGGCACGAGCGGGGGGCAGTGGGGGGTGGCGGGCTCGCCGCCGATGCTGTTCGTGCAGGGGACGGCCGACTCGATCAACCCGTGGTCGCTGAGCCAGGCGCTCTACGACGACGCCGCGTCGCCGAAGACGATCGTGGCGATCGACGGGGCCGACCACCTCACGCCGTACACCAGCGGCGGACAACGCGGCGCGGTCGTCGCCCTCGTGGCCGCGTTCCTGCGGGCCCGGCTCGTCGACCCTGCCGCGCTCGGGCAGGTCGCCGACCGCGCGAACCGCGACGGTCTGCGCCTGGTCGCGTCATCGTGAGGTAACCGGGATGACGCATGACGCGCCCCGGGGTGCGCAACACTGGGCCATGGCCATCCACGAGCAGAACGTCCGGTCGTTGGTGCTCGGCAAGTGGGCCGACTACCGACCGGTGCTTCCCGAAGCGTCCGTGCGCTTCCTCCGCCGCGAGGAGTACCTCGACGCCGCGCGCGGCGATCCGACCGTGAGCGTCGAGCTCGCGGCCGGGTGGTTCTCCGACTTCGCGGCGGAGTTCCGCGATCCGGTGCTCGCCGACCCCGACCATCAGCTGGTCACGGTGTGCCCGCCGCTGATGGTGGAGGTCGTCGACCCGGAACCGCCCCGGATCCAGCGGGCCTACGTGGAGGGGGCGTTCCTGCGCCGGCTGTTCCGGTTCCTGGTCGACGGCCACGGCTGGGAGGCCGACGTCGCCGTGCGGGACGTGATGGCGCGCCACTACCCGTTCCACCTGGTGGCCGTGGAGGCCGTCGAGGGCGAGGAGCGCGGCGCCCGCGCCCATTAGCCTCGACCCCGATGGGAGCGAGCGACACGAACGGGATCGAGCGGATCGAGGCGTCGAGCGGTTGGGGTGTCCTCCACCTCTTCTACGCGGTCGACCGCGACCGCGCCGCGGCGGATCCCGGTGCGGCCAAGCACGTCGTCGACGCGATCGACGCGTTCACCGACGACGAGCACCAGGTGCTGACCTTCGCCGTGCTCGGCCACAAGGCCGACCTCGGCGTGATGGCGCTCGGCCCCGACCTCGCGCGGCTCCAGGTGCTCCAGCAGGACCTCACCCGGGCGCCGCTGAAGGCCACGTGGTCCTACGTGTCGCTCACCGAGTCGTCGGAGTACACCACCACCGAGGACGACGAGCGCGCCCGGCTCGCGGCCGAGGACGGGGTCACCGACCCCGTCGAGGTCGAGGAGCGGCTCGTCGTGTGGCGTGATCGCATGGCGCACTACCGCGAGAACCGGCTGCACCCCCGCCTGCCGGCCAAGCGCACGATCTGCTTCTACCCGATGTCGAAGCGTCGCGACGGCGACGACAACTGGTTCTCCCTGCCCTACGCCGACCGCAAGCGCCTGATGGGCGGACACGCGCGTGTGGGTCGCACCTACGCGGGTCGCGTGCTCCAGCTGATCAGCGGCTCCACCGGGCTCGACGACTGGGAGTGGGGCGTGACCCTGCTCGCCGACGACCCCGCCGCGCTCAAGGAGATCGTGTACGAGATGCGGTTCGACGAGGTGTCGGCGCGCTACGCCGAGTTCGGCCCGTTCGTCACCGGCCTCGTGGGCGAGCCCGACGAGATCCTGCGGCGCGTCGGTCTCACGGCCTGACGCCCGGGGCACGACCGGTGGCGGACGCAGCGGCCGCGCGGGCGCGCCTGGAGGAGGCGAGCGCCGCGATCCTCGCTGGGGTCGCGCGCACGCTACCCACGTGGGTCGAGCAGCGCGTCGCGTTCATCGCCGACGCGTGGGGACGGCTCGATCCGCCCACGCGCGCGGCACTCGACGCGCGGGCGGTGGAGGCCGCGCGCTCCGCGACGGAGCGCGTCACCGACGCGCTCCGTGACCTGTTCGCGACCGACGCGGCCGCGCAGCGCACGACGCCGCTCGAGATCGTGCGCTCCGCGGCCCGCGAGGTCACCGCGGTGCTCGCCGATGCCGGGATCCCGCCCGTGGTGCGCGACGCGTTCGACGAGCGGGCCTTCCCCGAGGACCGCTACGGCGTCACGCCGAGCACCCTGGCCGACCTCGGCGACGAGGACCTCGGCCCCCTCCAGCTCGCGTGGGGCCTGGCCAAGACCCAGGTGCTGCGGGCCGAGCGGGCGCTGCCGGGCGACGAGGCCTGAGCGTCAGCTCGCGGGCGTCTCGGCCTTGCCGGCGTCGTCCACGCGCCGCCGGAAGCGGAGACCCCGTCGACCGGACCGGGACCCGGCCGCGGTGCTGCTGCCGGACCAGATCGCCTCACGCACCGCCCGCCGCTGCGTGCTGTCGAGCTTGCGTCCGTCGGTGTCGCTGATCTCGAAGCGGTCGATCACTACC
>JBAZYX010000116.1:0-10859 GCA_041659105.1 Acidimicrobiia bacterium
TTCAGGACCGGCGGCTCCAGCCGGGTGCCGAACCCGGTGAACGACGTATTGAGCCGCGGTTGGAGGATCACGTAGTTGCTGACCGCGAGCGCGAATCCGAGGGTGATGATCGCGAGGTAGAGCCCGCGGACGCGCAGCGCCGGGATGCCGATCACGATCGCGACGCCAACGCCCCACGCGGTGCCGAGCGCGACCGACGGGATGAACCCGAGGGACTGGCCGTAGTACGCGGTGAGGTACGCGCCGATGGCGACGAACGCGAACTGGCCGAGCGAGAGCTGGCCGGCCCACCCGGTGAGCACCGTGGCCGAGACCGCCACCATCAAGAAGATGAGGATGTCGGTCGCGTCGTTGAGCTCGCTCGGCAGGTTCATGAACTGCGGGAGCGCGAGGCCCGCGAGCAAGAGGGTGCCGAACCCGACGTAGCGAGCGATGCGGGCGAGCGGATGCTTCATCAGCTCGCCGCGCGCGGCGCGCGAGCGGGGGGTGAGGGTCCACGCCGACTCCTCGGCGCGCTGCGAGCGGGCCCGGAACAGCACCAGCCCGACGAGCAGGAGGAACATCACCAACGTGTCCGCGCCGGGTGAGCCGGTGCTGTTCGACAGCACCAGCACCTCGACCACTCCGATGGCCATCCCGCCGATGAGCGCGAGCGGGAACGACACCATGCCGCCCACCAGCGCGGCGGTGAGCCCCCGCAGGAGGAGGTCGGGCCCGAGGGCCACGGAGATGTCGCTCGTGCGCTGGTTGAGCACCGGCGCGGCGATCACCGCGCTGACGGCGGCGAGCGTGCCGGCGAGGATCCACACCTGGGTCGACACCGCCTTCACCCGCACGCCTGAGAGCGCCGCGCCGCTCGGGTTGTCGGCCGCGGAGCGCACCGACAGGCCGAACCTCGTGCGCTGGAGCAGGACCGCGAGCACCACCACGATCAGCGGCACCGTGATCATCACGACGAGCTGCTCGCTGCGGACCGTGAGGTTGCCGAGCGTCCAGATCTTGTCGAACGCCGTGGGGAACGCGAGGTTCTCGTCGATGGTCGGCAGCTGGAGCTGCATCAGCAGGATCACCTGCGACACGCCGATCGTGGCGACGAACAGCAGCAACCGGGGTTGGGTGAAGAGGCGCCGTACCACGAGCAGCTCGGTCAAACCGCCGAGCGCCGCGCCCACGACGATCGCGATGGGCAGCGTGACCCAGAACGACATCCCGTTGTTGACGAACAGCACGGCCATGATCGACGCGCCGAGCGCACCGAACTGGCCCTGCGCGAAGTTGATGACCCCCGATGCCCGGAACACGAGCACGATCCCGATCGCGACCAGGCCGTAGACCATGCCGCGGATCAGCCCGTTGAAGACGATCTGCTGGGAGATCGTGAAGGCGAGGACCATCAGGCGCCTTCCCCGGAGAGGAAGACGGCTCGGAGCAGGTCGTCGCGCTCGAGCAGCTCGTTGGCCGGGCCCTCGAAGCGCACCCGTCCGCGTTCCATGAAGATGGCGCGGTCGGCGATGGCGAGGGCGACGTTCACCGACTGTTCGACGATCACCATCGTCACGCCGGTGGCGCGCAGTCCCTCGACCACTTCGAGCAGCTCCTGCACCACGAGCGGTGCGAGGCCGAGCGAGAGCTCGTCGATGAGGAGGAGCTCGGGCTCCAGCATCACTGCCTTGCACACGGCGAGCATCTGCTGCTGGCCACCCGAGAGCGAGCCGGCGCGCGACTTCATGCGGTCCTTCAGCGCCGGGAACGTCTCGAGCGCGGCCTCGATGCGCCCCTGACGCTTGGCGCGGTCCTCGATGAGCCAGCTCCAGACCTCGAGGTTCTCGGCCACGGTCTGGCTGGGGAAGATGCACTCGCCGCCGGGCACCTGGATCATGCCCATCGCCACCCGGATCTCGGGGTCGGTCAGCGTGATGGTGTGGCCGTTCATGCGGACGACGCCGCGGTCGGGGATCACGAGGCCACTGATCGTCTTCAGCAGCGTGGACTTGCCGGCGCCGTTGGTGCCGAGGAGCGCGAGCACCTCGCCGCGCCGCACCTCGAGGTTGACGTCGAAGAGGATCTGCACGGGGCCGTACGAGGTGTCGAGGTTGTGCACCTGGAGCACGGGCACGTCGTCGGGGTTCGCGGCGATGCGGCGCTGCTCCTCCTGCTCGTCGAGCAGCTCCTCGACGACGAGCGAGATGTCGCGCTTCATGAACTTGGCGCCGCGCATCACGAGGAACCCGCCGAGCAGCGCGGCCATCGGGACCACCACGAGGATCGCGGTGCGCTCGCCGTACGCGTCGGCGACCGCTGCCACCATGAGCCCGCCGAAGAACCCGCCGAGCAGGAAGATGTAGAAACCGATGAGCGCGAACGCCTGCGCGCGCATGCGGTAGGGCACGACCGCGGAGATCGTCGGCCCGATCTGGGTGAACGCCGCGAGCTGGCACGCGTTGGCGATGGCGACGAAGAAGATGAGCAGCTCGACGGCCCCGAGCTGGGTGCCGACGGTGAGGAACACCCCGTAGGCCACCACCAGCCAGCCGAACAGGCGGACGGCCCAGCGCGGGTCGCGGCGGAACAGGCGGTCGCCGTAGCGGCCGGCGATCGGGATCACGATCAGCGCGGGGATGTAGGTGAGCGAGAGAACCCAGCCCCGCTTGTACGCGCCGAAGTCGTACGTCTCCTCGAACAGGAAGCTGAGCCGCACGGGCACGCTCACCAGTGCGAAGCCGAGCATGCCGATGCCGAGGGTGAGGTAGCGGAAGGTCTTGACCTTCTTCAGACGCGCCGCCACCGAGCTGAGCCGAACCGGCGGCTCGTCGTCGGTGTCGAGGACGCGGCCGAGCACTGCCTCCTGCTCGTTGCGGCCGCGCCCGGGCTCGCGGAGGAACAGCAGGGCGAGCCCGATGAACACCGCCGGGATGGCGATGGCGACCATCGCCCAGCGCCAGCCCTCGGTGCCACTCACCTGCGCGGCCACCGCGCCGACGAAGAACGGGCCGATCACCAGACCGAGGGGTCGGCCCAGGTTCTCGAACGCGAACATGCGCGTGCGCACGCCGATCGGGTACTGGTCGGCGATGAGCGACGGCGAGATCGGGATCTTGGCCGCGGCGCCGAAGCCGGCCCCGGCGCGCGCGAAGCCCATCGTCAGCGGGTTCACCACGAGACCGGTGGCGACCATGCACGCCGACCAGACGAGCGTGGCGACGGCGAGGATCCTCGTGCGGAAGTAGCGGTCGGCGAGCCACGCGAACGGGAGTGTCGCGACGACGAGGACCACGCCGCCGAGCGAGCTCAGCCCCTGCAACGTGGTCTTCGAGACGTCGAGGGTCTTCTGCACGTCGGGCGCCAACACCTGCAACGCCACCTGGTCGAACGTCTCGATGATGTTCACGAGGAGCAGGGCGATGATCATCGCCATGCCGCCCGCGCGCAGGCCGTCGCGCAGGGGCATGGGCGCCCCACCGACACCGGGCAGCAGGTCGTCGGGGAGGAGCTCCCCGGCTTCCGCGGCCGCCTGCGCTTCGCGGCGGGCCTCCTCCTCCGCGACGACCACGGCGGTGAGCGTCGCCGCCGTGCTGGTGCTCGGCGCGCCCGCGTTCGGCGCGCTCGACTCGGTCGGTGCATCAGGCATCGGCCGCGACCCCCCTCGAACTCGCGCGACCCACCGTCGGTGAGGCGGGCAACCTAGCAACAGAACGGGTTCTCGTCAGACCCGCTGCGGCCCGGAATCCCTTTACTGACAACGGTGTCAGGGTTCTCCGAAAACCCTTGGGGCGCGCTGGAACGCGTTTCGGATTCCGCTATGGTGCCGCCACTCGCCGACACGGCGATCAGGGGCAGCCGTCGTGGTCGCTCCGACCATCAAGGGGGGAATGCATGTTCCGCAAGCCAGTCCGCCTGTTCGCGGGGTTGGCGCTGGTCGGGCTGCTGGGCGTCGTCGCTGTCGCCCCGGCGGGCGCGACGGCGCGATCCCAGAGCACGACCCAGGGCATCACCGACGACGAGATCACGGTCGTCGCGCTGGTGTCGGACCTCGACGGTCTCCGCAGCAAGGGCTTCAACCTTCCGCCGAAGCTCACGACGGCCAACCTGCTGAAGCGCTGGCAGGGCTACGCCGACGCGTACGGCCCCATCAACGGCCGCAAGGTCGTCGTGAAGCCGGCCGTGTGGGACCCGATCGACGCCACCACGTTCGACAAGGCCTGCACCCAGGCCACCCAGGACAACAAGCCCTTCGTGGTGGTGAACGGCAACGGCTACCGGCAGAGCTCGCTGGGCTGCATCACCGTCGACAACCAGACGCCGATGTTCTACGGCGAGTCGGTGTACGGCGACCTCCAGAAGGCGTCGGGCAACCGGCTCGTGAGCCTGGGCCTCACGGCCGAGCCGAACGCGGCCACCACCGCGTCGCTGGTGAAGAAGGCCAACCTGGTGCCGACCACCGCGAAGATCGGCATCCTCTCGGGCAACGAGCCGGGCATCAAGGCCGCCGGCGACGCGCTCGAGAAGGAGCTGGCGAAGAGCAAGTACAACGTGGTCAAGAAGGTGGAGGTCAACACCCTCCAGGCCGACCCGAGCGCCATCAACCGTGAGTCGGCGACCGCCGTCGGCACGCTGAAGGCCGCGGGTGCCGACACGGTGTTCATCCTCATCCCGTTCACCGCGACCACCGGTTACTACCAGGAGGCCGCGCGCTCCGCCGCCGGCTTCAAGAACTTCATCGTCGACGCGTCGAGCTCGCTGTGCACCCAGTTCGGTGCCTCGCGGACCCCGGCCGAGGTGCAGGGCACGCCCTGCATCACCACCTGGGACACGCGTGCGCTCGCGACCAAGGACGGCGTGAAGAAGGACAACGCGTTCGAGGCCCAGTGCCGCAAGGAGTTCGACTCGTTCTCGAACCAGAAGAGCCAGGCCGGCGTGCCCTCGGGTGACGTCACCGCCGGTGGTGTCACCTACACGGAGGACCTGCCGCCGAACGAGTGCACGATCATGAGCGTGCTCCTGCCGGCGATCAAGGCCGCGGGCAAGAACCCGACCTGGGACAAGGTGTACAAGAGCATCTTGAAGACCGGGAAGGGCCCGGCCGCCTACATGTCGAACGGTGAGGGCCAGTTCGCCAAGAACAAGCCCTACTACGCGACGCAGGTGCACATCGAGAACCTGAACAACGCGAGCGCCAACGTGCCGAAGGACGCCAACGGCGTGACCTTCAACGGCTGCCCGGCGCCGGTCAACTGCTGGGTTCCCCAGTCGGTCGACGGCCAGGAGTGGTTCCCGGTCGTCCAGTAGCGACGACGGTCACGGGCTCCGGCCCACCGCACGACTCGACGAGGGGGCGCTCCGGCGCCCCCTCGCCGCGTGCGGGCAACCGGCGCGGGAACCCGGGAGGGCGAACCGCGACAATGTCTGACGAGGGCGTCAGGGGTGCTGGTACGTTCAAAACCCTGATGGGGGGCGTCGGAGAGGACCGCGAGAAGGAGCTGCGGCGGGCCGGATGGCGCCTCGTCGGGTCCGCCGCCAAGGTCCACTGGGGCTGGATCGTCCTGTCCATGACCGCGGCCCTCGTGTGGACCGTCACCAAGGTCACGATCCCCCTCTTGGCCGCCGCGGCGATCGACCAGGGGATCATCGCCCACGACGACACCAAGCTGTTCCTCTACGTCGGGCTGATGGTCGTGGTCGGTGGCTTCCAGGCCGTGGTCAGCGGCCTGCGTCGGTACGGCGCGTTCCGGCTCGCGTTCCGGGTGGAGACCGATCTGCGCCACCAGCTGTTCGCGCACCTCCAGCGCCTCCACTTCGCGTTCCACGACCAGGCCCAGACGGGCCAGCTCATGGCCCGTGCGAACACGGACATCCAGATGGTGCGCGAGTTCCTGATGCTCGCGCCGCTCACCGCGGCGAGCCTGATGATCCTCGTCGCGATCACCATCGTGATGCTGTCGAAGTCGCTGCTGCTCGCGTTCCTCGCGCTCGGCGCGCTGCCGTTGCTCAACGTGGCGGCCACCCGCTTCTCCCACAAGATGGGTCCGATCAGCTTCGGGCTCCAGCAGGAGCTGGCCGAGCTGTCCGGCGTCGTCGAGGAGACGGTCTCGGGCGTGCGGGTGGTGAAGGGCTTCGGCGCCGAGGAGCTGCAGGTGGAGCGGCTCGAGGCCGAGGCCGACTCCGTGCAGGACCGGGCGCTCGCGGCGTCGAAGCTGCGGGCGGGCTTCCTGCCCCTGGTCGACCTGCTGCCGGCCCTCTCGCTGGTGATGATCCTCTGGTACGGCGGGCGCCTGGTGATCGACGGGCAGCTCCAGATCGGCGCGCTCGTCGCGTTCAACTCGTACATCCTCATGCTCGTCTGGCCCCTGCGGATGAGCGGGATGATGGTGGCGATGGCGTCGCGCATGTCGGCGTCGGCCGGCCGCGTCCACGAGGTGCTCGCTACCGACCCGACCATCGCCGATCCGCCGCGTGGCCGGGCGCTCCCCGAGGGCGGCGGCGAGGTGCGCTTCGAGAACGTGTCGTTCGGCTACCACGACGGCGCCGCCGTGCTCGACGGCCTCGACCTGCACATCCGCCCGGGTGAGGCCGTGGCACTGGTCGGGCCCACGGCCTCGGGCAAGTCCACCGTGGCCCGGCTGCTGCCGCGGTTCTACGACGTCGACGAGGGGCGGGTGCTGATCGACGGCGTCGACGTGCGCACCGTGCGCCTCGACGATCTGCGGAGCGCCGTCGGGATCGTGTTCGAGGACACGTTCCTCTTCTCCGACAGCGTGCGCGCCAACATCGCGTTCGCCGATCCCGAGGCGACGATGGAGAAGATCCGTCGCGCCGCGGGGTTGTCGGGCGCGGCCGACTTCATCGACGAGCTCCCCGACGGCTACGAGACGGTGATCGGCGAGCACGGGTTCTCGCTCTCCGGTGGGCAGCGCCAGCGGATCGCGATCGCGCGGGCGGTGATCGCCGACCCCCGCGTGCTCATCCTCGACGACGCCACGTCCGCGGTCGACCCGAGCAAGGAGCACGAGATCCGCGCCGCGCTGCGGGAAGTGATGACCGGGCGGACGACGATCATCATCGCCCACCGCGCGGCCACCATCGCGCTCGCCGACCGCGTGGTGCTGATCGACGAGGGCCGCGCCGTCGCCGAGGGGACGCACGAGCACCTCGTGGCCACCTCCGACCGGTACCGCGACGTCCTCGCGCACAACACCGTGCACAGCGGGCGCAGGGCGAAGGCGCCGCGGCGATGAGGGGCGGTGGCGGCTGGCGCGACCACGCCGGAGAGGAGGAGCGCCTCGACCGCGACGAGGCGCACCAGGTGCTGCGCCGCCTGGCCCGGATGCTGCGGCCCTACCGGCGGGCAATCGTGTTCGCCGTCGCGGTGCTCACCGTCCAGACGCTGTGCCTGCTCGCCGGTCCGCTGCTCGTTCGGCGAGGCATCGACAAGGGCATCAAGGCCGACGACATCTCGATGCTCAACCAGACGGCGCTGATGTACGTCGGGGTCGCGCTGGTCGGGTTCTTCCTCGGGCGGATCTCCATCATGGTCGTGGCCCGCGTCGGGGAGTCGTTCCTCCGCGACCTGCGCGTGCGGGTGTTCCGGCACATCACGACGCTCGGCCTCGACTTCTTCGACCGGGAGAAGACCGGCCGCCTGGTGTCGCGCATGACGTCCGACGTCGACGCGATGCAGGAGCTCATCCAGATGGGGCTCACCGCGTTCGTGCAGAACATCCTGCTGTTCACCGGTGCGCTCATCGCCATCTTCCTCCTGAGCTGGCAGCTCGCGCTGTGCATCCTGGTGCTGCTGCCGCCGTTGATCGTCGGCACCCGGTGGTTCCGCCGCCGAGCCAACGCCGCCTACTACGAGGTGCGCGAGCGGGTGGGCCACAACCTCGCCACCCTCCAGGAGGGGCTGGCCGGGGTGCGCGTGGTGCAGGCGTTCGGGCAGGAGAGCGCGTTCACGGCCCGGTTCGAGGAGACCAACGAGGCCCAACACGATGCCAACGTCGAGACCGCCCGCATCACGGTGCGCTACTTCCCGTTCGTCGAGTACCTCGGCGTGATCGGCGTCGCCACGATCGTGGGAGTCGGGGGGTGGTTCACCACGATGGACATCGTGACGGTCGGGACGGTCGCGGCGTTCGTCCTCTACCTGAACAACCTGTTCGAGCCCGTTCAACAGCTCGGCCAGATCTACAACACCGTCCAGTCGGCCGGCGCCGCGCTCAACAAGCTGTTCGGCCTGCTCGACACGAAGGCGTCGATCGCCGAGCGACCGGGCGCCGTCGACCTCCCCGCCGATGGCGCGCTCACCGTGGACCACGTCTCCTTCGGCTACGGCGGCGAGCTGGTGCTGCACGACGTGGAACTCGAGATCGCGGCGGGCGAACGCATCGCGCTGGTGGGTCCGACCGGCGCGGGGAAGTCCACCCTCGCGAAGCTGATCGCGCGCTTCTACGACCCGCGCGAGGGTGTGGTGTCGTTCGGTGGCGTCGACCTGCGCAACGCGACGCTCGCGTCGTTGCGCGAACGCATCGTGGTGGTCCCGCAGGAGGGGTTCCTGTTCCACGGCACCATCCGCGACAACGTGCGGATCGGGCGACCGAGCGCGTCGAACGCCGACGTGGAGGACGCGCTCTCCGAGCTCGGCATCCTCGAGCGGTTCAAGGCGCTCCCCGACGGGCTCGAGACCGAGGTGCGTGAGCGCGGGTCGCGGCTGTCGGCCGGGGAGCGCCAACTCGTGTCGCTGGCCCGGGCCGCGCTGGCCGACCCCGCGGTCCTCATCCTCGACGAGGCGACCTCCAACCTCGATCCCGGCACCGAGCGCGCGGTCGAGCTCGCGCTGGAGCAGCTCACCGAACGCCGCACGGTGATCGTGGTCGCGCACCGGCTGTCCACGGCCGCCCGGGCCGACCGCGTGGCCGTCGTCGACGCCGGCCGTCTGGTGGAGCTGGGCACCCACGAGGAGCTCGTGCAGCGCGAGGGCAGCTACGCCAAGCTCTTCGCGTCGTGGTCCGCCTCGTCCGTCCGCCTCTGACCGAAGGTGAGACACGCCTCAACCCACGAGGCGTTTCTCACCTTCGCCCAGCGACGGTGAGCGACGCCTCGATGGATGAAGCGTCGATGACCGTCACGGGCGGGTGGGTCAGACGAACTCGACCGCGGGCTCGAGCCGGTGGGCGAACCGGCGCAGGCTCGGGAGCAGCGCGGCGCCCGTCACGAGGATGAGCACGGCGTTGAACAGCGCGCCGGCGGCATCCCACGCGAACGACGTGGCGACGTAGTACGCCCAGTAGTGGTGCAGCGTCGCTCCGAGGCCGAGCCCGGGCTGCCACTGCGTGGGGCCCTCGCCCTGGAGGAACGGCCACGACCACAGGTTCATGATCGCTCCGTACGCGAAGCCCCAGACCCACCCGTACGCGGCGAGCGCCACCACCTCGCCCCGGAGCCCGAACCTCCGGATCGCGGGGTCGATCGCGCCGGCGCCGGCACCCATCGCGCCGAGCGCGAGCATCTGGAACGGCAGCCAGGGCCCGATCCCACCCGTGACCACCGCCGACACCGCCATGGCGCTGATCCCGAGCAGCAGCCCGAAGCGTGGCCCGAACGCGGCGCCCGCGAGCACGACGAGGAAGAAGATGCCGGCGTTGTTGCCGGGGAGGTCGACGAGCCGGAGCAGCCCGGCCGCGGCCGACAGCACGCCGAGGATCGCGACGGTCGCGCCGTTCATCGTCCCCCGGCGGATCTCGAGCATGACGGCGGCCACGACCAGGCCGCCCACGAGCGCGGCCCACAGGGGCGCATCGACCGAATGTGCCCGGGCGGGAAGTGCGTCGGACGGGATCCAGAACGGGTAGAGGAACGCCGCCGTGCCCACGAGCGCGACGAGCGCGTAGACGAACGCGGGGCGGGCACGCGTCACGGACGGCCCTCCCGCGCGAGCGCAGCGGCCACCTCGGCCACGGTGAGGAAGGGGGGCAGGACGCGCAGCACCTGCGGGGCGAACAGCGACCCGGCGAGCACGTCGCGCGCGTCGCCGGACGCGACCACGTCGCCATCGCCGAGCACGACCGCGGTCGTGGCGCACTCCGCCGCGAGCTCGACGTCGTGGGTCGCGAGGACGACCGCGCCGCCGGCGCTCGCGTGCTGCACGACGGCGTCGTGGAGCGCACGGCGGGACGCGGCGTCCATGCCGCGCGTCGGCTCGTCGAGCAGCAGGACGGGCGCGCCGCCCACCGCGACGGCCGCGATCGCGACGCGCTGGCGCTCGCCGCCCGACAGGCTGCGCGGGTGGCGCGCGGCGTGTGGCGTGAGCCCGAGGGCGTCGAGCCAGTGGTCGACCACGGTGTCGTCGTTGCGGCCGAGCAGGCGCAGGGTCTCGCGCAGCTCGGCTCGGACGGTGGTCGCGAACAGGATCGAGCTCGGGTTCTGGGGGACGCAACCCACGGCGACGGTGCTGTCGACGCGGCCGCGGGTGGGCTTCAGCAGCCCGCCGAGCGCCCGGAGCAGCGTGGTCTTGCCTGCGCCGTTCCGGCCGAGCAGTGCGACGACGTCCCCGGCGCGTACGTCGAACGACACGTCGCGCAGCACCGCGCGGCCCCCGAGCTCCACGGTGAGGTCGCGCGCCGCGACCAGCGTCGGCCCCGGGGCGGACCCGGTGGCCGCGGCGAAGGCCGCCGCAGCCGCGTTCGCCGGCTCGGGGAGCGCCCCGGGGGACTCGCCGAGCGCGCGTGCCCGCGCGTCTCGCACAGTGAGCGGGGGCGGGTCCCACCCGAGCAACCGTCCGAGCGCGGTGACGCTGGGCGCGCCGGGGAAGTCGGCGAGGACCGGACCGGGCCGGCCCACGGCGCGGACCGCGCCCGCCGCGAGCACGA
>JBAZYX010000117.1:0-10786 GCA_041659105.1 Acidimicrobiia bacterium
CGACGATCGGTGCTGTGGGGGTTCTTGCCCTGACTGCGGCCGGCGTCTTGATGCTCCGCGACGATGGTCCCCCGACAAGCCGCGTCGACGTCGGGCCTGCGAGCAGCCTTCCGGCTCTCCCTGCCAACTGCACCGCAACGTATGCCGAGCCGGCGGGTTGCCACCTGCAGCCCACCGACGCCGAGGCGTACCTGGGCTTCCACGTGCGAACGGTTACCGGCGTCCCCCGAGGGTGGGAGATCGTTCGGGAAGACCTCCGCGCCTATCCGGGGGCGGATCCGGCAGACCCAGCGCGCACTGTGCCGCTGTACGTCCGGGTTTGGGCCGCGCCGGGAACCGACTTCAGCACCGGAACTCCGACCTACATACAGCTCCGGGAGCGTCTCGCGTTGTCGGCGGACAACAGTCCGTGTGGTCAGCCGCCCCGCCGGGTTGTCCTCGACGACGGCTCCATCGCGTGTGGCGGAGGATCCGACCTGACCTGGATGAACGACGGTGTCTGGTACTCCCTCTTTGCGCCTGGAGTGGCCGAGGACGACCTCATCCAGTTCGCAAATGCTCTCCGGTAGCGGACACGGGTCCGGCGCGGCAGCCGATCGCCAGGTCGTTCAAGTGACGATCCGTATGCTAGAGATACGCTGCGTATGGAGGCGGCCGGTCCGGTGGCGCGCCCGAGGGGGGAGTGGACATGGGGTTCGATCCGCAGGGGCAGCGGGTGCTGCTGACGGGGGCGTCGTCGGGGATCGGCGCGGCGCTGGCCGAGCGCCTCGCGGCCGAGGGGGCGATCCTCGGCCTGGTGGGCCGCAACGAGGAACGCCTGGCGGCCACCCTCGAGCGGTGCCGGGTCCACTCGCCCGAGTCGCGGATGTGGACGTGCGACCTCGCCGACTTCGGGGCGCTCGACGTCCTGGCCGCCACGGCGATCGCCGAGCTCGGCGGGGTCGACGTGCTGATCAACAACGCGGGCATCCCCAAGCACAAGGGCGTGCTCGACATCGACCCTGACACGGTCGACCTGGTCATGCGGGTCAACTACGTGTCGCCGGTGCGGCTCACCCTGCGGCTCCTCCCGCACATGGTGGAGCGGGGCTCGGGCCGGATCGTGATGGTGTCGTCGGTCGCGGCCACGCTCTCGTCGCCGGGTGAGGGTGCGTACGACGCGTCGAAGTCCGCGCTGTCGGTGTTCTCCGAGGCGATGGCGATCGACCTGTGGGACCTCGGCGTGAAGGTCCACATCGTCTACCCCGGGGTGGTCGACACGCCGCTGTTCCTGGTGCCCGACAACGACCCGCTCTCGCCCGAGATCGAGAAGATCCCGGTGGCCGAGTTCGTCGACGGGATGATGACGGCGTTGCGGGCCGACGCACTCCAGGCCTACATCCCGCAGTGGTTCGAGGACATCGCCAAGGGCAAGGCCCAGAACGTGGCCGGGTTCCTCGAGGGCTCGGCCAACTGGATCCGCCAGCAGAACGCGAACGGCTGAGCGGGGGACGGGCGTGGTGCGTCGGATGCCCAGGGGGCAGGAGACGCGTGAGCGCATCCTCACGGAGGCGCTGCGGCTGTTCGGGACGCGCGGGTACGCGCGCGTCTCGATCGAGGAGATCGCCGAGGCCGCAGGCGTCACCAAGGGCGCGGTGTACCACTGGTTCGCCGACAAGGACGACCTCGGCCGCGCGCTCCAGCACGACCTCTACGAGCGGCTCTCGTCGGTCGCGCTGCGGGCACTCGATCCCGATCGCGACGCGATCGCGAACATGCGCCGCACGTTCGAGACCTACATCGACGCGCTCGGCTCCTTCGAGGAGGCGCGGTTCTTCCTGCGCGACGCGTGGGTGATCCCCGCGCTCGACGAAGCCGGCCGCCAGGACCACGACGACGGCGTGGAGCTCGTCCGCGGCGTGATCGCGTCTGCGGTCGCGCGCGGCGAGATCGTCCCCCTCGACCCCGACGCCCTCGCCCGGGTCCTCATGGGCGCGTGGGCCGAGGCGACCCTGCACGTGCTGCGCACCGGCGACCGGGCGGCCACGGTCGCCGTCGTCGAGCAGCTCCTCGAATCCCTGCGACCCGTCACGGAGCGAACGCAATGACCGACGTCCACGTGTCCGAAGCGCCGCCCGTCACCGAATGGGCCCGGCGCGACGCCGCGCACCTCATGCACCCCGTGACCCCACCCAAGGACGTCGAGCGCGGCGCGGTGCGGGTGGTGGTGGCGGGCGACGGCTGGTGGATCACCGACGACCGCGGCCGGCGGCTGATCGACGGCTTCGCCGGGCTGTGGTGCGTGGCGGTCGGCCACGGCCGGCCCGAGATCATCGACGCCGTGCGCGAGCAGATGGAGACCCTCGAGTACTTCACGACCTTCCACGGCCAGTCCCACCCGAAGGCCATCGAGCTGGCCGAGAAGCTCACGTCGATGTTCCCGCCCGAGTACGGCCTCAACCACGTGATGTTCTCGTCGGGCGGCTCGGAGGCCAACGAGACCAACATCAAGCTCGTCCGCATGTACTGGGCGGTCCAGGGGCAGGACCGGCGCTTCGTGGTGGTGGGCCGCAACCACGGCTACCACGGCCTCACGATCGCGACCATGACCGCGACCGGGATCATGCCCATGCGGTGGATGTTCGGGCCGGAGGCGCCCGGCTTCTCCCACATCCCCGCGCCCTACTGCTACCAGTGCGACCTGAAGCTCGACTACCCGACGTGCGGCATCGCCTGCGCGGACGCGTTCGAGCAGCTCGTCGATGAGCAGGGTCCCGAGACGATCGCGGCGTTCATCGCAGAGCCGGTGATCGGTGCGGGCGGAATCATCCCCCCGCCCCCCGAGTACTTTCCGCGCATCCGCGAGATCTGCGACCGTCACGGGATCCTGCTGATCGTCGACGAGGTCGTCACCGGGTTCGGGCGGGGCGGCACCATGTTCGGCTTCGAGCGCTATGGCGTGCGTCCCGACCTCGTGACCCTCGCGAAGGGCATCACCAGCGGGTACGTGCCGCTCGGCGCGTCGGTGATCTCCGACCACGTGTACGACACGATCGCCAACGGGCTGCACGAGCAGATGCCGATCAGCCACGGGTTCACCTACTCGGGCCACCCCACCTGCTGCGCGGCCGCGCTGGCCAACATCGACCTCATCGAGCGCGACAACCTCGTGCAGAACGCGGCCGACGTCGGCGAGTACCTGCAGGCGAAGATGAAGGAGCGGCTCAGCCGCTTCGAGACGGTGGGCGAGATCCGCGGCGTCGGTCTCATGATCGGCATCGAGCTCGTGGCCGACCGGGCGACGAAGCGGGGCTTCCGACGCCCGCACGCCGCCTGCTCGATGGTGGAGCACGAGGCGTGGGAGCGCGGCCTGTACTGCCGGGCCATGGGGCTCGAGACCGTGGGCGTGGCCCCGCCGCTCACCATCGACCGCGAGTGCGCCGACCGCATCGTCGACATCCTCGAGGAGTCGATCGCGGCGATGGAGTCCGTGTTCGTGCCCGAGGAGCGGGAGGCCCGATGAGCGACGCGGTGAGCACCGGCGGCCGGACCGTCCTGATCACGGGCGCGTCGTCGGGGATCGGCGCGGCGCTCGCGCGCCATCTCGCTGTGCAGGGCACCACGGTGGGCCTCGTGGCCCGTCGGGCCGACCGGCTCGCCGAGGTGCTGGCGGAATGCCGGGAGCACGCGCCCGAGTCGCGCATGTGGGTGGCCGACGTGGGCGAGCGCGACGCCGCGGCCGCGCTGGTCGACACCGCATGGGACGCGTGGGGCGGCATCGACGTGCTCGTGAACAACGCGGCGATCCCCGGGGTGCGGCCGGTCACCCGGTGCACGGCCGAGGAGGTCGAGCGGGTGATGGACGTGAACTTCCACGCGCCGGTGCGGCTCGCGCTCGCGGTCCTGCCCCGGATGCTCGAGCGGGGGAGCGGCACGATCGTGAACGTCTCGAGCCTGGGCGGCCGCCTCGGCATCCCCCGGGAGTCCGCGTACTGCGCGAGCAAGTTCGCGCTGTGCGGGTGGACCGAGGCGGTGAAGCTCGACCTGTGGAACACGCCGGTGAAGGTGAAGCTGATCATCCCCGGCGCCGTCGACACCGAGATCTGGGACAAGCCCGACGAGGAGGGCGCGGCCTACGACGGACCCAAGGTCCCGGCCGCCGAGGTCGCGGCCGACATCGCGGCTACGTTCGACGACGACGGCTTCGAGTACTACCTGCCGGACATGAAGCCCGTTGCGCTCTTCAAGACGAGCGACATCGACGCCTACATGGCCCGGTCGATGGAGATCCTCGACGTCTGATCCGTGACCTCGATGGGTGCCGGCTGATGGGTGGAGCGCAATGAGTGCTGGACCGGCGACGTTCGATCCCGATCCCGACGGCATGGCCTCGGCTCCCTACTCGGGGCTGATCTCGTTCGCCCGCCGTGAGGCGACGCGCGACCTCGACGGCGTCGACATCGCGGTGGTGGGCATCCCGTTCGATGCCGCGACGACGAACCGTCCCGGCGCACGCTTCGGCCCGCGCGCCATCCGCGAGCAGTCGCTGTTCGTGGGCCAGTACCCGTGGGGCCACTGGCCGTGGGACTTCAACCTCTACGAGACCGCCCGCATGGTCGACTGGGGCGACATCGCGCACACCGTGTTCTGGGCCGGGCACCCGGAGCGCATGGTGGCCGACGTCCGCGGCGCCGTGGGTCGGATCGTCGGGCAGGGGGTGTCGGTGCTCGGGCTGGGCGGCGACCACATGGTCTCGTATCCGCTGGTCGCCGCGGCGGCCGAGCAGCACGGTCCGCTCTCGCTCGTGCACTTCGACGCCCACTCCGACACGTGGGACATGGGCGACGACCTCAACCACGGCACCGTGTTCCGGCTGGCCGCCCGCGACGGCTGGATCGCGCCCGAGCGGTCGATCCAGATCGGGATGCGCACGCCCAACCCCGACGACTGCGGGTACACCGTGGTCGACGCGGACACGCTGCTCGACCGGCCCCTCGACGTGACCATCGCGCAGATCCACGAGGTCGTCGGCGACCACCCGGTCTACGTCTCGCTCGACATCGACTTCCTCGACCCGTCGTGCGCGCCGGGCACCGGCACCCCGGTGGTGGGCGGCCCGAACGCGCGCGAGGCACGCGCGCTGCTGCGCGGGCTCGACGACCTGAACGTGGTCGGTGCCGACCACGTGGAGGTCGCCCCCCACCTCGACGCCGCGGGCGACATCACCGCCATCACCGGCGCGACCCTCGCCCTCGACCTCGCGCATCTCCTCGCGCTCGGCCGCGCCCGCCGGGCGACCGTCTGATCGAGCGTGGAGCTCCTCAGAGCTCGCCGCGGGCCATGAGGTCGATGGGGTCCTGCATCCGCACCATGCCGAGGTAGCCGCCGCCCCGGCCGATGCTGTTGTGGATCGCGTAGCCGAGGAGCTCCTGGGCCTGGCGCCCCAGCGTGGCCGCGTACTCGGGCGGCGCCGAGAGGTAGTTGTTCTCCTCGGTGCGCAGCCACCCGAGCGTGAAGCTCAGGTGCGCGCCGCGTCGCGGGATGTCGGTCGTGTTCGCGCCGCCGGCGTGGATGGTGCTGCCGAGGTAGATGACGGCCGACCCCGCGGGCATCTCGGCGTACGCGATCTGGTCGGGCTCCACCGGGGTCGTCATCTGCTCGATGACGGGACGCTCACGGTCGGGCCAGCGGTGGCTGCCGGGCACGATTCGGGTGGCGCCGTTGTCGCGGGTGAAGTCGACGAACGCGATCACCGACGCGAGCTGGAGCTCGGGATGCGGGAAGGGAACGTCGCTCCACACGACCTCGTCGCGGTGGAGCCACTGCTCGTCGGCGCCGGGCCCGCGCTGGAGCAGGTGGCCGAGGTTGAGCTGGTACCGGGCACACGACGGCAAGAGGATCCGGTCGCACAGCGCGAGGTAGAGGGGATGGCACATCACGTCGACCGCGAAGGTGCGCGAGATCCCGGGGATGCCCGTGACCTGCTTCGTGTGCGGGCCGTGGAAGGCCGACATGACCGGGTTGAAGAACTCCTCGTGCGGGTCGGCCGCTTCGACCGCGGCCTCCACCTCGTCGTTCACCCGCTGCACGACGTCGGCCGGGAACATGCCCTCGACGATGACGGCGCCGTCGCGCTCGATCGCGGCGCAGACGGCGCCGGGATCGGCGTCGGCGGTGAAGTGGACGACGGTGGCCATGCCGGAGCCTAGGTCAGGCCGAGAACACGAGGGCGCCGCGCTTCCAGGTCTGGAGCACGCGAGCGTCGGTCTCGGCGTTCGGGTCGGTGAAGTCGAGCACCACGAGGTCGGCCAGCTTGCCGGGGGTGAGCGACCCGCGCTCGTCCTCCTGGCCGCCCGAGTACGCGGCCCCGGTGGTGTAGGCGGCGAGCCAGTCGGTGAAGGGCACCGACTGATCGGGCTCGAAGTCCTGGCCGGCCGCGGTGCACCGGAGCACGCCCAGGGCGGCGCCCCACAGCGGCGCGCTCGGCGCGCAGGGGTCGTCGCTCGACCCGGCGAGGAGCACGCCGGCCTCGGCGAGGCCCGCGAACGCCAGCCAGTGGTGGTGGTCGAACCGGAACCCGCTGGTGCTGGTGCCGACGTGCTCGACGAACCCGGGTTGCACCACCGCGACCGCACCGAGGTCGGCGAGGGCCCGCCACTGGTCGGGGCTGGTGACGCCCGCATGCTCCACCCGGAAGCGGTGATCGGCCCCGGGGGCCCGCCGGGCGATGACGGTCGCGGTGTCGATCATCGCCTGCACGCCCGCGTTGCCCATCGCGTGGACGGCGATGCGGAAGCCGCGGTCGGCTGCCGCGGTGGCGTGCTCCTCGAGGTCGCCGAACAGCATGCCGCCCTGCAACGGCGTCCCGTTGATGCTGGTGTCGAGCGCGATGGCCACGCCGCCGTCGGCAAAGAGCTTCACCGGGCCGATGCGGTACCGGTCGTCCCCCTCGCCGGTCGGGGGGCCGTCGAGGCGCGCGGTCTGCGCATTCATGAGCAGCGCCGCCGGGTGCGGCATCCCCACGACGTCGATCGGAAGCGAACCGTCGCGCGTCATCGCCGCGTAGAGGGACTCGGCCTCGGGGGAGCACGCGGCGTCGTGCACGCAGGTGATGCCCTCGGCGAGCAACGCGCGGGCCCGCGCCGCGACGTGCTCGGCCCAGCGGTCGCGGTCGGCGTAGGCGAGCATCGAGCGCGCGTGGGCCTCGCTCCAGGCCCGTTCGACGAGGACGCCCGTGGGATCGCCGGTGCCGTCCCGCGGGATCTCGCCCGCTTGTGGATCCGGTGTGCTGCGCCCGATGCCGAGGGCGTCGAGCGCGGCCGAGCTGACCACGCACTGGTGCAGCGTGTAGTCGGCCACGATCACCGGCCGGTCGATGCCCGCGGCGTCGAGGTCCACCCGGGTGATGCCCTGCCCGGGCCCGTAGAGGTCGATGCCCTGGCAGCGCACCCACGGCGTGTCCGGGTACGCGGCGGCCTGCGCGCGGATCGCGTCGACGAGGGCGTCGCGGTCACCGATCCCGTGCACGTCGTGCCAGATCGGGTGCAGCGCCGAGACCGACAGGTGGTTGTGGGCGTCGATCAACCCGGGGACGAGGGTGGACCCCGCGAGGTCCACCACCTCGGTGCCGGGGTGCTCGAGCAGCTCGGCACCGCCGACCGCGGCGATGCGGTCGTCCTCGACCACGACCACGGTGGCGGTCGTGGCGGCACGATCCATGGTCAGGATCGGCCCGCCCGTGAACGCTCGGCGCACGGTGCCCTACCCTTCGATCCGGCCGGCGGTCTCGCGCTCGTTGATCAGACCGCGGAGCGCGATCAACGACGGGAAGCCGACGCCGAGCGTCTGGAGCCCCCACTTCGGGGCGTCCTCGCCCAGGCCCGCGTTCCGCGCGATGCGGTGGGCGTACACGGCTTCGCCGACGTGCAGGGCGACCGCCGCCGCGAACATCCCCCGCTTGAGCTTCGACCGCGACCGGACCGCGGTGACGCCGGTCATCACGACACCGCCGAAGTTGGTGACCCACCAGATCGGGGCCACGGGCACGAACGTCTCACTCGCCATCGTCGCTCCTCACGCCGGGACGAACAGGGGGGCGGTGACGGAGCCGTCGACGCCGGTGAACGAGATCTCGCGGAAGGTGACCGTCACCGGCATGTCGAACGTGAGGCTGCCGGGATCGCAGTCGACCATGCGGGTCGGCACCCGCACGCTCGGGTCCTCCTCGAGCGCGACGAGCGCGGGCACGAACGGCACGAGGTCGGCGAACTGGGGGAGGAACGGGTGGGTGACCACCACCCACGAGAAGAGCGTGCCGCGGCCGCTCACGGGCGTCCACGTGTACGGCTCGCCGTCGCAGGAGAGGCACTCCGTCTTCGGGTACCAGCGGTAGCGGCCGCACGTGTCGCACACCGGGATCATGAGCTCGTTGCGCGTGGCGCCGGCCCAGAACTCCGCGGTGAGCGGCCAGGTGACGTCGGGCAGCGGGAACGCGGCCCGGGTGATGTGGCCTTCGATGCGGTGCACGCGCTCGTCGCTCGTCGCCTCGTTGGTTCGCTCGCTGCGCTCGCTCACGAGGCCCTCCGGAGGACGATCGTCGAGCACTGGGGTCCGGTGTACCCGCCGTACACGCCGATCTCGCAGTCGGGAACCTGGTTGACGGCCTCGCCCCGCAGCTGGCGAACGACCTCCACCACGTGCGAGATCCCGAGCACGTACGCGTGCGAGAGCATCCCCCCGTGGGTGTTGGTGGGCAGCTTCCCGGAGTCGAAGTGCAGGGTGTCGCCGGCCACGAACTCGCCACCGGCGCCCTTCTCGCAGAACCCGCTGTCCTCGATCTGCATGAGCGTCACGATCGTGAACGGGTCGTAGCACGTGTAGAGGTCGACGTCGTCGGGGGTGATCCCCGCCATGGCGAACGCGGCGGGCGCGGAGAACACCGCGGGCGTCGACGTGAACGCGGGCTGCTGCGCCCAGTGGGTCCCGGTGTACGCGTTCCCGAGCCCGACGCCGGCGACGATCGCGGGCGCCTTGGGCCGGTCGGCCGCGCGCTCGGGCGTCGTCATGATGTAGGCGCCGCCGCCGTCGGAGATGAGGCAGCAGTCCTCCTTGCGGAAGGGGTCGACGAACTTCGGCGACGCGAGGTACTGCTCGAGCGAGAGCGGCTTGTCGCGCATCACCGCCTCCGGGTTGAGGTTCGCGTGGCGGCGGAACGCGACCGCGATCGCGCCCAGCTGCTCCTCGGTGGTGCCGAAGTCGTGCATGTGCCGCCGGGCGATGGTCGCGAAGTAGACGGGCTGGGGGAACCAGCCGAGCGGGATCTCGAGGTTCTGCTTGAACAGGTCCTGGGCGTGGCTCTCACCCGGCCCGCCGGTCATCTCGCCCCGCTGCGTGGCCCAGGCGACCCCGAAGGTGTTGAGGACGAACGTCGCCTTGCCCTCCCGCAGCGCCTCGGCCGCGAAGTACGGGGCGGTGGCCGCGCCGGTCATCCCGCCGCCCTTGCGCGACTCCCAGATGTCGTGGCTCGTCCCGAAGTGCTCGTGGAACGCGGCGACGTCGAACTGCTCGGGCATCCCCACGTACATGAGCCCGTCGACGTCGGTCGGCTCCAGGCCCGCGTCGGCGAGCGCCCGCTCGACCGCCTGGCCCACGATCTCCTGTGTGGTGCGGCCCGACGCCTTCGACATGTCGGAGTCGCCCACGCCGCAGATCGCGACCTGACCGTTCACGTCGTCGAAGTCGGCGGCGTTGCCCCACTCCCCGGGGTCGATGGCCATTCGCGTCACGCGCCTTTCGGGTTCTCGCCGATGATGTCGATCGCGCGCAGGTGGGCCAGCTCGTCGGGGTGGAGCCCGAGGATGCCGCCGAGGACCTCGTCGTTGTGCTGGCCGAGCGTGGGCGCGGGGCGGCGCAGCCACGGCCGCGGGTTGCCCGCGAACCGCCACGGCGCGTTGGGCAGGTGGACCGGCCCGCACACGGGGTGGAGCTCCACCTCGAAGAAGCCCCGGTGGTTCAGCTGCGGGTTGAAGCGGATGTCGCGCGCGTCGCACACGTACCCGGCGGGCACGCCCGCGGCACAGAGCTGCTCCGACAGGACGCGCGCGTCCTGGTCGGCCGTCCACGCGGCCAGGCCGGCGTCGATCGCGTCCTGCGCGGCGCGACGGCCGGCGGCCGTCGCGAGCGCGGGGTCGGCGGCCCAGCGGGGTTCGCCCAGGAACGCGCGCAACGCAGTCCACTGCTCGTCGGTCGCAACGGCGATCGCGATCCACTCCTCGAAGCCCGCGCACGGGTACACGTTCTGCGGCACGCTCACGGGGCCGTGGTTGCCGTCGCGCGTGAGGAGCGTGCCGGAGGCCTCGTATTCCACCAACACCTCGGCCGCAGCGTTGAGCGCGGCCTCGATCATGGTCACCTCGACGAGGCGGCCCTCGCCAGTGCGGTCGCGCTCGCGCAGGGCGAGGATCGTGGCGAACACCGCGTGCGCCGCCGCGAGGGGGTCGCACGCGCCGCGGTGCAGCACCGGCGGACCGTCGGCCCAGCCGGTGACCCACGCCATGCCGGTGATCGACTCCATCGTCTGCGCGAAGCCGGTGCGCTCGCGCCACGGTCCGTCGAGGCCGTACGCGGGCATGCGAGTCATGACGAGACGGGGATTGGTCTCGTGCAGCACGTCGAAGGTGAGGCCGAAGTTGCCCATCACGCGCGGCGTGTAGTTCTCGATCAGCGCGTCGGACTGCTCGGCGAGGCGCAGCAGCAGCGCCTTGCCTTCGGGGCGGGTGAGGTCGAGCGTAATCCCGCGCTTGGTGTT
>JBAZYX010000118.1:0-10463 GCA_041659105.1 Acidimicrobiia bacterium
ACCAGGGGAGACCGCGATGGGTGATGCGGCGTGGGGCGACGAGCTCCCGCTCACGACGGTCGAGTCGTTCGTCGCGGCCCTGATCGAGGCGGGTCCCGAGGTGGCCGAGCACATGGTCAAGGCGGCCAACGAGCTGCTGCTCGCGGCGCAGGCCATCACGGCCGCGGCCGAGCGGCGCCTGGCCGAGCAGCGCCGCCTGCGGGAGGAGGCCGAGGCCCGGGCTGCGGCCGAGGCCGCGGCGGCGCCGCCCGCCGAGCCCGCGCCGCCGGCCGACGCCACGGCGACCGAGCCCGGGTCCGGTCACGGCCCGATCCTGCGGTCCGTGGACGAGGTCGCGTGAACGCCACGGTCGGCGTCGATCTCGGGGGGACCCACATCCGGGTGGCAGTCGTCGACGACGATGGCACGATCCGCCACGAGCACAAGGGCGCGAGCCCGTCGGCGACGATCGAGGAGCTCGTGTCCGCGGTCGGCGTCGCGACCGCCGACCTGCTCGCCGCGGCGAGGGCCGACGGGCTGACCGTGTCGGCCATCGGTGCGGGCGTCGCCGCGCTCGTCGACGACGACGGCGTCGCGCGCTACGCCCCCAACGTCCCCGCGCTGGTGAACGCGCCCCTGCGCGACGACATCGCCGCGGCCACCGGCCTCGCCGCGATCGTCGACAACGACGCGAACGTGGCCGCCTGGGGCGAGCTCGCGCACGGCGCGATGCGGGGCATGCGCCACGCGCTGCTCCTCACGCTGGGCACCGGCATCGGCGGCGGCATCGTGGTCGACGGGCGCGTGTACCGCGGGGCCAACGGGTTCGCGGCCGAGGTGGGGCACTGGCAGTTCGACCCTCACTCGCGGATGTGCGCGTGCGGCCAGCCCGGGCACTGGGAGGCCTGGGGCTCGGGCACCGCGCTCGGGGTGCTGGCCCGCGAGGTCGTCGCGCGCGGCGACGCCCCCAGCGTGCTCGCGGCGGCGGGCGGCTCGGTCGACGCGGTGACCGGCGAGCACGTCGGCCAGGCCGCGCTCGCGGGCGAGGCCGACGCGTTGGCGATCCTCGACACCTTCGCCGACTTCGTGGCCACCGGGTTCGCCGGGCTGGCCAACATCCTCGATCCCCAGGCGATCGTGATCAGCGGCGGCCTGGTGAACCTCGGCGACGTGCTCGTCGGCCGAATCCGCGACCGCTTCTGGCGCCACCTCGAGGCGCCGACCTACCGGCCCGAGATCCCGATCGTCGCGGCCGAGCTCGGCGACCAGGCCGGCGTCATCGGCGCGGCGGTGCTCGCCCGCCAGGTGGCGTCCTAGGGCATGGGCGCGCCGCGCGTCGGTCTCACCCTCCCGTCGTTCGTTCGCGACCCCGACGAGGTGTTCGCGGTCGTCGAGGCCGCCGAAGCGGCGGGGCTCGACGGCGTCTTCTGCTACGACCACATCTTCCGCGTCGCCGCCGACGGCTCGCACCGCCCCGCGCTCGAGAGCACGGCGTTGCTCGGCGCGGTGGCTTCGATGTCGTCCCGGCTGTTCGTCGGCTCACTCGTCATCCGCGCGTCGCTCCGACCTGCGGCGCTCACGGCGCTCACGCTCTCGACCGTCAACCGGATCGCCGGAGGCCGGGTGATCGGGGCGATCGGAGCGGGCGACAGCGAGAGCGAGCGTGAGAACGAGCAGTTCGGGCTGGAGTTCGGCTCCATGGACGACCGCATGACCGAGCTGCGCACCACCGTGCGCACGACCCGTGACCAGGGCTTTCCCGTCTGGGTGGGCGGGCTGCACCGCGACGTGCGTGCGCTGGCCGCGGCCGAGGCCGATGGATGGAATCGCTGGGGTGGTGACGTCGACCGCTTCCGCGAGCAGGCCGCGGGGGTCACGGCCGCGGCCGTGCGTCATCCGTTCGAGTGCTCGTGGGGCGGTCTCGTGGTGACGGACCGCGACGACGACGCGGCGCGGGTCAAGGCCGAGCGGCTGGGCGCGGGCCCGGGCACGCTCGTGGGCGGCCCGGCCAACATCGCCGCCGCGTTCGCCGAGTACGCCGACGCCGGTGCCGCGTGGGTGATCGCCGGCCCCGTCGACGCCCGCGATCCCGCCAACGCGGCGGTCCTCGCCGAGGTGAAGACGCACCTCGGCGTCTAAGCCGGGCGCGGCGGACTACTCGTCGCCGAAGTATTCGCGTGCCGACTCGGGCTTGAGGGTCACGAACAGCCCCTCGGCCTCGGCGGTGAGCACGTCGCCCGCGTGGATCGTGCCGCGGGTGCGCATGCGCCGGCCCTCGTGGTGCTCGATCCACGCGGTCATCCGCAGCTCCCGCCCGAGGGGCGTGGGCTTGCGGTAGCGCACCGACAGGCGGCCGGTGAGGCCGCCTTGCCCGTTGAGGACGGTGACCATCCCGAACAGCTCGTCGAACGCGAGCGCGACGATGCCACCGTGCACGTAGCCGGGCGGCCCCTCGTACGCGGGACCGAAGATCACCCGCACGTCGAGCACGCCGTCCGCGAGCTCGTAGCGGGCGCCCGGGGAGATCGGGTGCGCACGGCCCACGAGCAGGCTGCGGGGCAGGTAGTCGCCGTAGCGCCGCTCCGCCCGGTACCGGGTCGAGGCCGACGACGACGTGCCCGCGCGCAGCGACGCGGTGACCGCGTCGATCGCGTCGGCGGCCGCGCCGAGCGCGGGGTCGTCGTCGGCGTCGAGCGGGTCGACCGCGGCGACCGCCTCGATGAGCGCGCGTGTCGACTCGGCCAGCCGGATGCGATCGGCGCCGACGCGCTGCTCGGCGTCGGGCACGGGTGGCACTACTTGCCCTTGAACTCGGGCTTGCGCTTCTCGGCGAAGGCCTTTGGGCCCTCCTTCGCGTCCTCGCTCGCGAAGACCTCCCACCCGATCGGGTCCTGGTGGGCCATCGCGTCGGCGTCGGTCATGTGCTCCGTCTCGCGCCACGCTCGCAGGATCGCCTTGATCGACAGCGGCCCGTTCTCGGCGATCTGGCGCGCGATGCCCACCGCGACCGGGAGGGCCTGGCCGTCGGGGACGACCCGGCCGATCAGGCCGATCGCCTGGGCCTCGTGCGCGCTCACCGGACGCGCGGTGAGGAGGATGTCCATGGCCACCGTGTAGGGGATCTGGCGGGGGAGCCGGCAGGCCGAGCCGCCGAGCGGGAACAGGCCGCGCTTGGCCTCCCACACCCCGAAGATCGCGCTCTCGCCCGCGACCCGGATGTCGGTGCCCTGGAGGATCTCGGTGCCGCCGGCCACCGCGTAGCCCTCGACCGCGGCGATGATCGGCTTCGTGCACCGGTAGTCGCGCAGGAGCGCCTTCCAGTGGAGGTTGGGCTCCTCCTGCATGCGGCGCTCCACGTACTCGCTGCGCGGTGCACCCATGCTCACGAGGTCCATGCCCGAGCAGAAGTGACCGCCCGCGCCGGTGAGCACGCCGCAGTGCACGTCGTCGTGGTCGTCGATGTAGGTGTAGGCGTCGGCGAGGCCGACGAGCATCGGCGCGCTCAGCGCGTTGCGCTTGTCGGGTCGGTTCATCGTCATGACGACGACGCTGCCGTCGCGCTCGACGATGCAGTTCTCGGTGGAGAAGGACAGGATCTCGGACATAGCCGCGCAGGTTACTTACGGCGCAAGGAGGGGCACGACGTCGGCGAGGTGGCGGACGCGCACGACGTCGGCGTCGGGATGGTGGTCGTAGGGGTCGACGAGCACGGGGTGGACCCCCGCGGCCCGGGCCCCGACCACGTCGGCCGCCGGGGTGTCGCCCACGTGGACCGTGTGCTCCGGGGCCACGCCGAGCGCGTCGAGCGCGAGGCGGAAGATCGCGGGATCGGGCTTGGACACGCCGACCACGCCCGAGTCGAGCACGGCACCCACGTCCACGCCCGCGCCCGGCCCCACCTGGCAGATCCCGTCGGCCCGGAGCTGCGCCTCGACCGTGCCGTCGGCGTTGGACACCACGGCGATCCGCACCCCCAGCGCGGCGATCGCCACCAGGGCCTCGCGGGCGCCGGGGACCTCACGGGTCCACACGTCGCCCTTCCCGAACTCCTCGAGCAGCACCGAGCGGGCGTGTTCGAGCCGGTGCTCGGGCACCCCGTGGACCCTGGCGTAGGCCAGGTTGTAGGCGTGCCACACGCTGTGGTCGGACGTGAAGTCGTCGGTGGCGGCCACCCCGGCGAAGTGGGCCCGGTCCAGGTCGTCGTGCTCGGGATCGATGTCGAGGCGGGCGAGCGCGGCCCGCATCCGGTCGTGGTCGGGGAGGTAGACGACCCCGCCCAGGTCCACGAGCACGGCGTCGATGCGCTTCCAGGGGACGTCGGGCACCCCCGAAACGTACCGGGGCTCCGAGGGGTGGACGGCTAGGTTTGCCCGAATGGAGTTTCGCCGGATCAACGGTTTGCCGCCGTACGTCTTCGGGATCATCGACGCCCTCAAGATGGAGTCCCGCCGAGCCGGTGACGACGTCGTCGACCTCGGGTTCGGCAACCCCGACCTGCCCTCGCCCGACATCGCGGTCGACAAGCTCGTGGAGGCGGTGCGCAACCCCCGCAACCACCGCTACTCGCAGAGCCGGGGCATCCCCAAGCTCCGGGCCGCGATCGCGCACCTGTACCACCGCAAGTTCGGGGTGGAGCTCGACCCCGAGACCGAGGCCTGCATCTCGATCGGGGCCAAGGAGGGCTTCTCCCACCTGATGTGGGTGCTCCTCGGTCCCGGCGACGCCGCGCTCGTGCCGAGCCCGTCGTACCCGATCCACATCTGGGGTCCGATCCTCGCCGGCGCGGAGGTGCGCCACGTCCGCCTCGGCCCCCAGCAGGACTTCTTCGAGAACCTGCTCGAGGCGTGGGAGGACTCCTGGCCGCGGCCGAAGGTCATCGTGCTGTCGTTCCCGCACAACCCGACCACCGCGTGCGTCGACCTCGACTTCATGACGCGCATGGTCGACTTCGCGCGCGAGCACGAGGTGCTCCTCGTGCACGACTTCGCGTACGCCGACCTCGGCTTCGACGGCTACGACCCGCCGTCGATCCTCCAGGTCCCGGGTGCGAAGGACGTCGCCGTCGAGCTGTACACGCTGACCAAGTCGTTCTCGATGGCCGGCTGGCGGGTCGGGTTCCTGGTGGGCAACGCCGAGGTCGTCGCTGCGCTGGCCAAGATCAAGAGCTACCTCGACTACGGCACGTTCCAGCCGATCCAGATCGCGGCGACCGTCGTGATGAACGAGCTGCCCGACTACCCGAAGGAAGCGAACGCCATCTACCTCGGCCGGCGCGACGCGCTCGTCGACGGGCTCGCCCGGGTGGGGTGGGAGATCGAGAAGCCCAAGGGCACGATGTTCGTGTGGGCGCCGATCCCGGAGGCCTACAAGGAGCTCGGCAGCCTCGAGTTCGCCAAGATGCTGGTGAAGGAGGCCAAGGTCGCCGTCTCGCCCGGCATGGGCTTCGGCCCCGGCGGCGAGGGCTTCGTGCGCTTCGCGCTCGTGGAGAACGAGCAGCGCATCGGCCAGGCCGTGCGCGGCATCAAGCGCGCCCTCCCCAAGCTCGGCTGACGCGGCCCGCTCGGCCAAGCCCCCTGTTTGGACCGTTTGTAGGCCTATGGGCCTACAAAACGTCCAAACAGACGGGCGCACTCGACCGCCTGTTGCCACTGGGCGTAGCGGGCGTCGATCTCGGCCCGGTCGGCGGTGGGGGTGAAGCGGCCGTCGTCGTGCCAGTGGGCGGACACGTCGTCGACGTCGTCCCACACGCCCTCGGCGAGCCCGGCGAGGAACGCGGCGCCGAGCGCCGTCGTCTCACTCACCGCGGAGCGCCGGACCTCGGTGCCGAGCACGTCGGCCTGGAACGCGCAGAGCAGGTCCATCACGCTCGCGCCGCCGTCGATGCGCAACGACGGGACCGTGCGGCCCGCGGCGGCGGTCATCGCGTCGACGACGTCGCGGGTCTGCCATGCCATCGCCTCGATCGCGGCGCGCACCAGGTGCGCTCGCGTGGTGCCGCGGGTGATGCCGACGATCGTGCCGCGGGCGTACGGGTCCCAGTACGGCGCGCCGAGCCCGGTGAGCGCCGGGACGAACATCACGCCACCGGTGTCGGGAACGCTGGCGGCGAGCGGGCCCGCGTCCGACGACGACGCCAGGATGCCGAGCCCGTCGCGCAGCCACTGGATCGCCGCACCGGTGACGAACACCGCGCCCTCGAGCGCGTAGGTCACGGTGTCGCCGATCTGCCACGCGACCGTGGTGAGCAGCCCGTCGACCGGCGCGGGCATCGTGTCGCCCACGTTCATCAACACGAACGACCCGGTGCCGTAGGTGTTCTTCGTCTGACCGGGGACCACGCACGCCTGCCCGAACAGCGACGCCTGCTGGTCGCCCGCGATGCCGCTCACCGGGACGCGCAGCCCGGCCGCCCGCTCGGGGACCGTCACCCCGAAGCGCCCGGAGCTGGGCATCACCGCGGGAAGGCATGCGGTGGGGACCCCGAACAGGTCGGCGAGCTCGGTCGACCACGCCCGCGCCCCGATGTCGTAGAGGAGGGTGCGGCTCGCGTTTGCCGGCTCGGTCGCGTGCACCCCGCCGTCGGGACCGCCGGTGAGGTGCCACAGGAGCCAGGTGTCGACCGTGCCCACGGCGAGGTCCGCGTCGGCCGACACCCCGCCGTCGTGCAGGAGCCACGCGAGCTTGGTGGCGGAGAAGTACGGGTCGAGGATCAGTCCGGTCCGGGCCCGCACGAGGGGCTCGTGGCCCGCGGCCCGGAGCCGGTCGCAGGTGGCGGCCGTGCGCCGGTCCTGCCAGACGATCGCCCGGTGGCGCGGAACGCCGGTGCTGCGGTCCCACGCGACGACCGTCTCGCGCTGGTTCGTGATGCCGATGGCGGCGACGGTCTCGCCCTGCCGCTCCACCGTGGCGGCCACTTCGCGCAGGGTGGCGAGCGCGGCGGCGAGGATGTCGTCGGCGTCGTGCTCGACCCAGCCAGGCTGCGGGAAGTGCTGCGGGAACTCGCGGTAGGCCATCGCCCCGGGCCGGCCGTCGGCGCCGACCGCGAGGGTCCGCACCCCGGTGGTGCCGGCGTCGATGGCGAGGACGACGGCCACGTCAGCGCGCGGGTTCGGCCCGGTGGGCCGTCTGCTCGATCTCGTCGGCGAGCATCCCGCCCATTCGGCGGTACCGCGGCGGCCACTCGATCACCATCGCGGCGCCGGTGTCGGTGTGGATCCGCTGCTGGAGCAAGGGGACGCCGCGGCGCTCGGAGTCGAGGGTGAGCGCGCCGAAGCGCTTCACCAGCGCGACGTCGTCGGGGCGCAGCGTCCGCCGCCGCCGGGAGAAGAGCATGATCCGGCGGTCGGTGAGCACCACGTCGTATTGCTTGCGCCCGAGGAAGAGGAGGGGAACGTGCTCGCGCCGTACTGCTGCCCAGCACCGGCCCCGTTCGACGATCACCTCGTCGCGGTCGAGCACCCGCTGGACTGCCGCCACCATGTGGTCGTTGCGCGATGCCCCTGCCATCGCCCGCAGGCTATCGGGGCCCTACTTCTGCAGCGAGCGGAGCGCGTCGAGCGCGCGGTCGGCGTGCACGCCCATCCGGATCTCGCTCTTGACGACCTCGACCACGCGGCGGTCCTGGTCGATCACGAACGTCACCCGCTTCGGCGGGCCCTTCTTGCGGGCCACGCCCATCATCGTCGCGACGGTGCCGTCGGCGTCGGAGAGCAACGGGTAGTCGAACGAGTGCTTGTCCGAGAACTCGTGCTGCTTGTCGACCGAGTCGCGGCTGATGCCGACGCGCTGCGCACCGAGCTCGTCGAACTCGGCGCCGAGATCGCGGAAGTGACAGCTCTCCTTCGTGCAGCCCATGGTCATCGCGGCCGGGTAGAAGAACAGCACGACCGGGCCGTTCGCGAGCAGCGCGCTCAGCTTGCAGGGAGCTCCCGTCTCGTCGGGGAGCTCGAAGTCGTCGACCACATCGCCACGTTCCATGCCGGCACCGTACCGCGCGTCCGCGGCCGGCGGCGTCGGTCAGGCGTCGTGCACAGGCGGCTTGTTCACCGGCTGGGTCATGGCGGACGGGTCCATGCTGAACCCGAAGACGGCACGGTACGGCGGGGTCGACTCCCGGTGCAGCGTCCCCGCGGGTGCCTCGACCCGCGCGCCGGCACTGCACTGCATCACGCTGCCGTCCTCGAACTCGACGCGCGCCGTCCCGTCCAGGACGAAGATCACGCTGTCGAACTCGTGCCAGTGCAGCTCGTTGTCGTCGGCGGGAACGTCGAACGCGCCGACGGTGAACAGGCCCCGCGCTTCGATCTCCGCGAGGGCCTCCGCCTCGGTCGTGAAGTGCTGCTCGGTGAGCACGAATGCCATGACGGCTCCCTTGTCCGAACGGTCGGTCTCGATCATGACAGGCGAGCCGTCTCGATCGCGGCGAGGTGGTCCATCGCGGGGCCGAACGTCGTCTCCAGCCACCCGCCGGGATCGTCGCCGACCGCGCCGGAGACGAGCGTCGACACGCCGATCGCGGCGAACGCCTCCGCGCCGCGTACGACGTCGTCGGTGGTCGCGCCCGCGGGGAGGTCGCGATACATCGCGGTGACCTCGATCTCGTTGGCATCGCGTCCGAGGTCGTCGCAGTGGCGGCGGAGGACGTCGAGCTTGTGCGCCACCTCGTCGGGACCGCCGAAGATGTTGCAGGCGTCGGCGTACTGGGCGACGAGCCGCAGCGTCTTCCGCTCGCCGCTCCCGCCGATCATGATCCGGGGCCTGGGCGCGCTCACCGGCTTCGGGCTGCAGAGCGTCTCGTCGAGCTGGTAGTAGCGGCCGCGGTACGGGCCGTTGTCGTCGCTCCACATCTGGAGGCAGATCTGGATCGCCTCCTCGAGCCGCTCGAAGCGCTCGGCGGTGGGCGGGAACGGAACGCCGAGGCCGCGGTGCTCGCGGTCGTACCATGCCGCGCCGATCCCCAGCTCGGCCCGCCCGCCGGACACGACGTCGAGCGTCGTCACGGTCTTGGCCAGGAGCCCGGGGTGGCGGTAGGTCACGCCGGTCACCAGGGTGCGCAGCCGCAGCGTGCGGGTGCGGCCGGCCACGAAGGCGAGGGCCGTGTAGCACTCGAGCATCGGATCCTCGGCCGGGGCCATCCACTCCATCTGGAAGAAGTGGTCCATCACCGAGAGCGTCCGCACGCCGAGGGCCTCGGAGCGCTGGGCGAGGTCGGCGACGCCGTCCCCGATCCCGGAGGGGCCGCCGGCCCAGTCGAAGCGGGACACGTGCAGGTCCAGGTTCATGGTCCCGTTCTACCCGGTGGTGGTGCGGGCGAGATCACGTGGGGGTTGCGGGCGACGTCACACCCGACCCGTGTCGGGACGGTCGGGTTCAGCCGGCGCTCGGCGTCTCGCACCACGTCCAGATCGCTGGTCATGAGACGACGCCATCCAAGTGGCCGGTGCCTTCGACCGGGCGCTGCGCCGTCAGGGTGAGATGCGCTCGAGCTCGTGGCCACACCCGTGGCAGTAGGCGGCGTAGGGGATGAGCTGTGTTCCGCACTTCGGGCAGAAGCGTCGCGGCACGTCATGCTCCGGATCGGGTTCGTTTCGCGCGACGGTGCCCGCAGCGATCGCCTTCGACCGGTTCACGAGATACAAGATCCCGAACACGAGAGCGACGAGGAACACCAGCCAACCCCAGGCTCTCGGCGACCAGTTGAGGACGCGTACGCCGCGTTGGTCGAGGGCCTTGGCGTCGATGTAGGTCCACACGCCCAGGCCACCCGCGATCACGAGTCCGACGAGGAGGTCCATGGCGCCCACAGCATTCCACGCCGCCCCGGAAGCGCACGGTCATCCAGCCGCCCGTGGCCTCGTGCAGCCGCGTGTCCGCATCGTCGTCCGGTCGCGGCGGAGCTGCGGGGCGCCGTGCGCGTCTGAGCCCACGGTGTCTGCGACCGGGTGACATGACGCTCGGGTGGGCCGATGAAGCCCAACGCGGCGGTAGTCTGGTGCCTGGCGAAGGGGAGTAGTTCCTCGTCGGGTGATCGACACGCTGGGCGATGAGCCCCGGTCCCCGAGCCCGCTGCGGTGGGTGAGCAAGACCTTCGACCTGGCATTGCTGGATGCCTGGTCGACGGCGTTCCCCGCCTCCGTCCGGGCCACGACCTGGAGGGGGCTGGTGGAAGCGTTCCTGATCAGCTTCGGCATCATCTTCGTCGCCGAGCTGGGCGACAAGAGCCAGTTGATGGCGATGACGTTCGCCGCCCGCTACCGGGCGCTGACGATCCTCCTGGCGATCACGGCCGCAACCGCGGTCGTCCACCTGGTGAGCGTGCTGTTCGGCGCGGTGGTGGGCGTGGCGCTGCCCACCAAGGGGATCTCGATCCTCGGGGGACTCGCGTTCTTGGGCTTCGCCGTCTGGACGCTGCGGGGCGACGAGCTCGACGAGGACGACGAGGCACGGGCGGCGCGCGCCTCGAAGTCCGTGGTCTTCACGGTTGC
>JBAZYX010000119.1:0-10332 GCA_041659105.1 Acidimicrobiia bacterium
GTGCCGTCCACGGCGTTCCCCTTCGCAGGCCTGCATCCCGTCGGGCCAAAGGCTTATCCTAAGTTCCCAAAGGTGTTTGGGGCGCGAGCGAGGCGGAGGGGGACCGGTGGGGGGAGTGCTCGAAGGGTTGGAGGTGCTCGACCTGTCGTGGGGGCCGGCGGGCGGGATCGCGGCGATGCTGCTCGCCGACCAGGGCGCGCGGGTGACCAAGCTCGAACCGCCCGGCGGCGACCCGTTCCGGGTCGCGTCGGGCTTCCGGGTGTGGAACCGGGGCAAGCGCGGCGCGGTGGTGGACCTCCCGCGCGAGCGCGACCTCGTGCTCGACCTCGCCGAGCGCGCCGACGTGCTCGTCGAGAGCTTCTCGCCCGGCACCACCGCGCGTCTCGGCATCGACTTCGACACCGTCCACGCGCGCAACCCGCGGCTCGTCTACTGCTCGATCACCGGCTACGGCCGCGGCACGCGCGATGCCGACCGCCCCGCGTACGACGCGCTCGTCGGCGCGCGCACCGGCCTGCACTGGGAGCAGCGCGGCTGGGTGGGCGGCTCGGTCGCGCGCATGACGGGCATGCCGCCGAACCTCCCCGACCTCGAGGCGCCCGACGGTTGCTGGGAGGGGGTGCAGCGCGACGGTCCCCACCTCCCGCACTCGCCGTTCCCGAGCCTGAGCGCGGCGTTCCTCGCGACCACCGGCATCAGCGCGGCGCTCCACGCGCGGGAGGTCACCGGCCGGGGGCAGTGGGTCGAGACCTCGCTCCTCCAGGGCGTGCTCGTGGTCGCGGGCGGGGCGTGGCAGCGGGCCGAGCGGCCGGAGACGCCGATGTACGACACGTGGGTCTTCGACTCGCGGGCGATCCGCGGCGTGTTCGAGTGCGGCGACGGCCGCTTCGTCTACCACTGGGTCCCGAATCCGTCGTTCGTGCTCGGCGTGTCCGAAGGCGACCGCATCGTGGTCCCCGATGACGTGCACGCGCCGCGCGAGGACCCGTCGCGCATCTCGCCGACGCCGGAGGAGCTGGTGGTGCTGCACTACTACCACCCGCTCATGGCCGAGCGGTTCCGCAAGTTCCCCGCGGCCGACTGGGTCGCGGCGGGCGCGCAGGTCGGCGTCGCGATCCAGCCGGTGCGCTCCCCCGAGGAGGCGCTCGCCGACCCCGCGTTGCTCGACGACGGGTGCGTCGTGGTGGTCGACGACCCCGAGGTCGGGCCGATCCGCCAGGTCGGGATGACGATCAACCTCTCGGCCTGCGCCGGCGCGGTTGCCGGCCCGGCGCCGACGCTCGGCGAGCACGATGCCGCGGTGCGGGCCGAGGCGGCGGCCGGAGGCGCGTCGGTCGCGTCGTCGAGCGAGTCATCGGGCGCGACGGCCGAGTCCCTCGCCCATCCGCTCGCAGGGATCACGGTGCTCGACCTCGGGCTCGCCGTCGCCGGTCCGTTCGGCACGCAGATGCTCTCCGACATGGGCGCCGACGTCATCAAGGTGAACACGCTCTACGACATGTGGTGGCACTCCACCCACATCGCGATGGTGTGCAACCGGGGCAAGCGCAGCCTGTCGGTGAACCTCAAGGACCCGGCGGGCATGGCGGTCCTGCACGAGCTCGTCGCGCGGGCCGACGTCGTGCAGCACAACATGCGCTCCGAAGCGGCGGTTCGGCTCGGCGTCGACTACGAGTCGCTGCGCGCGATCAAGCCCGACCTCGTCTACTGCCACACGCGCGGGTTCGACCGGTCGCGCGACGGCGCGCCGGGCAACGACCAGACCGCGGCCGCGCTCGCGGGACAGGTGTACGAGGACGGCGGCTGCGCGAACGGCGGCCGGCCGCTGTGGAGCAACACGTCGCTCGGCGACCTCGGCAACGGCTTCCTCTCGGCCATCGGGATGATCCAGGCGCTGTACCACCGCGACCGCACCGGTGAGGGCCAGCTCGTCGACACGTCGATCCTCTACGCCTGCCTGCTCGCCACGTCGCAGGCCTGGATCGGCGCCGACGGGACGCCGGCCGACCGCCCCCACCTCGACGGCCGGGAGCTGCGGCTCACGCCCACCTACGGGCTCTACGCGACCGCCGAGGGGTGGCTCTGCGTCGCCGCCGTGCACGACGACCACCGGCGGGTGCTGGCCGACGCGGTCGGGGTGGACCTCGGCGGGACCTCGGACCAGCAGGTCGCGGAGCTGGAGCGCGCCTTCGCGACCCGGACCGCCGCCGACTGGTTCGAGCTCCTCGACGACGCGGGCGTGCCCGTCGAGGTGTGCGACGACACGTTCGCGTTCGGGATCTACGACGACGCGGAGCTCCGGGGGCGCGACTGGGTGACGACCTACGACCAAGGCCTGGTGGGACGACTCGACCAGCCCGGTCTCGGGGTGGACTTCTCCGAGACCCCCGGGCGCATCGCCGGCCCGCCGCTGGTCGTGGGCGACTCGTCCCGCGCGATCCTCACCGAGCTCGGCTACACCGCGACCGACGTGGACGCCCTCATCTCGGCCGGCGTCGTCCTCCAGGCCTGACCCCGGTTCGGACGGTTGGGTGGGTCATGGCCCGCGACGCGTCCGGACGAGGGGTGGACAGCGCGCTGTGGGCCATGGCGAGGAGCAGTGCCCGGAGGTCGTCGGGAAGGAGCGGGCTGCGGTAGTCGGCGACGGAGTTCACGAGGCCGAACGTGGCGTGGACCGCGGCGCGCCCGGACTCGGCCGACAGGTCGGGCCGCACCCGGGCGAGGACGCCGACCCACTCGTCGGCGTACGCGCGCTGGGTCCGCCGCAACCGGGCGCGGTCGGCGTCGGGGAGGTGGTCGGCCTCCTGGTCGTAGACGCGGATGAGGGCACGGTCGCGCAGCGCGAAGTCGACGTGCGCGCGGAGCAGGCCGTCGAGCGCGGCCTCGGGCGTCGCCGCGTCGGCGACCACGGTGCGCGCCCCGGAGAGCAGGTCGTCGACGACGCGGTCGAGCAGGGCGACGAGGATGTCCTGCTTCGACGGGAAGTGCCGGTAGATCGCGGATCCCGTGACGCCGGCGGCCGCGCCGATGTCGGCGATCCCCACCGCGTGGAAGCCGCGTTCGGCGACGAGCTCCGCGGTCGCCTCGAGCAGCCGCTCGCGCGTGCGCCGGCCGCGCGCGGTGACGGCGGCCGGCATCAGTACGACTTCGGCAGCCCGAGCGACTGCTGCGCCACGAAGTTGAGCACCATCTCGCGGCTCACCGGCGCGATGCGCAGCAGCCGGACGAGGCCCCACAGGTCGGCGAGGCCGTACTCCGACGCCATGCCGTTGCCGCCGTGTGTCTGGATCGCCTGGTCGAGACAGTGCAGCCCGGCCTCGGCCGCCGCGTACTTCGCCATGTTCGCGGCCTCGCCCGCGGCGACCGGGTCGGCGCCGTGGTCGTGGGTCCACGCCGCCTTCTGCATCATCAGGCGCGCGAGCTCGAGCTCGATCTTCGCTTGCGCGAGCGGGTGCGCGATGCCCTGGTGGCACCCGATCGGGACGTCCCACACCGCGCGCTCGTTCGCGTACTGCGCCGCGCGGTCGAGCGCGTAGCGGCCCACGCCGGTGCAGATCGCCGCGCTGAGGATCCGCTCCGGGTTGAGCCCGCGGAACACCTGGCGCAGACCTTCGCCCTCCTCGCCGACGAGCCGGTCGGCCGGGACCTCGACGTCATCGAAGAAGAGCTGGAACTGCTTCTCCGGGGCGCGGATCTCCACCGGGATGAGGGTGCGCTGGAGCCGGGGAGCGTCGGCGTCCACGACGAACAGCGACAGGCGCCCGCGCCCGGTCGTCTCGTCGATCCCGGTGCGCGCGACGACGAGGATCCCGAAGGCCTCGTCGACCCCGGAGATGTAGGTCTTGGTGCCGCGCAGCCGGTAGACGTCGCCGTCGCGGGTCGCGACCGTGGCCAGCCGGTGGGTGTTGGAGCCCGCGTCGGGCTCGGTGATCGCGAACGCCATCTTCTCGCCCCCGACGAGGCGGGGGAGCCACGCCGCGCGCTGGTCGTCGGTGCCGAGCTCGGCGACCATCTCGGCGCAGATCGCGGCCGATACGAGCAGCAGCAGGAGCGGGCAGCCCTGGGTCGCGAGCTCCTCGCACACGATCGTGAGCTCCGCGATCCCGCCGCCGCCGCCGCCGTAGGCCTCGGGGAGGTGGACGGACGTGAAGCCGAGGTCGGCGATCTCCTGCCAGAGCTCGTCGGTCTTGGCGCCGGTTCGGGCCCGCTCGGCGAAGTACTCGTGGCCGTACTTCGCCGCGACCGCGGCCACGGCCTCCCGCAGCATCAGGTGCTCAGGGGTCTCGCGAAACTCCATGACGTCCCACCTTGAGGCTGAATGTGATTCGAGAATAACATTCAGCCCGATGGCCGTCCTGGAGAGCAAGGTCGATCCCGGCAGCGAGGTCTACGCCCGCAACCGGGCCGGCCTCCTCGCGCTCCTCGCCGAGCACGACGCGCAGCTCGACCTCGTGCGGGGAGGCGGCGGGCCCCGCTACCTCGAGCGCCACCGCGCCCGGGGCAAGCTCACGGTCCGCGAGCGGGTCGAGCTGCTGCTCGACCGGGGAGCCCCGTTCCTGGAGCTCTCCCCGCTCGCGGCGTGGGGATCGTCGTTCCCCGTCGGCGCGAGCATCGTCACGGGGGTCGGGGTCGTGTCGGGCGTCGAGTGCCTGGTCATCGGGCAGGACCCGACGGTCAAGGGTGGGGCGATGAACCCGATCACCCTGAAGAAGAACCTGCGCGCGCTGCAGATCGCCCGGGAGAACCGCCTCCCGGTGATCAACCTCGTCGAGTCGGGGGGCGCGGACCTCCCCACCCAGGCCGACCTGTTCGTGCCCGCGGGGCAGATCTTCCACGACCTCACGCAGCTGTCGGCGCTGGGCATCCCCACGGTCGCGCTCGTGTTCGGGAACTCCACTGCGGGCGGCGCGTACGTGCCCGGGATGTGCGACTACTCGGTGCTCGTCGACGGCCGGGCCAAGGTGTTCCTGGGCGGACCGCCGCTCGTGAAGATGGCGACGGGCGAGGAGTCCGACGACGAGGAGCTCGGCGGCGCCGTGATGCACTCGCGCGTGTCGGGCCTCTCCGACTACTTCGCCCGCGACGAGGTCGACTGCATCCGCATCGGGCGCGACATCGTCCGCAACCTCGGTTGGCGCAAGCTCGGTCCCGCGGCGGGCCCCGCGGCCGAGCCCCGCTACGACGCCGACGAGCTGCTCGGGATCGCGTCGATCGACCTGCGCATCCCGTTCGACCCCCGCGAGGTGATCGCGCGCGTCGCCGACGACTCCGGCTTCGACGAGTACAAGGCGACCTACGGCACGAGCCTCGTCACCGGCTGGGCCGCGATCCACGGCTACCGCGTCGGCATCCTCGCGAACGCGCGGGGGGTGCTGTTCATGGACGAGGCGAAGAAGGCGACCGAGTTCATCCTGCTGGCGAACCAGACCGACACGCCGCTCGTGTTCCTCCAGAACACCACCGGCTACATGGTCGGACGCGAGTACGAGCAGGCCGGGATGATCAAGGACGGCGCGAAGATGATCAACGCGGTCACCAACAGCACCGTCCCGCACCTCACCGTCATCATGGGTGCGTCGTACGGCGCCGGGAACTACGGCATGTGCGGACGCGCGTACGACCCGCGCTTCCTCTTCGCCTGGCCCAGCTCGAAGATGGCGGTGATGGGGCCGCAGCAGCTCGCCGGCGTGCTGTCGATCGTGGCCCGGCAGGCGGCGGAGTCGTCGGGCCGGCCGTTCGACGAGGAGGGCGACGCCGTGCAGCGGGCCGCGGTCGAGGAGCAGATCGAGCGCGAGTCCCACGCCTTCTTCAACTCGGGCAAGGTCTACGACGACGGCGTGATCGACCCGCGCGACACGCGGACCGTGCTGGGGCTCGCGCTGTCGGCCGTGCACGCCAACGTCGTGGAGGGGCGCCGGGGCTTCGGCGTCTTCCGGATGTGACGTGGTGATCGTGCACCCGATCCACCGTCTGCTCGTCGCCAACCGCGCGGAGATCGCGAGCCGCGTGATCCGCTCCGCGCGTGCGATGGGGATCGAGTCGGTAGCCGTGTACTCGGACGCCGACGCCGGCCTGCCGTTCGTCCGCGACGCCGACATCGCGGTGCGGCTGCCGGGGGTGGCCGCAGCCGACACCTACCTGCGCGGCGACCTCCTGGTGGAGGCGGCGCGGCGGACCCGCGCCGATGCCGTGCACCCCGGGTACGGGTTCCTGTCCGAGCGGGCCGACTTCGCCCGGGCCTGCGCCGATGCCGGGCTCGTGTTCGTGGGCCCGTCACCCGACGCGATCGACCGCATGGGCTCGAAGATCGCGGCGAAGGAGCTCATGGCGGCCGCGGGCGTCCCGGTGCTCCCGGGCGCGTCGGTGACGCCCGGCGACTCGGTCGACGACCTCGCCCGGGCCGGCGCGAGCGTGGGCTACCCGCTGCTGGTGAAGGCCGCGTTCGGCGGGGGCGGCCGGGGGATGCGGGCCGTCACGGCGCCCGAGGAGCTGGCCGACGCGGTGGCGTCCGCGACCCGCGAGGCGGTCGCCGCGTTCGGCGACGGCACGGTGTTCCTCGAGCGGTACGTCACGTCGCCCCGCCACGTCGAGATCCAGGTCTTCGGCGATCACCACGGCACCGTCGTGACGCTGTTCGAACGCGAGTGCTCGATCCAGCGCCGTCACCAGAAGATCATCGAGGAGGCCCCGTCGCCGGCCGTCGATGCGGCCCTGCGCGCCGCGATGAGCGACGCCGCGGTGCGCGCGGCCCGGGCGATCGGCTACGTGAGCGCGGGGACGGTCGAGTTCGTGCTCGGGCCCGACGGGCGGTTCTTCTTCCTGGAGGTCAACACCCGCCTCCAGGTGGAGCACCCCGTCACCGAGATGGTCACCGGGCTCGACCTGGTGGCCCTGCAGCTGTGGGTCGCGCAGGGGGAGCCGCTCCCCGCGGAGGCGCGCACGGCCACGATGCGCGGTCACGCCGTCGAGGCGCGTCTCTACGCCGAGGACGTGGCCGCGGGGTTCCTCCCGGTCAGCGGGCCGCTGCACCGGTGTGCGGTCCCGACCGCGGTCGACGGCGTCCGGGTCGACGCCGGGTACGAGGACGGCTCCGCGGTGAGCCCGTACTACGACGCGTTGCTCGCCAAGGTGGTCGCGTGGGGGCCGACCCGGGCCGAGGCGGTCGGCCGGTGCGCCGCCGCGCTGCGCGCGGCGCGGGTCCACGGGGTCGTGACCAACCGCGACCTCCTCGTCGGAATCCTCACCCACCCGGAGTTCCTGGCGGGCGCCACCGACACCGCGTTCCTCGATCGCAACCCGCCGGCCGCGCTGATGGTCGCGGACGAGGACGACCTCGTGGTGTGCGCCGCGATCGCCGCGACGCTCGCGGGTGGCGCGGCGGCGCGCGCGGCGTCCCCGGTGCCCACGGGCATTCCGCGCGGGTGGCGCAACGTCGGTCCCGCGTCCCAGCCCGTGACGATGCGCACCGGTACGCGCGCCGTCGCGGTGGACGCGTCCGCCGACCTCGGTCCGGGGCACGTGACGGTCGACGGCGAGTCGGAGCCGGCGGTCGTCCACGCGTGCACCGCGGATCACGTCGACCTCGAGGTGCGCGGGGTGCGCGCGGCGTACGCCGTCCACCGCGTGGGCGAGCGGGTGTACGTGGACTGTCCGACCGGGTCGGTCGTGCTCGACGAGGATCCCCGGTTCCCGCAGCCGGTGGCCGACGAGACCCCCGGTTCGCTGGTGGCGCCGATGCCGGGTGCGGTGGTCGCGGTCGCAGCCGATCCCGGGCAGGTCGTCGCCGCGGGGACCACGCTGGTGACGCTGGAAGCGATGAAGATGGAGCACGCGGTCCGCGCGCCGGCCGCCGGCGTGGTGGCGGAGGTGCGGGTCGCGGTGGGGGACCAGGTGGAGACGGGGGACGTGCTCGTGGTGATCGAGGTCGAGGTCGTGACCGACGGGGAGGTCGAGACCGACGGCGAGCCCGAGGCGGACCCGGGGGGCGGCGCGTGAGTGGCGTCGTTCGCTACGAGCGGACGGGACCCGCGGCGTGGGTCACCATCGACCGTCCCGACGCGCGCAACGCGCTGAACGCCGAGGTGCGGGCCGGATTGTTCGCCGCGGCCGACCGCTTCAACGCCGACCCCGACGCGCGGGTGCTCGTCCTCACCGGCGCGGGCGACATGGCCTTCTGCGCCGGTGGCGACCTCAAGGAGATGGCGGAGACGTCGCTCACGGTGCCGCCCCCCGACTTCCTCCCGCAGTTCGGCCGCAACGTCGCCGTGGAGAAGCCCACGATCGCCGCGGTGAACGGGGTCGCCTTCGCGGGCGGCTTCCTGCTCGCGCAGATGTGCGACCTCTGCCTCGCCGCCGACCACGCGCAGTTCGCGATCACCGAGCCCAGGGTGGGGCGGGGCGCGCCGTGGGCGATGCCGCTGCCGTGGCTGATCCCGCCGCGGGTCGCGCTGGAGCTGCTGCTCACCGCCTCGCCGATCAGCGCGGCGCGCGCGTACGACGTGGGCCTGGTGAACCGCGTCGTCCCGCTCGCCGACCTGCGCGCCACCGCGCAGGCGCTCGCCGAGACGATCGCCGCGAACGCGCCGCTGTCGGTGCGTGCCGGGAAGGAGATGGTGTACCGGGCGGCCGCGGGCCGGTCGGCGGCCGAGTTCGCCGAGGCCGAGGCGATCTGGGAGTCCGTGTACCTGAGCGAGGACGCGCAGGAGGGGCCCCGCGCGTTTCGCGAGAAGCGCCCGCCGCGCTGGCAGGGGAGGTAGTCACCGTGCCCGTCGACATCGGTGCGCTGGCCGACGACCTCGCGCTCGAGACCGCGTCGCTCCTCTCGGTGCTCGACGCGCTGAACCCGGCCGACTGGGCGCAGCCCAGCCCGGCGCCCGGGTGGTCGGTGTCCGATCAGGTGAGCCACCTGGCCTACTTCGACGACATGGCCGTGCTCGCGGCGCGTGACCGCGCCGAGTTCGAGCGGCTCCGGGACGAGGGCCCGCCCAACGCCGATCGCATCACCGAGCGAGTGGCGAAGGCGCACCGAGGGATGGCGCCCGCCGACCTCGACCGCTGGTTCCGCACCGCGCGCGCGGAGCTCGACGCCGTGTACCGAGCGCTCGACCCGTCGGTGCGCGTCCCGTGGTACGGCCCCGACATGAGCGCGGCCGCCGCGCTGACCGCGCGGATCATGGAGACCTGGGCCCACGGCCTCGACATCGCCGACGCGGTGGGTGTTCAGTGGCCGGTCACCGCGGCGCTGCGCCAGGTCGCGCACCTCAGCGTGCGGGCCCTCCCCAACAGCTTCCGGGCGCGCGGTCGGCCGGCGCCCGACGCGCCGGTCCGGGTCGAGCTGACCGGGCCGGACGGCGACGTGTGGGTGTGGGGGCCGGAGGACGCGCCCGACCGGGTCACCGGGCCCGCCCTCGACCTCTGCCTCGTCGCCACCCAGCGGCGCCACCCGGCCGACACCGCGCTCGTCGCCGTCGGCCCGGTCGCCACCGAGTGGCTCACCATCGCCCAGGCGTACGCGGGCCCGCCCGGCCCCGGCCGCGAGCCGGCGGCGACGGAGTGACGGGACGGAGTGACGGCGTGAGCCGGCCGGAGCCCCGCCCGATCCGGATCGCGAACACGTCGGGCTTCTACGGCGACCGCCTCGCGGCCCCAGCCGAGATGCTCGCCGGCCCCGACCCGATCGACGTGCTCACCGGCGACTACCTCGCCGAGCTCACGATGCTGATCCTGGGCAAGGCCCGCCGGAAGGACCCCGAGGCGGGCTTCGCCGCCACCTTCCTGCGCCAGATGGAGACGGTGCTCGGCACCTGCCTCGACCGCGGCGTCCGTGTCGTCACGAACGCGGGCGGCCTCAACCCGCGGGGCCTCGCGGCCCGGATCGGCGCGCTCGGCGAGACCCTCGGCGTCGCGCCGCGTGTCGCGGTGGTGGAGGGCGACGACCTGCTCGACCGCCTCCCCGCGCTCCAGGCCGCGGGGATCGACCTCGAGAACCTCGACACCGGTGTTCCGCTCGCCGCGGCGGGGCTCGTGCCCGTCACCGCCAACGCGTACCTCGGCGGGTGGGGCATCGCCCGCGCGCTCGCGGCCGGCGCCGACGTGGTGGTGTGCGGCCGGGTCACGGACGCGTCGGTGGTGGTGGGCCCGGCGGCGTGGTGGCACGGCTGGGCGCGCGACGACTGGGATGCGCTCGCCGGCTCGGTGGTCGCCGGGCACGTGATCGAGTGCGGACCGCAGTGCACCGGGGGCAACTACTCGTTCCTGCACGAGCTCGCGCCCGGCTACCCCGGCTTCCCGATCGTGGAGGTCGCGGCCGACGGAACCGCCGTGATCACGAAG
>JBAZYX010000120.1:0-10242 GCA_041659105.1 Acidimicrobiia bacterium
CCCGACGCCACCGAAGGTCTTGGTGATGTCGAGAGAGTTCCCCTCGACCTGATCGCGGGCGTCGTCATGGTCCGCCACCGCGTCGCAACAGCCCCGCCAGTGCTGCATGACCTGACGGAACCCCGATGGCGACAGCTCACGCGCCGCGTCGAGGATCACGTCCTCGTGCTCGGGGTAGTGGTCTTCCCGGTGCTTCGCGGCCTGCGCCGCGATCTCCACGTGCGCGGCCGAGATGTCACCCGCATCCAACGCCTTCGCCGTGGCCTCGTGGGCGGCGACATGACGAGCCGTTCGCACCAAGCTCGACGCGTCCTGACGGGTCACCGGAGCCCGGTGGGCGAGCCACGCCACCGGCGACAGCGCCCCATCCAGCGCCCACCCCTGATCGCCGTCCCACTCACCCACAACCGCGAGGAGCAGCGCGTCGAGCCGCTCCCGCGCCGCGACAAGCTCCAGCACGGCCGCGGAGCGCGCCGCACCCGACCAGCCCGACCGGTCGACCCCAGCCGCCGCGGCGACCGCCGACCGAAACCCCGAGAACGGATCAGACCCGAACATGCGTTCGATCATGCCATGGGCGTGTGACAGCTACGCCGGGGTCCCCGACTGAGGTCGTGGGGTTCGTGAGGATGCGGGTCCGGCCTGGGGGGGGGGTAGACACTCTCGAGATGCGCTGGATCCCACCCACCTGGTCCGATCGGCGGTCGTGGATCGAGGCGCATCCATGGATCGCCGGTTGCTGGGGTGGTCTCGGGTTCGCGTGCGTGATGGGTCTCGGCTTTGCTGGGACCGGCCATGGCATCCGGTTGCTCGTGGCGTGTGCCATCTCGGGACTCGTTGGCGCCCTCTTCTTCGGGCTGGCGCTCCGGACCGCTGCGGGGAGGCACTGGGGTGAACGTCCGGATGCCGAGCTTCACCCTGCAAGCGTGCGGCGGCCGTGGAGTCGAGCGTCGGCGCGGTGGCTGGGGACCGTCACCGTGGTCGCTCCCGTGGGGGCCATCGTGGTTGCCGCCGATCTGATCTCCAGCCCCCATTCCCCGGTCCTCGCCGTCGTGGTGCTCGTGACGGTGGTCTACGCAACGATCACGGCCGTCATGGAACGGATGCGGCGTCGCTCCGGCGAACGGACCTGAACGGGGACGCTGGATTCGAACGCGCGTCTGCGACCATGGCGAGGTGCCCGGTGGTCTCGGCGTGTACGTCCACGTCCCGTTCTGCGCGACCCGCTGCGACTACTGCGCGTTCGCGACCTGGACCGACCGCGAGCACCTGATCGACGCCTACGTGGACGCGTGCATCGTCGACGTCGAGCGGCACGTCGCGACCGGTGAGCTGACCGACGCGCACACCGTCTACTTCGGCGGGGGCACCCCCTCGCTGATCCAGGCGCGCGATCTGGTCCGGATCCTCGACGCGATCCCGCGCGTGTCCGGTGCCGAGGTCACCGTCGAGTGCAACCCCGACTCCGTCGACAGCGAGAAGCTGCGCGTCTATGCCGGTGCCGGAGTCAGTCGCGTCTCGCTCGGCGTGCAGTCGACCCAGCCGAACGTGCTCACCGCGCTCGGCCGCACGCACGACCGCGCCAACGTGGCCCGGGCCGTGGACGCGATCCGAGCGGTGGGCGTCGCGAGCTTCAACCTCGACCTCATCGCGGGCGCGGCGGGGGAGACGGACGCGGACTTCGACGCCACGCTCGACGACGTCCTCGCGTTCGACCCGCCCCACGTGAGCGTCTACGGCCTCATGGTCGAGCCCGGCACCCCGCTCGAGCGGCGCATCGCCGCGGGCGAGGTGGAACCACCCGACCCCGATGCCCAGGCCGACCGCTACCTCCGGGCCGACGCCCGGCTCACCGGCGCCGGGCTGGAGTGGTACGAGGTGTCGAACTGGGCCCGATCCGGCCACGAGTGCGGTCACAACCTGGGCTACTGGACCGGCGCCGACTGCGTGGCGATCGGGGCCGCCGCCCACGGGCACACGCGGGGCCGCCGGTGGGCCAACGTGCCGAAGCCCGAGCGCTACATCGAGCGGATCTCGGCCGGCGAGTCGCCGGAAGCGGGCGGCGAGGTCGCCGACGCCCCGGCCCGCGCCCGGGAGCGGTTCGGGCTCGCGCTGCGGACCCGGGCCGGCGTCGCCGTCCCCGCCCGCGTCCACCCCGCCGCGCTCGCCGAGGTGGTCGACGCCGGTCTGGCCACCGTGGAGCACGATCGCCTCGTCCTCACGCCGCCGGGGCGGCTCCTGGCGACCGAGGTCACGCTGCGGCTCATGCCCGACGCCGGCCCCGCCGCAGCGGCAGGGGCGGAAGTTGGCACTCGATACGATGGAGTGCCAGCCCGAGCTTCGCAGCGCCCATCCAGCGATTCCAGGTGACCAGGTGACGGAGAAGCCCGAACTCGACGAACGGAAGGCGTCGGTCCTCCGGGCGATCGTGGAGGAGTACGTCGAGACCGCCCAACCCGTGGGGTCGCAGACCGTCGCGCGCTCGAGCGGCCTCGGCGTGTCGAGCGCCACGATCCGCAACGACATGACCATCCTCGAGCGCGAGGGCTACATCGCCCAGCCGCACACCTCGGCCGGCCGTGTCCCCACCGACCGCGGCTACCGCTTCTTCGTCGACAACTTCACCCAGAAGGGCCCGCTCCCGCCCCAGCAGTACCGGGCGGTGGCCGACTTCTTCGAGTCCTCCCACCGCGCCCTCGAGGACCTGCTCAACGAGACGAGCCAGCTCCTCGCCCGCCTGAGCCGGCACGCCGCTGTGGTGGTGGGGCCCCAGCCCGACCAGGCCGTGGTGCGCGGGGTGCAGCTCGTCCGGCTCCACGAGCGCTCGGCCCTCCTGGTCGTGGTGCTGTCGAACGGCGCGATCGAGCGCCACGTCCTGCAGGTCAGCGACGACGTCGACGACCGCCAGCTCGCGGCCGCGGCACAGGCCGTCGAGCCCCAGCTGCTCGGCCGCACGTGGGGCACGGTGCCCGACACCGTCGTCACCGGCGAGCCCGCCGTCGACCAGGTGGCGGCCGACATCCGCGCCGGCCTCCTCTCGCTGGCCACGCCCGATCACCGCGAGCCGCTCTTCGTGGGTGGCGTCTCGAACCTCGCGGCCGAGCAGGAGGCGTTCTCCACCACGCAGAGCGCGGCGCGGCTCCTCGAGATGCTCGAGCACCACGTGGTGGTCGTGTCGGTCGTGCACGAGCTGCTCCAGGCCGGGCTCACGGTGCGCATCGGCAGCGAGAACCAGCTCGAGGAGCTGCGCGAGTGCGCGATCGTGCTCGCGCCGTACGAGGTCGACGGGCAGGCGGCCGGGGTCGTCGGCGTGCTCGGTCCGACGCGCATGGACTACCGCCACGCGCTCTCCGCGGTGTCAGCGGTGTCGCAGCAGCTGGGCCGGCATCTCTCGTGAGCGAGTGCGGATGAGCGACCACTACGAGACCCTCGGCGTCGAGCGGAGCGCGACCGACGACGAGATCAAGCGCGCGTACCGCGACCTCGCGCGCCGCCTCCACCCCGACTCCAACCCCGACGACCCCGCGGCCGAGGAGCGGTTCAAGGAGGTCACCGCGGCCTACGAGGTGCTGCGCGACCCGGAGCGCCGGCGCCGGTACGACGTGTTCGGCGACGGTGGTGGGCGGGGCCCGGCCGGCTCGGGCGGCGCCGGTGGCGACCCCTTCGCCGGCTTCGGCGACTTGTTCGACGCCTTCTTCGGCGGTGATCCCTTCGGCTCGCGCCGCCAGCCCGGCGGGCCGATGCGCGGCGACGACGCCGAGACCGTCATCGACCTGACCCTCGCCGAGGCGGCCTTCGGCACCACGCACACGATCGACGCGCGGCTGCCGGTCGAGTGCCCGCGCTGCGACGGGTCGGGGTGCGAGCCGGGCACGTTCCCCACCCGCTGCGACGTGTGCGGCGGCGAGGGCGAGGTGCGCCAGGTGCGCCGCTCGATCCTCGGCCAGATCATGACGTCGTCGCCCTGTGGCGTGTGCGCGGGCACGGGCCGGCGCATCCTCACCCAGTGCAAGGACTGCCGCGGCGACGGACGCGTCATGTCGCACCGCACGATCGACGTCGACGTGCCCGCGGGCGTCGACGACGGCACGCGCCTGCGGCTCGCCGGACGCGGTGCCGCAGCCGCGCGCGGCGGTCAGCCCGGTGACCTCTACGTCACCATCCGGGTCGCGGCCACGCCCGAGTTCGAGCGCCACGGCGACGACCTGCTCGCGGTGCGCCGGATCGGCATCGCCCAGGCCGCGCTGGGCACGGAGCTCGAGATCGCAGCGCTCGACGGCAACCACGCGGTGTCGGTTCCCGCGGGCACCCAGCCGGGCCAGCTGTTCCGGATCAAGGGCGCGGGGGTGCCGTCGTTGCGCGGTCGCGGCCGTGGGGATCTCCTCGTCCGGGTCGACGTCGAGGTGCCCGCGAAGCTCGACGACGAGGAGGCGGAGCTGCTGCACCGCCTCGCCGAGCGCCGTGGCGAGGCGGTCGCCCCGCCGTCGAAGGGCGTGTTCGCGCGGTTGAAGTCCGCGTTCCAGTAGCGATGGATCCGGCAACCGGACCCGAGCCTGTTGCCTTCGCCTCCACGGGCGGGGCGGTCGCCCACGTCTTCGCCGACGTCCTGGCCGAGTCCGTGCTCGTCGACGGCGAGGACGGTCACCACCTCCAGCGGGTGCGGCGCATCCGGGCCGGGGAGCGGGTCACCGTCTCCGACGGCTTCGGTCGCTGGTGCCCCTACGACGTCGCGAAGAGCGACCGGGGCAGCCTCGTGCTCCGGGTGGCCGGCGTGGTGGCCCACGAGCCCCGGCTCACCCCCGGCCTCGCGGTGGCGATCGCGCTGAGCAAGGGGACCAAGCCCGAGCACGTGGTCGCGGGCCTCACCGAGCTGGGGGTCGACCGCATCGTGCCCTTCCGCAGCGCGCGCTCCGTGGTGCGCTGGGAGGGGGAGCGGGCCCGGTCGGCGACGGCGCGGCTGCGGCGCGTTGCGCGGGAGGCGTCGATGCAGTGCCGGCGGTCGTGGCTGCCCCAGGTCGACGAGCCGGTCGGTGTCGCCGGTCTCGGCACCCCCGGTTCGGTGGTGGTGGGCGATCCCGGGGGTGTGCCGGTGGGCGACCTCGCGTTGCCCGTGGGCGGGGAGTGGCTCGCCGTGGTGGGGGCCGAGGGTGGGCTCGAACCCGCCGAGCTCGCCGAGCTGGCCGCCCGTCCGGGGGCGACCCTCGTGGCGGTGGGGCCGCACGTGCTGCGGACCGAGACGGCGGCACTGGCGATGGCGGCGGCCCTCGCCGGTCGACGGACGGTGGTTGACGGCCACTGAGCGTGACGAAACGGCCGTGGCGCGGCTACCATCGGTCGCTGCGCAGCCGGTATTGGGGCCGGCCTCGCACCGCAAGTGGCTGGGGGCGCATTGAGCGCAATCGGAGTGCAGGTCGGCGACCGCCTACGGTCGATCCGCCGACAGAAGGGTCTCTCGCTCCACGAGGTGGAAGCGCGGTCGGGCCAGGAGTTCAAGGCCTCGGTGCTCGGAGCCTACGAACGCGGAGAGCGCGCGCTCTCGGTCTCGCGGCTCGTTCGCCTGGCCGAGATCTACGACGTGCCGCCCGACCAGCTCCTGCCCCGTGAGTCCGAGATCGAGATCGACCTCACCGACGGTGGCGGCCTCGAGGAGGGGTTCACGATCGACCTCGTCGCGCTCAACGAGGTCGCCCATCCCGAGGCCGAGGCCATCAGCCGCTACGCGGCCCGGGTCCAGGTGCAGCGCCAGGACTTCAACGGTCGCTTCCTCACCATCCGGCGCGACGACCTCCGGGTCCTCGCGGCGATCTTCGGGCACAGCTTCGACGAGTTCGGGGTCCACCTCGACGACCTCGGCCTCCGGGCCCGCGTCTGACGGGACGCGAACTCGCCCGCGACCGGTCGCGGCGGCGCTACGCTCCCAACGAACGTGACAACGCCGTCGCCCACCCAGGTCAAGGTGCTCGTTCCGGGCAACCATCACATGGTCGAGCTGCTCGGCCAGCGCGACGAGCTGCTGCGCCTGATCGAGTCCGCGTTCCCGGTGACGATCCACGTCCGCGGCAACGAGATCACGGTCTCCGGCAGCGAGACCGACACCGACCGTGTCAGCAGCCTCTTCGAGGAGATGGTGCTGCTGCTCGAGCGTGGGCACGCGCTCGACCGTGAGGGCGTGGGCCGCACGATCGAGATGATGAAGCGCGACGAGCGCCCGTCCGAGGTGCTCACCACCGAGGTGCTGCGGGGCCGCAAGTCGATTCGGCCCAAGACCGGTGGGCAGAAGCGCTACGTCGACGCGATCACGGCCAACACCGTGACCTTCGCGATCGGCCCGGCAGGGACCGGCAAGAGCTACCTCGCGGTCGCGGCGGCGGTCCAGGCCCTGCAGGCGAAGTCGGTCAACCGGATCATCCTCACCCGGCCCGCGGTGGAGGCGGGCGAGCGGCTGGGCTTCCTGCCGGGCGACATCCTCGCCAAGGTCGATCCGTACCTGCGGCCGCTCTACGACGCGCTCCACGACATGATCGACGCCGAGGCCGTGGCCCGGCTCATGGTGCGGGGCACGATCGAGGTGGCGCCGCTCGCGTTCATGCGCGGCCGTACCCTCAACGACTCCTTCATCATCCTCGACGAGGCGCAGAACACCACCGCCGAGCAGATGAAGATGTTCCTCACCCGGCTCGGCTTCGGGTCGCGGATGGTGATCACCGGCGACGTCACCCAGATCGACCTCGCCGAGGGTCGCTACCGTTCCGGCCTGCTGGGCGTGCGCCCCGTGCTCGAAGGCATCGACGGCGTCGAGTTCGTCGACCTCGGCTCGGCCGACGTCGTCCGCCACCGGATCGTGCAGGACATCGTGGACGCCTACGAACGGGCCCGGACGTGATCCCACGAACCACGCCGAGGGTGCACGGCGCGGACGAGCAGACGGCCGTGCCCATCGACATCATGCGCTGGGTCGAGCTCGCCGAGCACGTGCTCCAGGGTGAGCGCGCACCCGACGACGCCGAGATGGCGGTGGTCTTCGTCGACCGCACCACCATCGCCGACCTCAACGTGCGCTACCTGGCCGGCACCGGTCCCACCGACGTGCTCGCGTTCCCGCTCGAGGAGGAGATCCCGGTCGGCCGCATCCCCGACCAGGGCGGACGGGGGCCGGGCTCGGCCACCGAGCCGCCGGAGCCGCCGATGGCGATCGGCGACGTCATCGTGTGCCCCGATGTCGCCCAGGTCCAGGCCGAGGAGCGCGGCATCCCCCTCGACGACGAGATCGCCCTCCTCGTGGTGCACGGCACGCTCCACCTGTTCGGCTACGACCACGCCGAGCCCGACGAGGCTGCGCGCATGCAGCAGCGAGAGCGCGAGCTGCTCGAGTCGTTCGCGGCCGGCACCGCGCCCAAGCCGTCCGGGAAGAGGTTCGCACCGTGAGCACCGGGGACTGGCTGGTCCTGCTCCTGGTGCTGTTCATGTTCCTGGGGTCCATTCTCCTGTCGCTGTCGGAGATGGCGTTCTCGCGCATGAGCCGCGTGCGGGCGATGTCGCTGGCCGAAGAAGGAGCCAAGGGCGCCGAGAAGCTGGCCCGGATGCTCGAGCACCCCGAGCGCACCATCAACAGCCTGCTCTTCCTCGTGCTGGTCGCGCAGATCTCGAGCGCCTACCTGCTCGGCATCCTGCTCGACCGCCAGCTCGGCGGGCTCGGGATCGTGATCGGCCTCGTGGTCCAGCTGGTGCTGTTCTTCGTGGTGGCCGAGGTGGTGCCGAAGACCTACGCCATCCAGCACACCGACCGCGCCGCGCTGCGCACGTCCGGCTTCCTGTTCGGGGTGACCTACTTCCCGCCCCTGCGCTGGCTCACGCGCGGGCTCATCGGGCTGGCCAACGTCGTCATGCCCGGCAAGGGCCTGAAGGAAGGTCCCTTCGTCACGGAGGAGGACCTGCGGACGATGGCCGACGTCGCCGCCGACGAGGAGTCCATCGAGATGGAGGAGCGCGAGCTGATCCACTCGATCTTCGAGTTCGGGGACACGGTGGTGCGCGAGGTGATGCTGCCGCGCCCCGACATGGTGGCGATCGAGGCCGACGCGCTGGTGGAGGACGCGATCCGCACCGCCATCGAAGCCGGGTACTCGCGCATCCCCGCGTTCGAGGACAGCACCGACAACATCGTCGGTCTCGTCTTCCTCAAGGACCTGGTCGCGCGCGCCCACCGTGGCGCCGGCGCCGAATCGGTGCGCGCGTCGCTCCGTCCCGCGGTGTTCGTCCCCGAGGGCAAGCGGGTCGCGGAGCTTCTGCGCGAGATGCAGAAGAAGAACTTCCACATGGCGATCGTGGTCGACGAGCACGGTGACACCGCGGGGCTGGTGACCATGGAGGACGTGCTCGAGGAGATCGTCGGCGAGATCACCGACGAGTACGACGTCGAGACGCCCGACATCGAGGAGCTCCCCGGCGGGGGCTTCCGGGTGCCGGGGCGGACGCCGATCGACGACATGAGCGACGCCGCCGGCGTGAAGTTCCCCGACGACGACTGGGACACCGTCGGCGGGCTCGTCTACAACCTGCTCGGCCGCGTCCCCGAGGAGGGCGAGCGCGTGCACTGCGACGGCTTCGACTTCACCGTCGAGCGGATGGAGGGCCAGCGCATCATGTCGGTCCTCGTGCGTCCGACGGTCGACGCGACGGCGTGATGTTCCACTCGGGCTTCGTCACGGTCGTGGGCCGGCCCAACGTGGGCAAGTCCACGCTCGTGAACCGTCTGGTGGGGCAGAAGGTGTCGATCGTCTCCGACCGGCCCCAGACCACCCGCTCCGCGATCCGGGGCGTGCGCACCACCGCCGGCAGCCAGATCGTGTTCATCGACACCCCGGGGCTGCATCGCCCGCGCACGCTCCTCGGGGAACGGACCAACCAGCGGGCCCGCAGCGCGCTCGACGAGGTCGACGCGATCTGCGTGGTGGTCGAGGCCAACGCCGCCTACGGCCCCGGCGACCGGTTCGCGGCCGACCTCGCGCACGCGGTCGACACCCCGTCGATCCTGGTGGTCAACAAGCTCGACGTCGCCGGCTCGGAGGAGGTGTTCGAGCACCTCGCGAGCGCGGCCACCGCCCTGGGCGAGTTCGACGCCTACGTGCCCTGCTCTGCGCTCACCGGCGAGGGGGTCGACGCACTGGTGGGGGAGCTCGACGCCCGGCTCCCGGAGGGTCCCCAGTACTTCCCCGACGGCGTGGTCACCGACCAGCCGGAGACCTTCCTCGCGGCCGAGCTCGTGCGCGAGCAGCTGCTGCGCGTGGCCCGGGAGGAGCTGCCCCACTCGATCGCGGTGACGGTCGAGGTCGACGACGACGTCGACGACGGCCGCGGTGCTCCCGACGCCGACGACCTGCTGCGCCTGCTCGTCACGATCCGGGTGGAGCGGGACTCGCAGAAGGGCATCGTGATCGGTAAGCGCGGCGCGACGCTCAAGGAGGCGTTGACCAACGCGCGCCGGGAGCTGGAGGCGCTGCTCGGGACCCGGGTGTTCATGCAGACCCGGGTCAAGGTGGAGCGGGACTGGCAGCGCCGGCCCCAGTCGCTGGACCGGCTCGGCTTCACCGAGGGGTGACCTGGAGGGGTCTGGAGGACGCCCCGCGGACCCCTCCGCGATCGTCGGAATTCGCCCGTCCACAAGTTGCTGTCTGCAGGAGACGGACGGTTAGAGTGCCGACAGGTGGTCCCGAGCGATCGGGATGATTGCAGGGAGCACGCCTGTGGGCCTCCCCCGCAGCAGCGCAGGACGATGCCGGACGGTGCGGCCCGTTTCGGCCCGGGGAATCGAGGACATGACGAACCGCAGCCGGCGCAAGAGGTTGGTCCTCCTCGCCTTGGGGCTCCTCACCCTGGCGATTCTCGTGGCCGGGTGTACCGGCCCCAGCAACAAGCAGAACTCCCTCAAGCCCTCGGGCGAGGAAGCCACCAAGATCGACAACCTGTTCATCCCGATCGTCGCGGTCGCGACCGTGATCGGGATCTTCGTGGCGGTGGCAACCGTCTACTGCGCGATCCGGTTCCGGGCGCGCCCGGGCCGTGACGATCGCCCGAAGCAGACGCACGGCAACACGGCGCTGGAGATCGGCTGGACGCTGATCCCCGCGGTGATCCTCGCCGTGATCGCGGTGCCCACCGTGTCCCTCATCTTCCAGCTGAACGACGCGCCCTCGAAGGGCGCGCTCGAGGTCACCGCCGTCGCAAGCAGTGGTGGTGGCAGTT
>JBAZYX010000121.1:0-10238 GCA_041659105.1 Acidimicrobiia bacterium
GGCGGCCACGGCCGCGGGATCGGCACTCCCGCCGGTGTGGATGTGGCCACTCCCGACCGCCGCGTGGGTGTGCCCGCCGGCGCCGTGGCCGTGCTCCCCGGCGAGGGCCGGGGCGACCGAGGCGGTGGTCAGGCCCACGAGCGCCGCGGCGAGGAGCGCGCCGCCCACCACGGCGATGGTGCGGGAGATCGTCCGCGACCCGAGCCGGGAGGTCAGCAGCACGTAGCCCCCCGCGACCGCGAGCAGCTCGAGCACGGTGGCGAGCACGTCGGGGAACGCGACCGGCTCGGCCACCCAGGGCGCGTCGCCGAACGGCATCCCCGTGACGCGCGACACGGCCCAGAGGCATGCGGCCACCGCGGCCCGTGCAGCGATCGCGGCGTCGAGCTGCGTGGACTCGCGGCCGATCACCGTCGCGTTCGCGGCGGAGCCGTGGCGGCTCCACCACCGTCGCTTCGCCGGCACGCTGATCGCCATCGGTCCGCCCGTTCCCCCCCGGTTCCCGTGGAACCGGGTCAGCCTACGCGACGCCGGTGATCCCGAGGCCTGCCGGCTCGGAAAGGCGCTCCCAGCCCGGCGGGGGCGGCGCGAGGCGCCAGAACTGCTCCGGCGCCGGGGCCGCGAGCTTCGCCCCGATCTGCCAGTCGGCCTCGAGGGCACGCAGCTGCGACGGGTAGCAGTCGACGGCGGCCTGCTTGCGCCGCGCGTCGACGTCCACCGGGAGCGCCGCCGGGGTCGGCCACACCCCGGCCACGAACAGCCGGGCGACGCGCCACGCGAGGAGCCCGGGGATGTGCTTGTAGCCCATGTCCTCGTACAGGAACCACGCGGGCTCGGGGACGCGCGCGCGGACGAGCATCGCGGCGTCGTGCGCGGCGTCGTGGTCGGGGTTGCCGAGCCCGAACGGCGCGAGCACCGCGGTGGGCGCGGCCTCCCGCACCGCGGCCTCGAGCGCGTCGACGATCGCGTCGGGCCCCGCCCACGCGTCGCGCGGCAGGTACTGGTGCTCGACGAGGCCCAGCCACACGGGCGCGGCGTCGAGCGTGGCCAGCGCGGCCGCGTCCTCCGCCCGGCGCGCCTCGAGGACGTCGTCGCCGGGGACGAAGCCGCACAAGGCGTCCCACCGTTCCAGCGGGTCGGGGTAGGCCTCGGGCCGGCCCGTGAAGATCGAGATCACGGTCGTGCCAGGGTGGGCCGCGATCAGGTGCGCACACCCGAGCACGGCGTCGTCGAGATGCGGTGAGATCACCACGATCCGGTCGAGCTCCCCCTCGGCGGGGAGCCCCCAGTCGCGCATGTCGTTCACGGGAGCGTCGGCCATGCCCGCAGCATGGCAAACCCGCGCGCCGTGGTGCCCGAGCAGATATAATTCAACGAACTAACTATGACGCCGACGCCGACCACCCACCTCGCCGACGACCTCCTCATGGTCGTGACGCGCCTCGCCCGGCGCCTCCGGCGCGTGGCCGACGACGGCATCACGCCGACCCAGCGCTCCATCCTCACCACGCTCGAGCGGCGGGGACCGCTCACCCACGGGGAGCTCGCCGCGGCCGAGCGGGTGCGCCCGCCCACCATCACCGCCGCGGTCGACCGGCTCGAGACCGACGGGCTCGTGGTGCGCGAGCGCGACGCCGACGACCGCCGGATCGCCCGGGTGTCGATCACCGAGGCCGCGCACGCGCTCCTGAACGCGTCCCGGCGCGAGCGCACCGCCTACCTCGAGCAGCGGCTGCGTGCGCTCCCCGCGGCCGACCGTGCCGCGATCGCCGCGGCCGCCCCCGCGCTCGCCCGCCTCCTCGAGGACCCGAACCGATGACCCCGCTGCGCCGGGTCGCCGGCCAGACCTTCTCCTCCATGCACTCGCGCAACCTGCGCCTCTACTTCGCGGGCCTCGCCGTCTCGCAGGTGGGCAGCTGGGTGCAGCTCGTCTCGCTCCCCTGGCTCGTGCTCCACCTCACCCACAACGGGGCCATGCTCGGCCTCACGTACGCGCTGCAGTTCCTGCCGATCCTGCTGCTCGGCGCGTGGGCGGGCGTCGTGGCCGACCGCTACGACAAGCGGCGCATCCTGCTCCTCACCACCACCCTGCTCGGCCTGTGCGCGCTCGTGCTCGGCGTGATCACGCTGCTCGACGTGGTGCAGATGTGGAGCATCCTCGTGCTCGCCGTGCTGCTCGGCACGGTCGCCGCCTTCGACAACCCGACGCGGCGGTCGTTCGTCCCCGAGCTGGTGGAGCCGCACGAGGTCGCGAACGCGGTGAGCCTCAACAACGCCGTCTTCACCGCGGCCCGCATCATCGGCCCGTCGATCGCCGGAATCCTGATCGCCACCGTCGGGATCGGCTGGTGCTTCGTGGTCAACGCCGCGTCGTTCGCCGCCGTGATCGTCGCCCTCCAGGTGATGTCGACGGACGCGATCCACGCGTCGCCGCCGCTCGCCCGGGCGAAGGGCCAGCTGCGCGCGGGGATCCGCTACGCGTGGGACGAGCCGCTCGTGCGCCTCGCCATCATCATGACGTTCGTCATCGGCGTGCTCACCTTCAACTACCAGGTGGTGCTCCCGCTCCTCGCCAAGCGCACCTTCCACGCCGGGCCGGCCGCGTACGCGCTGATGTTCGCGGCCACCGGGATCGGCTCCCTCATCGGTGCGCTGATGAGCGCGCACCGGGCGCAGGCGAGCGGACGCCTCATGGCGATGTCGGCGATCGCGTTCGGGCTCACGATGGGGCTCGCGACCGTGGCCCCGACGCTCGCGATCGAGTACGTCGTGCTCGTTCCCATGGGGATGGCCGGCATGGTGTTCTTCTCGATGGCCAACGCGGCCGTGCAGGAGCGGGCCGACCCCGCGGTGCGGGGCCGCGTCACCGCGCTGTTCTCGGTGGCCTTCCTCGGGAGCACCCCGATCGGCAGCCCGATCGTGGGCGCGATCTCCCAGCAGCTGGGCCCGCGGTACGGCCTGGCAATCGGCGCCCTGGCTGCCCTGATCACCGGGATCGTCGGACTCGTCGCCGTGCGTCACTGGGCGAACGGCCAAGGAACTCGCCTGCGCACAGCCAAGAATCCGCCAATCGGGGAACCATTGGGTTCGATCACGGGTTGACTGCGGGTACAGACGAACGAAGCCAGGGCGGCGGTCTTCGCAACCTCGGGAGGCCGCAGCCTCGATTCGCCAGGGCGTGATGCCATGCAGTCGTGCCCCTGCCCCGCCCGAAGCTGCGTGGTGCTCCCCTCGGCGATGGTGGGTCGCCTTGGGCAACGGGGCCCCCGCTCCCGTTGCCCGGGGCACCCACCGCCCTCCCGTGCCGGACGCCCCGGCGACCGCGTGCGCGCCGTCAGGCTGAGGTCGCAGCGGCCCCGGCAACCAGCGCGTCGACCTCGGGACCCGTCGGGAGTGACGGCGCGGCACCGGCGCGGGTGGTGGCAAGCGCGCCCGCGGCGGCGGCACGCGCCAGGGCGACGCCGATCGGAGCTCGGTGCGCGAGTGCGGCCGCAAGCGCGCCACAGAACGCGTCACCGGCGCCCGTCGGGTCGATCGCCTCGACCGGGAAGGGCGCGACGACGATGCCGTCGGCGCCGCCGGCCGAGGCGCAGTACGCACCGCGCGCGCCGAGCGTCACCACCGCGAGCGCGCTCCCGCGCGCGACCACGGCGGCCGCGGCCCGGCGCGCGCCGTCGAGATCGTCGACGGCGATCCCGGTCAGCCCCTCGGCCTCCGTCTCGTTCGGCGTGCAGATGTCGACCAGGCGCAGCAGGTCATCGGTCACCTCACCCGGCGGTGACGGGTCGAGCACGGTGATCGTGCCGACGCTGCGCGCGATCTCGAGCGCAGCCCGGACCGCGTCACGGGGGGCGCCCAGCTGCACGAGCAGCACCGACGCGTCGGCTATCGCGCGCCCGTGACGGTGCACGTACTCGTCGTCGAGCGCGTCGTTGGCGCCGCGCACGCTCACGACCGTGTTGCCCCCGGTGGCGTCGACGGTCACGAAGGACGCGCCCGTGGGCCGCGCCACCCGCCGGACCGCGCGGCAGTCCAGGTTGGGCTCCGCCGCGAGGGACCCGAGCAGTCCGGCGCCGTCGGGATCGTCGCCGACGCACGCGATCAGGACCGTACGGGCACCCTGGCGCGCCGCCGCCACCGCCTGGTTGGCGCCCTTGCCCCCCAGCCCGGTGGTGACCGCGTCACCCACCACCGACTCGCCCGGCCGCGGGAGATGGGGGACGCGGACGGTGCGGTCGAGGTTCACCGTCCCCACCACGGCAACCTCGACGTGCGCCTCGGGTGCGGCCGAATCGTCCACGCCCGCATCGTGCCAGACTCGGACGATGACCACGACGGCGCCCACCGACCCGGCCGGGGAGGCCGTCGCTCCGTGAGCATCCGGCGGCCGCTGGGCACCACCGGCGCCGAGATCGCGCCCCTCGTGCTCGGCGCGATGAACTTCGGCGAGCCGACCCCCCGCGACGAGTCGATCGCGATGATCGACCGTGCGATCGACGCCGGGATCACGCTGATCGACACCGCCGACGTCTACGTGAACGGGGAGAGCGAGCGAATCCTGGGCGCCGCGCTCGCCGCCAACGCCAAGCGCGACTCCGTGCTGATCGCGACCAAGGTCGGCATCCCGCGCGGCGAGGGCCCGCCCGACACCTGGCACCGCCGCGAGCACATCGTCTCGTCGTGCGAGCAGTCGTTGCGCAACCTCCAGACCGACCACATCGACCTGTACCAGCTGCACCGCCCGTCGAGCCTGGTGCCGCAGGAGGAGACGCTCGCCGCGCTCGACGAGCTCGTCCAGGCAGGCAAGGTGCGGTGGGTGGGCGCGTCGTCGTTCCCGGCGTGGATGGTGATGGAGGCGCTCGCGATCGCCGACCGCACCGGCCTCCCCGCGTTCGTGAGCGAGCAGCCTCCGTACAACCTCCTCGACCGGCGCATCGAGAACGAGCTGGTGCCGCTGTGCGAACGCTACGAGCTGGCGATCCTCCCGTGGTCGCCGCTGGGCGGCGGCATCCTCGCCGGCCGGTACGACTCCGCGGTCGACGTGCCGGCCGACTCGCGCGCGGCACGGCGACCCCAGGTGCGCGGCCGGCTCACCGAGGCCGGGCTCGCCGTGGCCGCGGCACTGGGCGAGCTCGCCCGCGCGCGCGGCCTCACCACCTCCCAGCTCGCCCTGGTGTGGGCGAAGGACCAGCCCGGCGTCACCGCGCCGATCGTGGGCCCGCGCACGATGGCCCAGCTCGACGACGCGCTCGGCGTGCTCGACCGCGACCTCGACGACGACGCGCGCGCCGCGTGCGACGCGCTCGTCCACCCGGGCAACGCCGTCTCCGACTTCTTCAACACCGTCGCCTGGATGAGGACCGAGATCTGAGCCTCGCCCCAACCCCCGTTTCGGCGTCGCTGGACACCCGGAGCGGCGGGTCGAACGACGCCGAAACGTCGGCGCGGGGCGCGGGTCAGGCGGCAGAACGCATCGAGCGGACGATCTCGGCGCAGACCCGGTGTCCGCCCGTCCGCAGGTCGTCCCAGGTGACGGCGATGGGCTTCCAATCGGCACCGATGAGCGCGTTCCGGCGCGCGCTGTTCCGCACGAGCGCAGCCTTGCCGGTGTGCCACTCGAAGCTCTCGTAGTCGAGCGCGATCCGGGATTCGACGAACGCGGCGTCAACCCGAGCCACGAAGCGACCCTGGTATCGGACCTCGTGCTGGAGCACCGGCTCGGGCAGTCCGTTCGCCCGCAGCACCTGCACCATGAGCATCTCCATGTCGCTCTCGCTCAGACGTCGATCGGGATCCCGCTCGTCGAGGATGCGGCGGAGGACACCGACGCCGTTGCGACCCTGTCGGCCGAGCCGGCGAACAGTCATGCGCAGGTCGACGAGCGTGGTGAGGTCCTTCCGCAGGGCGGACTCCATCGCCCGCTCCACCGTTGCCGGGCTTCGCACGGCACCGAGGTCGAGGATCGTGCGCTCGACAGTCGTGACCGGAACGTGATCCAAGACCGTCACGTCTCGCACGTCGAGCACCTTCGTCTCGTGCACCACGAGTCCGTCATGTCTCACACGCCGCCACCGTGGGCACGTCAGCTCCTGGATTCCCTCGTCGCCCCCACCGATCCCCCACAACGCAGCCCCGCTCCGATGCGATGCCGCGGCACGGGTCCCACCCGACCAACATGCCGCCAGGAGGTCCCCCTTCCAGGACGCCGGGGCACCGACGATCCGGTACGCGCCGTCGAAGCGACGGACGAGGACACCGTTCTCGAGCATCCGCTGTCGGGTTCGATCGGTAACACCCATCGATCGCATCTGAGCGACGGACACGATCCCGTGCTGGACGGCTGCGAAGCGCGCGATTCGGACGTCGACGAATTCCATGGGTGGCATTGCAGCGGACGGGTGCGACACTTACCCCCACCCCCCGTTTTGGCGTCGCTGGACAACCGGATTCGTGGGTCGAACGACGCCAAAACGGGGGTGTGGGGGGGCTCAATCCGTCGCGTAGTCCTTCACTTCCACGATCGCCGAGCCCAGCAGCGCGTTGATCCGGTGCTTCAGCTCCGCACGCTCGTCGTTCGCGACGTGGATCGAGCGCGCGAGCTCCACGAAGTCGGAGCCGAGCTCGCCGCGGCGCTCGCACGCTCGCACGGCGTTCTCGGCGTCCCACAACCGCGTGTTCACATCGTCGAGCGCGGCGACCAGGCTCCGGAGGTCCGCGTTCTGCGCGTAGGTCGCGATCCGCACGGCTTCCAGGGCGGCGAGCTCCCGCCGGACCGTCGCCAGCTTCGCGGGGTCGGTGACGCGCGCGGCCTTGATCCCCAGGATCGAGAGCTTGTCGAACAGCTCTCCCGCCCCGACCGGAACCTCCACGGTCGGGCCGGTCGGGCCGGTCGGGCCCGGAGCGGGGGGTACCGCCGGCGCGTCCCCGGCGACGACCGCGCTGAGGGCGTCGGACATCTCGGCGAACACGCCGTCCCAGTCACCCAGGGTGCGCTGGCGGAAGCATCGCAACGACGGGTACCAGGGGCTGTCGGTGCGGCCCCGCAGCCAGCGCCAGTCGGGCCCGGTCGAGAGCGCGACCCACACCGGGATCCCCAGCGCGCCGGCGAGGTGCGCGATCGCGGTGTCGGACGTGATCACGAGGTCGAGGTGCTGCATCACCGCCGCCGTGTCGACCATCGTCTGCCCGTCGGCGTCCAGTCCGTCGAGGACGGTGACGGGCCCGACCTCGGGCTGGGACGCGAGATCGTCCTCGCCGTCGCGCTTCTGCAGGCTGACGAGGTGCACACCGTCGACGCGGCCGAGGGGCGCGAAGTGCCGCAGCGGCACCGACCGGAACGCGTCCCCGACGAACGTGGGGCTGCCCTGCCAGCAGATCCCGACCTTGAACCCCCCGATCGCGGCCACCGGCGCCGCCCAGCGCGCCACCCGGTCCGGCTCGGGAAACACGTACGGCACGGCCCGCGCCAGGGTGTGCTCGTCGATGCGCAGCAGCCCGGGGAGCGAGCCCATCGGGATGAACACGTCGAAGTCGGCCGGCGCGGGCTCGTCGACGGGGAACCACCCGTCGATCCCCGGCGTCCGCTCGAGCAGCGGCACCAGCCGGGGCGAGCACGCGACGATGACCGTGGCGCCCTGCTCCTGCAGGAGCGGGAGGAACCGCACGAGCTGGAGCGTGTCGCCGATGCCCTGCTCCGCGTGCACCAGGATCCGCCGCCCGGCGAGGTTCGAGCCGTCCCACCGCGGGCGCGGGAGCGAGAGGCGGGGCACCGCACCCGTCAGGAAGCGCCACTCGTAGTCGAGCCAGCCCTCGGGATACCGGCCGAGGCGCAGGAGGACGAGCGCCCGGCCGAAACGGGCATGGGGGTGCCCGGGCACGATCCGCAACACCGCTTCGTCCAGCGCGAGCGCGCGCTCGTCGTCGCCGAGCGTCGCGTGGCACGCGGCCGCGTGCGCGAGCGCCACCACGAAGTCGGGACGCCGGGCGAGCGCGCGGTCGAAGTGCTCGACCGCCTCGGCGGGGCGGTGGTCGCTCTGGGCCACGAGCCCGCGCGCGCAGTGCGCCGACGCGACCGTGGGGTCGAGCGCCAGGGCGGCGAGTGCCGCGGCGTCGGACTCGGTCATCCGGCCGGCATCCCACAGGGCGAGCGCAGCCGCGCCCCGCGCCTCGGCCGACCGCGGGTGCGCGGCGACGACACGCTCGAGCGCGGCGACGGCCTCCTCGGTGCGTCCGGCTCGGAGCAGCCCGCGCGCGTGCGCGAGATCCTCGGGCAGCCCCATCGTCAGAGACTACGCAGCGTCGATCGCCGTGATGCCCCGGAGCCGCTCGAGCAGCGCCGCGACGTCGCGCTCGATCGTGGACGGGTCACCGCCGTACACGTCGACCAGCGCGTCCACCAGCTCGGGCAGCGTGGAGGGCTCCGCGAGGAGATCCCACACCGCGGCCCCGGTCCCCGGGAGCGAGACCGGCTCGTCGGCGCCCACGGGAAGGAGGACGACCGAGTCCAGTGAGCGCCGCCACAGCACGTCGTCGCGGCGCGCGTACACGACGGAACGAGCGTCGGCCATCACGCGAAGTCGGAGCCGCCGTCGACGTTCACGTTCGCGCCGGTCATGTAGGAGTTGACGCGCGACCCCACGAACGCGATCACGGGGCCGATCTCCTTCGGGTCGCCCGCGCGCGGCAGGTGCGCCGGGTGGCCGAAGTCCTCCTTGATCACGCGCATCGCGTCCTCGAGCGACTCGGGGTCGATGCCCCGCTCCGGGGGAAGCGACGCCAGGTAGCCGACCATCCCGGCCGAGAGGAACGACCCGGGTGACACGGTGTTCACCAGGATCCCGTCGGGCGCGAGCGACAGCGAGAGGTTCTTCGAGATGCTCGTCATCGCGGCCTTCGCCGCGGTGTACGCGACCAGCGTCTCCGACTGCCGCTTGGTGGAATGGGCGGAGACGTTGACGATCCGCGCCCACGGCGCCGCCCGGAGCAGCGGCAACGCCGCCCGCACGCAACGGACGGCCGACATCGCGCCGATGTCGAACGTGTCCATCCACTCGTCGTCGTCGAGGTCTTCGAACGCGTTCACCCCTACGTCGACCGGGCCCGCCGCGTTGACGAGCACGTTGAGCTCGCCCCAGCGTGCCCCGACCGCGGTGAACGCGGCGTCGACCTCGGAGCGCACCGTGAGGTCGGTCGGCACCCCGAACGCGTCGGGCGCACCGGCCTCGAGCAGCGCGGCGACCGTGTCGTCGATCGCCGCCTGACCCCGGGCCAGCACGCAGACACGTGCGCCGTCGGCCGCGAAGCACTCCGCGGCCGCCCGCCCCATCCCCTTCGTGCCGCCGTTCACCACGACTGCCGCACCACCGAGCCCCAGGTCCATGCCCGGGTTCTAGGCGCGAGAGCCCACCCCGTGTCAATCGTGGGCTCCGAGAACGCCGTATTGCCGAAACCTGGACGATCCGCGAACATCGGGTGGACAGGACGGGGGTCTCATGAGGACCTGGCGACGCGAAGCACGAGCCGAGCAACGCCCAGCCGGTGACGATCACGGCGCGAGCGTCCCGCGCAAGGCCGGCCGTCGGATCCTCTTCTCGCGCCGGGTGGCCATCCTCACCGTCGCCACGGTGCTCCTCGCACTCATCCTCGCGGGGACGGCCCTCGCCGCGCTGGCCGGACCCCGGGGAACCGCCACCGACCTCAACGACCACATCGCGCCAGTCGTCGACGACCTGTACAAGGCTTCGCTGGCCAGCGGCAAGGCGCAGGACCTGTTCGAGGCCTCGCTCGTCGCCACGGGCGGCGAGCGGAGCACGAACATCTCCAACTCGCAGCGGTACGGCAACCGCTCCGCCACGTACTTCGCCCGGTACAAGGAGCTGGCGGTCGGCACGCCGGCGGAGCGGCGGATGATCGCCGAGTACGAGCAGGCGACCACCGGCAGTCAGGCAGCCGGCGCCGCCGTGTTCGCCCTCGTGGACTCGAGCGACGTGGCTGCCCGCGCCGCCGCCTTGAAGAACCAGTCCGACCTCGCCCGGCAGAACATCGAGCGCCTCAACGACATCCGCCAGCGCTTCTACGTGTCCCGGCTGGTCGTCGGGGTCGACGACGCGGGCGGCCAGCTCGAGGCGGCCGCGTCCTGGATCCTCGCCATCACGGCGGTGATCATCGCCGCCGTCGTCGCCGGCGGCGTCCTCCTCTTCCGCGACGCGCAGCGCGACGAGCGCGTGCTCGCGGCGCAC
>JBAZYX010000122.1:0-10216 GCA_041659105.1 Acidimicrobiia bacterium
CACCCCCGCCCACTGGTGCGACGCCCACCACAAGATCCACTGGACCCACCACGGCGAGACGAACCTCCCCAACCTCGAGCTCCGCTGCCGAAGACACCACCTCCAACAACACCAACGCGACCTCGAAACCCGGATCCAAAGACGCGAATGACGGCGGAGCGCAGACTCGCTCTCCGTCTTCTCATCTCGACGAGCTCCCGGTGCTGCCAGCGAACAAGTCCAACCCGACGGATGACCGCGCGCCTCCCGCCGGCCCGATCACCGACGAGCAGCTCCATGCGTCGGCCGGCCTCGCCGGTCCGGGTCGCGCGCGGCTGGCGCACCGCCGTCCGCTGGGCGGTCGTCGCGTTCATCGTGCTGGGTGTCGCCGCGCTCGTGATCGCGGCAGCGTCGAACTGACCGAGCGGAGCTCGCCGAGTCTCAGGCGTTGCGATGGGCGGGGAGGCGGCGCTTCTCGTCGCGCTGGGCGTCGAGGAGCGCGATCAGCGCGGAGAGCGTGGCGGCATCCGTGCCGGCCCGGTTCGTGCGCTCCTCCGGGTCGGCCGTGAGGCTGTGCAGCTCGTAGAGCGGGTCGGCCGCGGGGGCGGCGAACGGGTTGACCGGCAGGCCGTGAGCGGCGTCCCACTCGTCGAGGCGCTCGTAGTAGTGGTTGAGCTTCCACAGCTCGTCGGCACCGTCGGCGCCGGTGGGCAGCACCACGATCACCGACTCGACGTGCGACGGGAAGTCGACCGCGTCGAAGGCCTTGCCCGAGAGGACGTTGTTCTGGGTGAGGCCGCGGGAGATGTCGTCCTCGGTCATGAAGTACAGCGGCGCGGCGACCGACTCCGGCGTGACCGAACCGGTGACGACACCGCTGAGGTCCCGGCCCACGAAGGGCTGCGTCTCGTAGTGGTGCTCCGCGACGCGCGCGGCGGCTTGCTCGACGTCGATGCCGGCGAGCCCGAGCAGCGTCGGCGCGAGGTCGACGTGGCTCGTCGGGACCGACACGCCGTCGGGCCGTGCCCCCACGCCCGGTCCCTTCACCAGCAGCGGCACCCGGATCGCCTCGTCGAACGCGTTGTACCACTTCTGCATCAGGCCGCCGTGGGCGCCGACGAGGTCGCCGTGGTCCGACGTGAAGACCACGATCGTGTCGTCGGCCATCCCCGAAGCGTCGAGTGCCTCGAGCGCGCGAGCGATCGCCTGGTCGGCCCGCTTCTGGAGCGCGTAGTAGAGCCGCCGGTACGCGCCGTCGGTCGCCTGCTCGTAGAGCATCTGGGGCCAGAGCGCCTTGAACTGCTCCTGGCACGGCGGCCGCCCCGCGAACGAGTCGGACTGCGACGGCGCTTCGGGGATCTCGGGCACGGTGTCGTCGGGCGGCGGGAACTTCAGGAACTGCTCCCAGTACGCGCCGGTGAACGCGATGTCGTGCGGGTTCACGAACGACGCGACGGCCAGCCACGGGCCCTCGTCGCGGGCCGCGGCGAGCTCGGCGAACATCGCGGCGACCTGCTCGGCGTACACGGGGTCGCGCACGGTCCCGCAGTCGGCCTTGGCCGCTCCGTGCGGCTCGCGGCCGATCCACCCCGAGAAGCCGAAGGGGTCGAGCCGGTCGGCGCGCCGGTACGCGTCGACGACCTCGGGGACCATCTGCCCATCGGGGTCGGAGGCCATGAGGCTCTCGTGGGTGCCGGGAATCGTGAGGTCGGCGTGCGAAACGTGCCATTTGCCCCGGTACTGCGTGCGGTAGCCGCCGGCGCGGAACCAGTCGCCGAGGGTCGGCACCGCGTCGGGGTCGAGCCAGCGCATGTCGGGATCGGTGTTCTTCTTCGCGATGCCGTCGGTCTGCGAGACGCCGTGCAGCGACGGGTACTGGCCCGTGAACAGCGTCGCCCGGCTCGGCACGCAGGCCGCGGAGCCTGCGTAGTGCCGGTGGAACTCGAGCCCGCCCTCGCGCACGGACTCGCGTGCACCGAGCTGCTCCTTGCGGAACTTCGCGATCGCGTCCGTCTCGTACGGGGGCGGATACCGCTCCTCGTCCGTCATGATCAGCAGCACGTTGGGGGCGGTCATCCCCGGAGGCTACGCATCCCGCCGCGCTGCTTGCTGGCCGAACGTGCGGTTCAGGCGAGGCGTCCCTGGAGCATCGGTGGATGCGTGCTCCGGGCGACGCCGGGGGCGTCCTCCTCGGTGACCACGAAGCCCATCACGCCCGCGTCGGAGTTGAACGCCATCACCGTCGGGTTGCGTCCCATCACCCCGACCGACACGACCGGGCTCCCCGGCTCCTCGCCCATGAGCGCCCACAGCTGATAGGTGCGGCCGTCGGGGAGGCGGGGCAAGGCGTCGGTCATGAAGTACCCCCGACCGTCGGCGGTGGTCACCACCTCGGCGAGCACCGCACCGTCGGACGAGGCCAATGCCGCCGTGCGGGAGTCGGGCGCCATCGCCGCCAAGAGCGCGGCGCGCTCCATCGCCCGGCGCTCCATCCCGACCGCGAGCTGGTCGATGCGGGCGTTCTGGTCGGACACCGCGTGGCCCACGATCACCCCGGCGCTCACCGCGATCCCGAGCGCGAGCGCGGCAGCGATCCCGATCAGCCAGGGGCGCCGGCGCGACCGCTGGGCCGCGGGGGCGTCGCGCCGCGCGCCGAGGTCGACGACCTCGGGCATCCGGAGCGGCGGGACGTCGACGGCTTCGTCGGCTTCGTCGGCGTCGCCCAGCCGCGACTCGATGCGCGACCAGAGGTCGGACGGCGGCTCCTCGACCGACTCGGCCAGCAGCGACGCGGTCTCCCGCAGCTCGTCGGCGTCGCGGCGCGCGTTCGGTGAACGCGCGATCCATACCTCGACGGCGGCGCGCTCGTCGTCGTCGAGCGCGTCGAGCGCGTACGCGCCGAGGAGCACGTCGAGCTCCGCCGGGGTCAGTGCTCGGCCCACGGTCCCTCCGCACCCACGAGCCCGGCGTCCTTCAGCGCGTCGCGCATGCGGCCAAGGCCCGCGCGGATGCGGCTCTTCACCGTTCCCTCGGGCTGCCCGAGGATGTCCGCGACCTCGCGATACGAGTGACCGCCGAAGTAGGCGAGCTCGATGGCCGACCGCTCCCCCTCGGTCAACGAACCGAGCGCGTCACGCACGTGCTCGTGCAGCGCGAGCTCCCACACCTCGCGTTCGAGGTCGAGGTCGACGGGGACGTCGCGGCGGGCGACGCGCTCCTCGCGGTTGCGCCGGGCCGACTCCGCGCGCACGAGGTCGACGCTGCGACCGTGCACCTGCGCGAGGAGGAAGGAGCGGAGCGCGCCGCGCGCGGGGTCGAAGCGCTCGGGATCGTTCCAGAGCCGGAGGAACACCTCCTGCACCACTTCCTCGGCCAGCGTGCGGTTCCCGATGATCCGCTGGGCGAGCCCGAGCACCGCGCCGGCGTGGCGCCGGTACACCTCTTCGAGCGCCTCGGGCCGGAACCGGCCGATCGCCACCACGAGGTTGGCGTCGCTCGCCGAGCGCAGGTCGCCGCGTCGCCGGTCTTCGGGTCGCCGGTCTTCGGGTCGCCGGTCTTCGGGTCGCCGGTCTTCGGGCGGAGGTTCCGGGTCCATCACAGGGCCATTCGGCACGAGGAGCGGAGGCGGATGACTCAGTCGTCGAGGGTCAGGGCGGCGACGAACGCCTCCTGGGGCACCTCGACCCGACCGATCTGCTTCATCCGCTTCTTCCCCTCCTTCTGACGGTCGAGGAGCTTGCGCTTGCGGGAGATGTCACCGCCGTAGCACTTCGCGATGACGTCCTTGCGCTTCGCCTTGACGGTCTCGCGGGCGATGACGCGCCCGCCGATCGCGGCCTGGATCGGGACGTCGAACAGCTGGCGCGGGATGAGCTCGCGCAGCTTCTGGGTCATGCGCCGCCCGTAGTCGTACGCCTTGTCCTTGTGCACGATCGTCGAGAACGCGTCGACCGGCACGGAGTTGAGCAGGACGTCGACCTTCACCAGGCTCGAGCGCCGGTAGCCCGCGGGCTCGTAGTCGAGGGACGCGTACCCACGCGTGCGCGACTTCATCTGGTCGAAGAAGTCCATGACGATCTCGGCGAGCGGGAGCGAGTACACGAGCTCCACCCGGTCCTCGGAGAGGTACTCCATCTTCGTCATGTCGCCGCGTCGATGCTGGCACAGCTCCATGAGGGTGCCGACGTACTCCGTGGGCGTGAGCATCGTGACGTTGACGAACGGCTCCTCGATGAAGTCGGTGTCGTTCGTGGGCGGGAGGGACGACGGGTTGTCGACGATCTCGACCGTGCCGTCGAGGAGGTGGGCCTCGTACTCCACGTTGGGCGCGGTGGCGACGAGCGAGAGGTTGTACTCACGCTCGAGCCGCTCCCGGGTGATCTCCATGTGGAGCAGGCCGAGGAACCCGCAGCGGAACCCGAAGCCGAGCGCGCCCGACGTCTCCGGCTCGTAGGTGAACGACGAGTCGTTGAGCCGCAGCTTCTCGAGCGACTCCCGGAGCTCGGCGTACTCGTCGCCGTCGACCGGGTAGAGGCCGCAGAACACCATCGGCTTCGGCTCGCGGTAGCCGGGGAGACCCTCGGCGCGGTGGGTGAACGTGGTGACCGTCTCGCCGACGCGCGCTTCGCCGACGGCCTTGATGCCGGCGATGAGGTAGCCCACCTCGCCGGGGCCGAGCGACGCCACCGGCGTCATCCCCGGGCGGCGCACGCCGATCTCCTCGGCGTCGTGCGGCGCGCCGGCCTGCACGTAGTAGAGCCGGGCGCCCGACACGAGCCGGCCGTTGAACACCCGCACCGAGCTGACCACGCCGCGGTACGGGTCGTAGATCGAGTCGAACATCAGCGCCTGGAGCGGCGCGTCGGGGTCGCCGGAGGGCGGGGGTACGTGGGCGACGAGCGCGTCGAGCAGCTCGGGCACCCCCTCGCCGGTCTTGGCCGAGATGCGCAGGATCTCGTGGGCCGGGATGCCGAGGACCTTCTCGATCTCCTCGGCCCGCTTCTCGGGCTCGGCCGCGGGCAGGTCGATCTTGTTGAGGGCGGCGACGATGGTCAGGTCCGCCTCGAGCGCGGCGTAGCAGTTGGCCAGGGTCTGGGCCTCGATCCCCTGGCTCGCGTCCACGAGCAGGAGGGCGCCCTCGCAGGCGGCCAGGCTGCGGGAGACCTCGTAGCCGAAGTCCACGTGGCCCGGGGTGTCGATCAGCTGGAGGACGTGGTCCTTCCACGTGAGCCGCACGTTCTGGGCCTTGATCGTGATGCCCCGCTCGCGCTCCAGGTCCATCGTGTCGAGGTACTGGGCCCGCATGTCGCGCGGGTCGACCGCGCCGCACAGCTCGAGGATGCGGTCGGCGAGGGTCGACTTCCCGTGGTCGATATGGGCGATGATCGAGAAGGAGCGGTATCGCTCGATCGAGGGCACGACCCCCATTCTCGCCGGTCCCCGCCCCGGAACGGGCACTGGTGGCGGGCACTGCTAGCCTGACCGGGTTCATCAGCGTCTCTCTCGGAGTCATCACCCCCCGTGGCAAACATCAAGAGCCAGAAGAAGCGGAACCGCCAGAACGTCGTGCGCCACGAGCGCAACAAGGCGGTGCGCTCCGAGCTGAAGACGCGGGTCAAGGTGGCGGGCAAGGCCGTCGAGGCCGGGGCCGAGGACGCGACCGAGGCCGTGCGCATGGCGCAGAAGCGCCTCGACAAGGCCGCCGCCTTGGGCCGCATCCACAAGAACCAAGCCGCCCGCCGCACCTCGCGCCTGATGAAGCGCCAGGCCAAGGCCGACGCCTGACCTGATCTCCCGCCGCGGGCAGTGCCCGCGGCTCCCGCTCACCGTCGAGCGGATCTCCCGCCCCGACGCGCCGGCGGCGCGTTGCGGCCCCGCTTCGGCGCGGCCCCGGAGCGGGCCGAGAGCGCGGCCAGCCGCGCCACCAGCACCTCCATCACCGCGTCCTCGGGGATGGCCCGGGCGCCCTTGAGATCGAGGTCGGCCTGGGCGATCGCCGCGTAGGCCTCGCGGATGCCGTCCGTCCCGAGCCGGCGCGACTGCTCGAGCGCCTTCCGGGCCGGGTACTCCTTCACCTTGCCCCCGAGCGCGGCGATGGCGTCCGGAGCCGAGCGCACCTCGGGATCGTCGAGCCGGGCGAGGCGGCGGACGTTGTTGTGCAGCATGGCCAGCACCTGCAGCGGGTGCATGGGCTTGGGCTGTTGGGGGCCGGTGGCGGTGAGGATCCGGTGGAGCACCTCGAGGGCGCCGGGGACGTCGCCCTCCTCGATCGCGTTCGTGAGCGCGTACGGCGGGACCCCGCCCGCTTCGCCCAGGTACGGCGCGACGTCCTCCGCCGAGAGCGCGGCGCCGGCGTCGTAGGCCGACGCGAGCACCTCGACGATCGCCGGGATGCGCCCGGCTTCGCCGCCGACGCGCTCCACGATGGCGCGCACGGCGTCGGGCCGCAGGGCCACGCCGGTCTCCGCGAGCGCGGCGTCGAGCACGTCCTCGGCCTTGGTCCGGGCGGCGCCGTGCTCCTGCGCACCGGCGTCCTTCCAGGCCTTGGCCAGCGCGTCCGGGGTCCGGCCCCCGCCGGCCACGAAGACCATCTCGGTGGTGTCGAGCAGGTCGCCGAGACAGGCCACGAGCGGCCCGATGTCGCCGGTGAGCAGGTTGCCGACGTCGCGCAGCACCACCACGCGGCGGGCGGTCATGAACGGCGGGCTCTGGGCCGAGTTCACCGCCGCGGCCACCGCCGCCTCGCGGGCCTCCGCCCCGCCCGGCTCCCCCTCCCCGCCCTTGCCCGGGACCGTGACGTCCTCGACGACGAGGCCGCGGTCCTCGCCGTCCACGAGGTCGGCCAGGAGGGCCTCGAGCACGTCGGTCCGCAGGATCGGGTCGTCGCCCTTGACGACGTGGACGCTCACGAGTCGCTCACGACGCTTCGGCTGCCCGCGCTGCGAGGATCGCCTCCACCATGCGGCACACCTTGACCGATCCGGCGACGTCGTGCACCCGCACGACCCGGCAGCCCTGCATGACGCCGTAGGCCACCGACGCCAGCGACGCCTCCCGCCGGTCGTCGATGTCGAGTCCGAGGAGGTCACCGATGTAGCGCTTGTTGGACGCCGACAGGAGCAGCACGTAGCCGTGGGCCGCGAGCACGGCGCTCTCGCGCAGCAGCACCGCGCTCATCGCCGGGGTCTTGCCCAGGTCGAGACCGGCGTCGATGCAGACCTGCTCCGGGGCGAGTCCGGCCGCCTCGGCCCGGGTGGCGCGCTCGAGGAGGAAGGCGTCGACGTCGGCCACGAGGTCGTCGTAGTGCGGCTCGGGATCGGGCACGCGGGGCCTGAGCCGGATGTGGGTGGCCACCACCGACGCGTCGTGCCTCGCCGCGACGGCGAGGTAGTCGGGGTCGCCGAAGCCGCTGATGTCGTTGCCAACCACGGCACCGGCCGCGCACGCCGCGTCGAGCACACCCGCGCGCCAGGTGTCGCACGAGATCGCGACGTCGAAGCGGGCGTGGAGCGCCTCGATCGACGGGATCACCCGGTCGAGCTCCTCGGCCTCGTCGACCTCGGGGCCGGGCCCGGCCTTCACCCCACCGACGTCGAGGAGATCCGCGCCCTGGTCCACCAGCACCTCGGCCCGGCGGAGGAAGTCGTCGAAGGCGTAGGTGGCGCCCTGGTCGTAGAAGGAGTCGGGCGTGCGGTTGAGGATGCCCATCACCAGGGTCCGGCAGGACAGGTCGTGCACGACGTCACCGAGGCGGTAGCGCCAGGCCGGATTCGGGGGGACGGGTGCACGCACCGGGCCATGTTGCCAGCCGCCCACGACACTCTTCGGGGTGCAGGCGGCGGGCAGGTCCAGGTCAGCCGGTGAACGTCGGCGCCAGCACGACCGGCGCGGTGTCCGTGCTCGCGAAGTTCACGTCGACGGACTGGTCGAGGATGCTGTCGTCCCTCCCCGCGACCACCTCGCCGGCCGTTTCGCCGCGATCGCAGAGCGGACGGCAACCGCGACCGACCCGAGCACCACCAGCTGGGGCGCGCCGAGCACCACCGGCGTGCGGGCGGCAACCCGCGCCACGGTCAGCACGACGGTCGCGCACAGGACTGCGGGGAACGAGACCACGGCCCCCACCACGCCCGCCCCGCCGCCGCCCACGATCCCGTCGACGACTCCACCCGTGAGGCCGCCGACGAGCCCGAGCACCGTGAGCGGTCCGGCGAACGGCGCGACCAGGAGGTTCGCGGGCACGGCCACCAGGGGCACCCCGTCGAACACCGCGATCAGCACCGGCGCCACCGCGAGCTGCGCGCCCACGGTGACGCCGACCGCATCCGCCAGCGCGCGCGGCCCGGGCACCCGCGTCGCGATCGGTGGGCCGAGCACCGCGATGCCCACGCTCGCGGCGCACGAGAGCACGAATCCCACCGAGTGCACGAGGAACGGGTCGACGAGGAGGAGGCCGGTGACGGCGAGCGCGAGGGCCCGCAGGCCGGCGGTCGGGCGCCCCGCGGCGAGCGCGACCATCGAGCACGCCGCCATCGCCGAGGCGCGCAGCACCGACGGCTCCCACCGCGTCATCGCCGCGAACACCGTGAGCACCGCGAGCCCGCCGACGAGTCGGGCCCCGCGGGGTCCACGCCGCACCAGCGGGCCGACCAGGGCGAGCACGAACGCGACGTTCTGCCCCGACACCGCGACGAGGTGGCTGAGGCCGGCGGCGCGGAATTCGGCCACGACCACGTCGGGAAGGTCGCTCGTATCACCCAGCAGGAAACCCGCGAGGAGCGCGCGCTGGGGCTCGGGCACCTGCCGGTGCCCCGCGAGCACCCGGCTCCGCAGCGCGTTGGCCAGGCGGAGCAGCGGCGACGCGGGCGGCGAGAACGCCACGAGGTCGTCGGCCGAGAACGCCCCGACCGCGTGGCGCCAGCGCTCCCGCGCCTCGAACCGGTCGAGCGGGCGGAAGTAGCCCCGGAGCCGGACCTGGTCGCCCGCCGCCAACACGGCCAGCCGGGGCGCGGCGTCACCCGACGCGTCGATCACCACCATGCGGCCGCCGCCGCCGCTCGCGCCCGTCTCCCTGTGCACCCGACCGACACGGGCGACGACGCGGGCGGCGAACCGGGTGGCGTCGGGATCGGCGGCGAGGGTGACGTCGATCGTCGCGCTCTCCCGCCCGGCGACCACGGCCGCGAGCGGCGAGTGGAGCTGCCCGTCGAGCGCCCGACTCATCACGGCACCACCCGCGAGGGCGGCCGCCACGCAACACAGCGCCAGCCCCGCGATCCCCCGCCGCGTCCACGCGCACGCCAGCGCCGCGGTGAACGCGACGACCGCGCCGCCGGCCCCGAGGCGGGCGGGCGACGGTCCGGCCGCCTCCCCGGCGAGCACCCCCACGAGGACGGCGCCCAGGACGAGGCCGGGGCCGATCGCGCGGGCCGTCACACGGTGACGCGCTCGCGCAGATCGGCGAAGCGGGCCTCGCCGATGCCCCGGACCTCCCGCAGCTCGTTGATCGAGCGGAACCCGCCGCGGCGGTCGCGCTCGGTGATGATCGCTCCCGCGAGCGCGGGGCCGATGCCGGGCAGGGTCTCGAGCTGCGCGCCGGTCGCGGCGTTGAGATCGATCAGCGCGCCGGTCTCACCCGGTGCACCCGTGCCGCCGGACGCGTCGGCCGGGGGCGCGGCGCCGATCTTCACGACGAGGACGCGTTGGCCGTCGACGAGCTTCGCCGCGAGGTTCAACCGGTCGAGGTCGGCATCGGGGACGGCTCCCCCGGCCCCCTCGACCGCGTCGATGACGCGCGCCCCCGCGGGCATCAGCAGCACGCCCGGCTTGTTGACCGCGCCCGCGACGTGGACCACCACGGTCGGGCCCCGGCCGGCCGCGGTCCCGGGGGCCGAAGCGCCGGACGCGGCGGACGAACCTGGCGTCGCAACCGACTCGTCGCGGGACACGGCGTCGCTCGTGCGCTCGGTGCGCGACGTCGCGCTCGGCCCACGCGGCGGCGCGTCGCCCCCGGCCACCCCCATCCGGTACCAGACCAGCCCGGCGACCGCGGCCATGACCACCACCACGACCACCCCGATCCCGACCTCGAGCCGGGCGTCGCGAGCACGGTCGACGAGGGACGTCCACCACGCGGGTGGACCGGTGGGCTCGTCGGGGACGGCCCGGCGGGTCCGCCGCACGGGCCGGGGCTCGGCGCCCCAGAACTCCGGGTCGGGCGACTCGGTGTCGGGCGGCC
>JBAZYX010000123.1:0-10188 GCA_041659105.1 Acidimicrobiia bacterium
GTCGACGCGCAGCCCGTAGCGCACGCCGTCGTACCGGGCGAGGTTGGACGACGCCTCCGCCGGCGCGATGAGGTAGTACGCCGACAAGCCGTAGATCACGCTCGGTACCGACACGCGCTCCACCGCTGCACCCGCGGCGTCGAGCTCGGCGGCGGCGCGCAGTACGGCGTCGCGCACCTCGGGCTCCACGCCGTCGGCGTCGACCAGCTCGTCGATGATGCCGACGCGCAGCCCGGCCACGCCGTCGTGCAGCACGTCGGACACCGGGCGGTGCGGCTCGGGCGACGAGGTCGAGTCGAGCGGGTCGGGCCCGGCGATCACGTCGAGCAGCAGCGCGGCGTCGGCGACCGAGCCGGCGAACGGGCCGATCTGGTCGAGCGAGGAGGCAAACGCGATCAGGCCGTACCGCGACACCGCGCCGTAGGTCGGCTTCACGCCCACGGTGCCGCAGAGCGCGGCGGGCTGGCGGATCGAGCCGCCGGTGTCGGACCCGAGCGCGAGCGGAGTGAACCCGGCCGCCACCGCGGCCGCCGATCCCCCGCTCGACCCACCCGGCACCCGGGAGAGGTCGCACGGGTTGCGGGTGGGACCGAAGGCGGAGTTCTCGGTGGACGAGCCCATCGCGAACTCGTCGAGGTTGGTCTTGCCGATCGCGACCGCACCGGCTGCGGCAACCCGCTGCACGACCGTCGCGTCGTACGGGGGTCGCCAGCCCTCGAGGATCTTGGACGAGCAGGTGGTGGGGATGCCGCGCGTGCAGAGGTTGTCCTTGAGCGCGATCGGCACCCCGGCGAGCGGACCGGGGTCCTCCCCCGCCGCGACGCGCGCGTCGACGGCGTCGGCCGCGGCCCGGGCCTCGTCGGCGAGCACCACGTTGAACGCGTGGATCTCGGGCTCGCGCGCCGCGACGAGCTCGAGGTGCTCCTCGACGACGTCGCGGGCGCGGCGACGGCCGGCCCGCACGTCGGCGGCGATCTCGTGCGCGGAAGCGGTCACGAGTGCCCGCTCACGGGGCGTCGAGGATGCGCGGGACGCGGAACCGGCCGTCCTCGGCCGCCGGTGCCGCGGCGAGCACCTCGTCGCGGTCGAGCGTGGGCCGGACCACGTCGGCCCGCAGGACGTTGCGCAGCGGCAACGGATGGGCCGTCGGGGGCACGCCGTCGAGGTCGAGCGACGCGACATCGGCCGCGTGGTCGAGCACGGCGGCAAGGTCGACGGTGAGGCGCTCGATCTCGTCGTCGGTGAGCGCGAGCCGGGCCAGGCGCGCCACGTGTTCGACATCGGCGCGCGTGAGGGCTGCGGAAGCTTCGGTCATGACGGCGGATTCTACGTTCGCAGCTACAGGGACGAACCCAATGCCGGCTCGCTGCGCTCGCTGAGGCGATCGGTTCGCCGGTCCCTTGCGGACTCCTGCGCTGGACGCTCGCTACGCTCTTGCCGGTGGCCAAGTACCAGTTCCTCAGCGACGACTGGTTCGGCATCGTCGAGAAGCTCGTCGAGGACATGGGCGCCCAAGCCCCCGCCCAGGCCGATCTGCTGATGAACCTCGTCGTCACCGACACGCCGTTCGGGGCGGAGCGTCACCTGCACGTGGGCGCCCGCAACGGCCTGGGGCACTGGGGCATCGGGCACGCCCCCGACGCCGACCTCGCCGTCACCACCGACTACGACACCGCCCGCGACATCCTGCTCTCGGGCGACCCCCAAGCCGGCCTCAACGCGTTCATGAGCGGCAAGGTGAAGATCCAGGGCGACCTCGCCAAGCTGCTGAGCACCACGCAGCCCGGGGGTGCCCCGGCCGGTGCCGCGGCCCTGGCCGAGGCGATCCAGGGCATCACCGAGTAGACGACCGGGTCCACCGCGGGGGCCGGCGCAGCGTCAGCGCCGGACGATCAGCTCCCGGGTCCGGGCCATCACCCGGTTCGGCGCCTCGAGGTTCAGCGTCGCCAGCAGCCCGAAGCCGGTGGCGATCGCGCCGGCGAGGAAGGCCATCGAGAACGCGTGCATCCCGGGTGCGCTCGCGCTCGCCGCGGTGGCCACGAGCACGGCCTGCATGGTCGCGATCCCCATCGACGAGCCGAACGACGACCCGAGGTTCACGGCCGCACCGGCGGCGCCCAGGTCCTGGGACGCGGCCTCGTTCGTCACGGCCGCGACCGACGGCGGCCCCACGAGCCCGAGCCCGATCCCCGAGATCACGAGCCCGGGGAGGATCCACAGGTACGCGCTCCCCGGGTCGAGCGAGGCCAGCATCAGCATCGACACGCCCACGAGCGCCATGCCGAGCGTCGCCATGCGGCGGCCGCCGTAGCGCACCGCGAGGTAGCCGGCCACCGGCCCCATCAGCCCGAGCGCCGCGGCGCGCGGCGCGACCGCGAGCGCCACCTGACCTGCGTGGTAGCCGAACAGGTCGGGCTCGGCGAGCATGAGCGAGGTGATGAAGAAGCCGCCCATGTAGGCGAAGTTCCCGAAGAAGTTCGCGGCCACGCCCGCGGAGAACGGCCGCCGCTTGAACAGGTCCACCAGCAGGATCGGCGACTGCACGCGCCTCTCGACCTGCACGAACGCCACGAGGCACGCGATCGCGAAGACGAAGCAGGCGGACGTCTCGGGCGAGCCCCAGCCCCACTTGCCCACCGGGCCGCGGTTGAGCACGAGGATCAGCGAGCCGAGCCCGAGCACCGAGAGGACGGTTCCGGCGTAGTCGAACGGTGCGCGCTCGCCGCGCGACTCCTCGAGGATGACCGCCCCGAGCACGAGCGCGACGACCGCGAACGGGAACTGGCCGAAGAACAGCCACCGCCACCCGAACGCCTCCACCACCAGGCCGCCGAGGATGACGCCCACCACCGGCGACAGCGCAGCGACCGCCGACCACCACCCGAACGCCTTCACGCGCTCCTCGCGGTCGAACTGGACCGCGATCAGGGCGAGCGACGACGGCACCACCGCGGCGCTCCCGATCGCCGCGAGCGCGCGGCACGCGATGAGCACCCCCACCGTGGGGGCGAAGCCACACGCGAGCGAGGCGAACGTCGACACCGCGAAGCCCACGAGCCAGGTGCGCCGCCGACCGACGCGGTCGGCGGCCTTCCCGAACGCGGGGACGAAGATCGACCGGAACAGGAACGGCGCGGAGACCACCCAGGTGATCGCGGCCAGCGAGGTGCCGAAGTCGCGCTGGATGAACGGGACCGCCGTGGTGAGCGCGGTGACCGTGAGGCCGCTCGCGAACAGCCCGGCGCACACCGTGACGAGCACCACCCAGCGGTATGGGATTGGGCGGTGCACACGTCCTCCGTCGTCCGGCGGCGGCGCCTGGACGCGGGCCCGATCGTATTGCGCGAGGGCGCCACTACAGGAACAGCGTGACCTTCGAGCCCTTCTTCACCTGCGTCCCCGCGCTCGGGTCGGTGGCGCGCACCTTCTTGCCCGGCCCGTAGTTCTCCACGTTGGGGACCAGGTTGACGGCCTGGAGCCGCTGGCTCGCCTCCTCGACCGTGAGGCCGACGAGCCCGCCGGGCACCGCCACGAGCTCGGGGCCCTTGCTCACGTCGATGGTGACGGTCGAGCCCTTCGCGGCCGGCTGGCCGACCGCGGGGTCGGTGCCCACGACCTTGCCGGTGTCGATGGTGTCGCTGAACACGTCGCTGCGCGCCACGCCGAAGCCCTTGGCCCGGAGGATCGCGGCGGCCTCGTCGAAGGTCTTGCCCACGACGTCGCTCGGCACCGGAACGGGGGCGGGGCCGTCGCTGACCCTGAGCACGATCTCGGATTCGCGCGGCGCCTTCGATCCGATGGCGGGATCGGTCGCGATGACGAGGTCCTTCGCCACCGTCTCGTCGTACGCGCGCTCGACGCGCACCACGAAGCCGAGCTGTTCGAGCCGCGCCTGAGCATCGGCGGCCGCGATGCCGGCGAGGTCGCCGGGGATGGCGACGGGAGGCGGCCCGCGCGACACGACCAGCCTCACGGAACCCCCGCCCGAGAGGAACGCGCCGGCGGCGGGCCGCTGCACGAGCACGAGGCCGGCGACGTCGTCGCTCTGCTGCCGTTCGATGGAGAGCCGGAGCCCGACGGCCGCGGCCTTCGCCGCGGCCTCCTGCTCCGACAGGCCGACGAGGTTGGGCGCGGCGACGGAACCCCCGCCTCCACCCACCGACGACGCCACCAGCACCCCCGCCGCGACCAGCGCGAGGACGAGCACGGCGGCCACCACCATCGGCACGAGGCGGTAGCTCCCGGGGGTGCGCTCCCGCTTCGGGACCACCACGATCGCGTCCTGGTCGTACACCGCGGACGGGGCCTCGGGATCGGCCCGCGCCTCCGGCGTCGGGGCGCGCGTCGACGCGACGCGGGTCGGCTCGGGGTCGTCGAGCGGCTCGCCGATGCCCGGGAGCACGAGCGGCGCGGGCGGCGGGAGCTCGCGGGCGACCGCACCCAGCGCCGCGGCCATCGCGCCGGCGTCGGGGAAGCGACGGTTCGGGTCGGGCTGACCGGCACGCGCGAGCACGTCGCCGAGCGACCCGAGGTCGCCGGGCACGGTCAACGGCTGGGATCCGCGGGCGACGACCGTGGCCACCACGGAGTCGCCCACGTTGGGGACCTGGCCGGTGATCGCCTCGATCATCACCACCGCGAGCGAGTAGCAGTCGGCGCGGCCGTCGACGGGTGCCCCGCTCGCCTGCTCGGGCGCCGCGTAGCGCGCCGTGCCCAGCACGCCGCCGTCGGGCTCGGTCCAGCTCGCCTCGGCCAGGGCTCGGGCGAGACCGAAGTCGGCGACCCGCACGATGCCGTGCTCGTCGAACAGCAGGTTGGACGACTTCACGTCGCGGTGCACCACCCCACGGGTGTGCGCGTAGTGCAGCGCCTGCGCGACCTGACGGCCCACGTGCGTGGCCTGCGACGGGCTCAGCCGACCGCCGCCGTCGAGGAGGGCCCGGAGGCTCCCGCCCTGGAGCAGCTCCAGCACCATGAAGGGCATGCCGGCGTCCTCGCCCCAGTCGTAGACGGCGACGATGTGGGGATGGTGGAGGGCGGCCGCGTGCTGCGCCTCGCTGCGGAAGCGACGCAGGAACCCGGCGTCCTCGGCCAGGGCTCCGTGGAGCACCTTCACGGCCACCCGCCGGTTGAGCCGCACGTCGTCGGCCGCGTAGACCCGACCCGAGGCCCCCGCGCCGATGGACCCGAGGAGGCGGTAGCGGCCGGCGAGAACGCGCCCGGCCAGGTCGGCGATGGCAGGGCTGGCCATCCGGAAAACGGTACCGGGCAGGCCCGGTGCCGCCGCGGCAGGGCCCACTCGGAGCGCCGGTACCCTCGACGGCGATGGCCGCACCTCCCCCGCCCCCGGCCGAGCCGACCACCGCGCCCGCGCCGGTTGCGCCGCCCGCGACCCCGCCCAAGCCCCCGCTCGTCCAGCACCCCGGTCGGGTCCTGACGGTGGTGCTCGTGGTCGGCGTGGTGATCACGCTCGGGATCTGGGGGATCGCGTCGTCGGAGACCGAGACCGGACCCGGGCGCAACGTGCCCACGCTGCCCTCGTCGGTCCAGAGCGTCAGCCCCGGGCCCGGCGAGCTCGCCCGCCTGCAGGACACCATCACCGTCGACCTGCGCGACGACCTCACCGGCGTGATGATCCTCGAGCCCGTCGGGCGGGCCTCGTTCGAGGTCCCGGAGGACCAGATGGAGCGGATCGTCCCCCTGGGCCAGTTCAGCTTCCGCACCGGTCCCGACCAGGAGCTGGAGAGGTTCGAGCCCGGCATCTACCGGGTGACCGTCCTCTCCTGGCCCCAGGCCAAGCGCCGGCCCGCCAACCCCTCGGCCTACTCGTGGGAGTTCCGGGCCGGCGCCTGAGGCGAGCCCCGTCTAGCGCCCGGCGACCTGCAGCACCGCTGCGCCACCCACCGCGTCCCCCGCGATCGCGGCGAGCGCGTCGTTGGCCTGCTCGAGCGTGAAGACCTCCACCGACGTGCGGATGCCCGCCTCCGTCGCCAGCTCGACGAACTCCTGCGCGTCGCGGCGCGTCATGTTCGCCACCGATCGCAGCGTGCGCTCGCGCCAGAGCCGTCGGTACTCGAACGACGGGATGTCGCTCATGTGGATGCCCGCGAGACTGACGGTGCCGCCGGGACGGACGACGTCGAGCGCGACGGGAACGAGCTCACCGGCCGGCGCGAACACCACGGCCCGGTCGCACTCGCCCGGCGGCAGCTCCGACGCGTGCCCGACCCAGACCGCGCCGAGCTCGCGCGCCAGCGCACGGTGGCGCTCCCCGCGCGTGAGCACGACCACCTCGCACCCCCAGTAGCGCAGCACCTGGATCGCGAGGTGGGCCGACGCGCCGAACCCCACGAGGGCGACGCGCTCGCCGGGCTGCACCTCGGCCCGCCGCAGCGCCCGGTAGCCGATCACCCCCGCGCACAGGAGCGGCGCCGCGGCGAGGTCGTCGAGTGCTTCCGGGAGGCGGACCGCGAACGCCTCCGGCACCACCACCGCGTCCGCGTACCCACCGTCGACCGTCCACCCGGTGAACTCGGCCCGCTCGCACAGGTTCTCCTCGCCCCGGCGGCAGTACCCGCACTCGCCGCAGGTGCGGTGCAGCCACGCCACGCCCACCCGCTCGCCCAGCTCGAGCTCGCGACAACCCGGCCCGCGGGCGTCGACCACGCCGACGGCCTGGTGCCCGGGTGTCACGGGCAGCCGCGGGAGCTCGAGATCGCCTTCCACGACGTGCAGGTCGGTGCGGCAGCACCCGCACGCGTGCACCCGGACCCGAACCTCGCCCGGGCCCGGCTCCGGCTCGGGGACCTCCACCAGCACGAGCGGGCGCGTCCCGATCGGGGCAGGGGTGGTGACGCGTTGGGCCCGCATCAGCCGTCCAGCGCCTCAGGGCCGTCATCGAGCAGGCGCGCGAGCTCCGCGTCGCCGAGCACGCGCACGCCGAGCTGCTCGGCCTTGGCCAGCTTCGACCCCGGGCTGACCCCGGCGACGACGTAGCTCGTCTTCTTCGACACGCTGCTCGTGACCTTGCCGCCCCGGGCCTCGATCGCCGCCTGGGCTTCGTCGCGGGTGTAGCCGTCGAGGGTTCCGGTGAGCACGAACGTCCGCCCTGCGAGGGGACCGTCGGCCGCGTCGCTCGGCGCGGCCATCGGCGCAGTGAGGTCCACGCCCGCGGCACGGAGCTTGTCGAGGACGCGGTGGTTGTGGTCGGTTGCGAAGAAGGCCTGCACGCTCTGCGCGATCACGGGCCCGATGCCGTCGACCGCGGTGAGGTCTTCCACCGACGCGGCCTGGAGCCGGTCGAGGCTCCCGAACGCACGCGCCGCCGCCTGGGCCGCGGTGGGTCCGAAGTGGCGGACGCCGAGTCCCACCAGCACGCGCGCGAGCCCGCGCGACTTCGACGCCTCGATCCCGGCGACGAGGTTCTCCGCCGACTTCTGCGCCATGCGCTCGAGCGGCAGGAGCCGCTCGACGGTGAGCGCGTAGACGTCGCCGGGGTCGGCGAGCAGCCCGGCGTCGACGAACTGGCGCACGCGCTCCTCGCCCAGCCCCTCGATGTCCATCGAGCCCCGTCCCGCGAAGTACACGATGCGCGCGACGCGCTGCGCCTCACAGTCGACGTTCACACAGTGGGCGTCGGACTCGCCCTCGAGCCGCACGAGCGGTCCGCCGCACGACGGGCACTCGCTCGGGAACACCCACGGCTTCGTCCTCCGGCGGCGCTTGGCCGTGACCGGGCCCACCACCTCGGGGATCACGTCCCCCGCCTTGCGGACGACCACGGTGTCGCCCGGGCGCACGTCCTTGCGGGCCACCTCGTCCTGGTTGTGCAGCGTCGCGAGGCCGACCGTCGATCCCCCCACGAACACGGGCTCGAGCACCGCGAACGGGGTGGCGCGACCCGTGCGGCCGATGCTCACCATGATGTCCCGCAGGACGGTCGTCTTCTCCTCGGGCGGGAACTTGTAGGCGATCGCCCAGCGCGGTGCCTTGCTGGTGTTGCCCATCTCCGCGCGCTGGCCGAGGTCGTCGACCTTCACCACCACGCCGTCGATGTCGTAGCCGAGCGAGTGCCGCTGGGCCTCCACGCGCGTGCAGAACTCGGCAACCGCGTCGATCGTGTCGAGCTGCTCGATGTTCGGGTTCACCGGAAGGCCGCGGTCGCGCAACCAGGTCAGCGTCTCGTGGTGGCTCGCGCCGATCGCGTCGCCGCCACTCACCTCGACCTGGTATGCGTAGAACGCCAACGCGCGCGACGCGGTGACGCGGGGGTCTTTCTGCCGCAGGCTGCCGGCCGCGGCGTTGCGCGGGTTCGCGAACAAGCGGTCGCCGGCCTCGCCCTGGCGCCGGTTCAGCGCCTCGAACGCCTCGAGGGGCATGAAGACCTCACCCCGGACCTCCATCCGCGCCGGGAGCGCGGCGCCCTCCAGCCGGCGCCGGATCGCCGCGATCGTGAGCACGTTGGCGGTCACGTCCTCACCGGTGACGCCGTCACCGCGCGTCGCGCCCCGCACCAGCCGGCCGTCGACGTAGAGCAACGACATGGCGAGCCCGTCGAGCTTCGGCTCGCCGACGAACCGCACCGCCTCGGGCACGAGCTTGGTGATGCGCTGGTACCACGCGTCGAGCTCGGCCCGGTCGAAGGCGTTGTCGAGGGAGAGCATCGGCGCGTCGTGGGTGACCGCCGCGAACGTGGTGGGGGCGAAGCCACCGGGGCGCTGGGTGGGCGATTCGGGCGTGACGAGGTCGGGGAACTCGGCCTCGAGCTCGACGAGCTCGCGCATGAACGCGTCGAACTCGGCGTCGGACACGCTCGGGTCGTCGAGGACGTAGTAGCGGTAGCTGTGCTCGTCGAGCTCGGCGCGCAGCTCCTCCGCCCGGCGCCGGGCCGCTTCGGGTGCGGGCATCACGCCGAGGCTACGCGAGACTGCCGCCGTGGAGCGCTGGATCCTGGCCGCCGTCTGGGCGACCCTGCCGCTCACCGCCGGCGGGGCGGTGTCCGACGCGACGGCCGACTGGTCGAGCGCGCCGCAGGCCGTGGCCGCGGTGCTCTGCTGGGCCGCGTGGGCCGTCGTCCTGCTGGCCATCGCGGTCCCGCGCCCCATCGGGCTCACCGCCGCCCGGGCGGTCGCCCCGTGCTTCGCCGTCCTCGCGGTGCTCATCGCGATCACCGCCGACGTCGACACGACCACCGCGGCGGTCGCCGTCGCGGCCACCCTGGTCGCCGCCGTGCTCGTGAGCCGGCCGCCGCTCGCGTTCGCCGCGGCCAACGCCGTGGCCTACGGCGACGAGGACCGCTTCCCGCTGCGCGTGCCCACGGGCCTGTTCCTCGGGCCGCTCCCGGCCGCACGCCTCCTCCTGGGCGCCGCGATCGCGACCGGCCCGCTGCTGCTGGCCGACGCGCAGTGGGTGCTCGGTTCCGTCACGATCCTCGTCAGCGCCCCGATCGTCTACGTCGCCGCCCGCGCGCTCCACGGGCTCTCCACCCGATGGGCCGTGCTCGTCCCCGCCGGGTTCGTCGTGGTGGACCCCCTGACCCTCTCCGACCCCGTGCTCTTCATCCGCGAGCGGATCGTGTCGCTGCGGGCGAGCGGTCCGGCGGCGCCCACCGGCGAGGGCACGCTCGACCTGCGCCTGGGCGCGAGCCTCGGCAGCGTCGTGCTCACGCTCGACCGCCCCGCCGAGGTGTTCCGCGCGCTCCGGGGCCGCAAGGGATCCGAGACCGTCAGCACCACGGTCCTGTGCGTCGCCGTGGTCGCCGCGCCCCGGATGCTCGCCGAGGCCGGACGGCGGCGGATCCCGGTCGTGGTGGCGTCGGGATCGTCAGGACGCGGTCAGGCGGCGACGCCTCCACCCACCAGCTCGTCGCCGTCGTAGAGCGCCACGATCTGGCCCGGCGCCACCCGCGGCGCCGGCTCGGCGAACGCCACGCGGTCGCCCAGGAGCGTGCCGCGTCGCGGCGTGCCGTGCGCGCGCACCTGGACCTCGAGCGCGTCGGTCGGACCGGGGCGCGTGTGCGTGAACGCGAGCGCGCGCAGCTCGACGCCGTCGCGCAGGAGCGCTTCGGGTGGACCGACCGTGACCACGTTCGCGGCGGCGTCGACGTCGACGACGTACCGGCGCTCACCCACCGCCACCCCGAGGCCGCGCCGCTGGCCGACCGTGAACCGGGCGATGCCGTCGTGACGG
>JBAZYX010000124.1:0-9868 GCA_041659105.1 Acidimicrobiia bacterium
GGCTGCGCGCCAGGTTGCCAGCAGCTCCCGATAGCCGAAGATGTCGCCGTAGCCGCCGCCGTAGGTTCCGGATTTCGGGTTCGCGGCCTCGGGATGTCCCTCGAAGTTGAGCCGTGATGGGGTGCAAGCCGCCATGAACTGGCGGTTGTCCTTCCAGTCGTCCACGATCCGTTGCGTCCAGGCGGCCTCGGCCTCCTCGCTCACGTCGACGCGCTGCGCACCGCGCGCCTCGAGCGCAGCGATCGTCTCGGCGATGTGGATTGCGCCTTCGGTGTAGAGGTGCGTGATGTTCACGGTGATGACAGCCTGCTGGCCGGGCGCCGGGATGATGAACATGTTCGGGAAGCCGCGGGACATGATCCCGTGAAGGGTCCAGGGGCCGTCCTTCCACTTGTCGGCGATGGAGACTCCGTCACGACCGATGATGTCGTGAGCGGCCCGCCGCGGGAACGGCGTCACCTCGGCCTCGAACCCGGTGGCGTAGACGATGCAGTCGACCTCGAACTCCTGGCCGTTCGCGACGAGACCGCCGGACGTGACGGCGTCGATCCCGGTCGGGCAGTCGACGAGCGTGACGTTCGGCTCGTTGAACGCCGCGAGGTAGTCGTCGTGGAACAGGGGCCGCTTGCACAGGTACCGGTAGTACGGCTTGAGCGCCTCGGCGACGGCGGGGTCGTGGACCATCGCGTCGACCCGCGTGCGGTGCTCCTCCATCACCGAGTAGTCGAACGCCTCCGCCGCGAGCGCCACTTCGTCGTCGGACATCCCCGGATCGCCCGCGAAGTTCGCCACCCGGGCCATGTACTCGGTCCACGCGTCGTCGACCAGGTCGACCTCGACGGGCCGCCCGATCATCACCGACGAGAAGTTGTCGGTGCGCTCCTGCTGCCAGCCCGGGGTGAGGCTCTGCACGAACTCGGGCGTGGTCGGATGGTTCCCGCGCCAGCCGATCGCCGACGGCGTCCGCTGGAACACGTAGACCTGCTTCGCCGACTTGGCCAACGGCATCACGCACTGGATGCCCGACCCACCGGTGCCGACGACGGCGACGGCCTTGTCGGCGAGGTTCGTCATGTTCGCGTCCGTCGGGCTCCCGCCCGTGTACGCGTAGTCCCAGCGGGCGGTGTGGAACGACGCGCCCTCGAAGTCCTTGATCCCGGGGAGCGCGGGCAACTTCGGGAGGTTGAGGATCCCGACGCACATGACCACGTACTTCGCGCGGATCTCGTCACCGTGGTCGGTGGAGATCACCCACTGCGCGTCGTCCTCGGCCCACGTGCTCGATTCGACGTTGGTGTGGAACAGCGCGCCGTCACCGAGGCGGTACCTCTCGGCGATGGCATCGAGGTGCAGCCGGATCTCCTCGCCCGACGCGTAGCGCATCGTGGGGACGACGCCCATCTCCTCGAGCATCGGCATGTAGACGTACGACTCGACGTCGCACATCAGGCCGGGGTACCGGTTCCAGTACCACGTGCCGCCGAAGCCACCAGCCTTGTCGACGAACCGGAGCCGTTCGAACCCGGCCTCACGCAGCTTGACGCCCATGATCACACCGGCGAGTCCCGCGCCGACGACCAGCACGTCGATGTCGTCGGACACCGGGCCGCGCGCCGTGTACTCCGTGAACGGATCGGTCACGTACTCCCGGAACCGCTCGTCGCGGGTGAGATCCACGTTGTCGCTTCGGTCCACCCCCAAGCGACGGGCACGCTCGGCCGCGTACTTCGCGTGCACCGCTCGGGGATCGAAGGGCGGGATCTCTTCGCTCGGCGGAACCATGACGATCACCCCACTGACGCTCGACGTGGATGTCCGGACCAGCGACTTCTCGCGGAAGCCGACGAACGCATCCTCGCAAGCGGTGCTGCCGAGGCGGAAGGGACCTTCGGCCCGTTTCTCGAACGAGTCACGGAGCGGAGTGGCAATCGGGTAGGTTTCGGCCGAAGCGTCAGCCTTGTGCAGTTGCGGTCAGCCGTGAGGCTGCCCGTACTCCGAGGCAAGCTGCGGCTTGAGTGCCTTGCCCGCCGCGTTGCGCGGGATGGTGGCGCGGTACTCCACCCGCTCGGGCAGCTTCTGACGCATCAGGCCGGCGGCGGTGAGGTGGTCGGCGAGGTCGGCCAACGTCGGAGCAGGCGCGCCCGCCGCCACGACCACGACCGCGCACGCCAGCTCGCCGCGCTCGTCGTCGGGCAGGCCGATCACCGCGACGTCGGCCACCGCGGGGTGGGTGTAGAGGAGGTCCTCGAGCTCGGTGGCCGAGATGTTCTCCCCCTTGCGGATGATGATGTCCTTGGTTCGGCCGGTGATGCGCAGGTAGCCGTCGACGTCCACGCTTCCGAGGTCACCGGTCCGGAACCAGCCGTCGGCGGTGAAGGCCTCCGCATCGAGCGACGAGTCGACGTAGCCCTCCATGAGGAACGCGCCGCGCACCTGCAGCTCACCGGCCTCGCCGGGCGGGGCCACGACGCCGGACCGGCCGAGCACGCGCGCTTCCATCCCCGGCACGACGCGGCCGACCGTGTGCGCGAGGTGGTCGTCGGTGTCGTCGGGGTCGTTGAGGGCGAGGATGCTGCAGCTCTCGGTCATGCCGTAGCCGTGCGCACAGCCGCGCCCGCCGATCTCGTCGCGCACCTCGGCGTGCATCGCCGGAGGCATCGGCGCACCCCCACCCACCATGAACCGGAGCGCGGGCAGGATGGGTTCGCCGGGTCGTCGCCGCTGCTGGTCGAGGTACGCGCGGTAGAACGCGGGACCGCCGCCCACGATCGTCGCCTGGTGCCGCGCGAACACGTCCACCGCCACCGGGGGATCGAACGCATCGATGAGGATCAGCGCGAACCCGCGCTGCAGCACCGCCGACAGGTTCGTGAGGCCGCCGATGTGGGTGAAGGGGAACGCGATCCCGTACCGGTCGTCGGGGCGGTAGCGCTGCGCGGTTGCCATGCCGAGCCCCGACGCCATCGCGGCGCGGTCGGTGATGCGCGCCCCCTTGGGCTCGGCCGTGGTGCCCGACGAGTAGAAGATCCAGCGCACGCCGTCGCCGTCGCCGGGCGGGCCCGGGAGGCTGACCGCCGCGACCGCGTCGGGGTCGGCCTCCGGCTGCGGCGCGCAGCGGATGATGGCGAACGTCCCCAGGTCGGCCTGCACCCGGGCCCCGAGCGCGTCGAAGTCGTACCCGCGCCAGGTGCCGGGGCCGCACCACCACTGCGCGCCGCTCTGCTCCAGCATGAACCGCAGCTCGCGCTCGCGGTGGATCGGCAGCACCGGGACCTGGGTCACCCCCAGGCGTGCGAGCGCGCCCATCACCACGACGGTCTCGATCCGGGTTGGGAGCTGCCACGCGACCACGGACCCCGGCTCCACCCCGCGGGCAACGAAGCGCGCCGCCAAGTCATCCACGGCCGCGGCGTACCCGGCGAACGTCATCTCGCGGTCGCGCTCGTCGAAGAGCATCGGTGCGGCCGGCGTGGCCTCCGCACGCGCGACGATCAGGTCGGCGAGCGTGCGAGCTCGCAGGTCGGTGCCGGTCGCGGGCTCGGTCACGGCGCGCGCGGCCCTCCGCGCCGGAAGGTCGTCATGCGCGTCCCTCCACGTCGACCACGTCACCCACTGCGACGCGGAAGCGCTCGAGCGCCTCCGAGGCGTCGCGGTTGCGGTCCCACGGCATCACCACCACCCGCTCCACCCCGCACTCGGCCATGCGCGCCACGTCGGCCGGCGTCGGATTCGGATGGAGCACGGTGATGGCGAAGGGGCGATCGGGGTCGTACCCGGCGGGCGCGGCGGCGGCGACCTCCCGCCGGGTGGCTTCGAGCCGCGCGACGAGCGCGGCCACCCCCTCGGCGTCGTCGGCCATCCCACCCGAGATCCAGCCGTCGCCGAAGCGCACCGCCCGGCGCAGCGCGGCGTCGGAATCGCCGCCGAACAGGATCGGCGGATGGGGCGACGATGCGGGCTTGGGTGCGAAGTGCACCGGCTCGAACGCGAAGTGTGTTCCCGCGAACGAGGGCTGGGGCTCGGTCCACAGCCGCCGCAACGCCTCCGCCGCCTCTTCGGCGCGCGAGAACCGCGTCCGCGGATCGAGGCCGAGCGCCTCGAACTCCTCGGTCAGCCAGCCCACCCCCACGCCGAGGATCAAGCGAGGTCCGGCGATGGCCTCGAGCGTCACCGCGTGCCGGGCGGTGACCAAGGGGTGGCGGAGGGCGACGAGGTACACCGCGGTCCCGAGGCCAATGGTGGTGGTGGCTCCCGCGATCGCGGTGAGCACGGTCCACGGGTCGTACAGCGGGACTGCGTCGCCGTACGGGAACCCGCCGTCCTTCGTGCCCGGGTAGCGCGACGCGAACTCGACCGGGATCACCACGTGGTCCGGTACGAACACCGACTCGTACCCCAGGCGCTCGGCGTGCGCGGCCAGCGCGGGCATGTGGTCGGGGCGCACGCGCACGAGGTTCACTCCGAGCTTCACGGCCCTCCCATCGGCGGTCGGCGAGGTTCGCCGACGCGGCGCGGCGGTTCCGGGCCGCGGGGGCGAATCGTGTCACAACCTCTCGGAAGGACTCGCATGCCGGCTCGGCTCACGGGATCCGGCTTCCCGACCTCGCCCCGAAGTGCCGCGACGTCTGGTCAGACGCCGTAGCCGCCGTCGACGCCGATCACCTGCCCGGTGATCCCACCGCCTTCGTCGCCCACGAGCAAGGAGATCATCCCGGTGATCTCCTCGGGTTCGAGGATGCGGTGCTGGAGGTTGGCGGCGAGCGCGACCCCCTGCGCCTCCACGACCGACACGCCCTGTCGTGCGGCGACCGCCTCCCAGTCGATCATCGACGTGTTGGTCCAGCCCGGGCAGACGCAGTTCACCGTGATGCCCGACGGCGCCACCGCCTCGGCGAGCTGCCGGGTGAATCCGACCAGTCCGTGCTTGCCGCTCGTGTAGCCGAGCCGGCCGCCGGGCGTGCTGGCCTTCGCCGCACCGGAGCCGATGTTCACGATGCGCCCCCAGCCGCGTTCCCGCATGCTCGGGAGCGCGGCGCTCGTCGTCCACCAGGCGGTCGTGAGGTTCATCGTGAGCGTCCGCTCGAACGTCTCGTCGCTCATGGTGAACGGGTCGTGGTCGTGACCGACCGATCCGCCGACGTTGTTGACGACGACGTCGACCCGCCCGAAGGCGTCGATGGCCTCGTGGACGGGGCGCCGCGCCGCGTTCCGGTCGAGCGCGTCGGCCTCGACCGCGAGCCCCCGTCCGCCCGCCGCCTCGATGGAGGCGACGACGTCGTCGAGGTCGGAGCGGGTGCGTGAGGACACCACGACGACCATGCCGTCGTGGGACAGTCGGGCGGCGATCGCGCGTCCGATCCCGCGTCCGCCCCCGGTGACGACGGCGACCCGGGTCCCGCCGCCCGCCACCCCGGTCGTCACGCGTCTCCGATGAGCGCCGCGCGAACGGTCGTGCCCTCGGCGACGAACGGGTACCGCTCCGGCTCGGCGAGGTGCGCCAGCACGATCTCCTCGGCTCCCGCGGTGTCGCCGGACTCGATCGCGTCCACGAGACGGACGTGCTCGTCGATGCTGTGGCGGCGCGTCTCCAGGTCGAGGAACGGACCGAACTGCGCCGTCCGGCGCGTCAACGTGTCGACGTGGGCGGACCACAGGGATTCCAGCGCCCCGACGACCAGGATCATGGTCTCGTTGCCGCAGGTCGCGACGACGTCCTCGTGGAACCCGCGCGCCTGCTGCACGTAGGCGTCGGCGTCGTCGACGACGGCCCGGGACTCGGCGATCCGCGCGCGCAGGCGGGGCACGACCGTCTCGTGCCGGTCGGCCCGCTCGGCGGCGAGCGCGACGCACACCGCCTCGAGGCGCCGGAGCGCGCTCGCGACGTCCTCGATCCCCACGTCGCGGGACTCGAGCACGAGCCCGACCATGTAGGCCACCTTGCTCGGACGCGGCTGGCGCACGACGGCACCGCCGACGTTGCCCCGCAGCACGGTGACGAGCCCCTCGGTCTCGAGGATCCGCAGCGCCTCGCGGATCGCGGGCAGTCCGACGCCGAACTCCTCGAACAGGTCCTCCTGCTTGGGGAGCGTGGCGCCGTCGGGCAGCTCGCCGGCGAGGATCCGCGCCCGCAGCTGGTCGGCAACCATGTTGGCGAGGCGGGGTTGGCGGAGCCGGCGGCGGGCGCCGGGCTCGGCGGTCGCGGCGCCGGGGGGGCGGAGGTCTCGAGCCGTTGCCATCAGGATCCTATTCTATCTAAACTAGTAACAATGAGGGGTTCCCCGCCGACCATGGAGAAGGAGTCCTCGTGGACCTGAGCGCCCCGACCCGTCGCTACCGCCTCATCTCGGCCGACAGCCATGTGACCGAGCCACCCGACCTGTGGCTCGAACGCGTGCCGGCGGGCCTGCGCGACCGCGCGCCGCGGATGGAGCGATTCGCCGAAGGTGACGCCTGGGTGCTCGATGGGGTGGCCGATCCCATCAACTTTGGCATGAACGCCTGTGCCGGACTCGCTCCGTCGGAGATGAAGGGCTGGGCTCGGTTCGAGGATCTCCGGCGGGGCGGCCACGATCCCGCGGCGCGCCTCGACGAGATGGACCAGGACGGCGTCGACGCCGAGGTGCTGTATCCGACGCCGCGTGTGGCCCAGGCGATCGTCGCCAATCCCGATGCCGACCTGCACCTCGCCTGTGTGCGTGCCTACAACGACTGGCTCTCGGACTTCGTCGCGTACGCCCCCGACCGGTTCGGCGGCCAGGTGCTGCTGCCCAACTGCGGGGTCGAGCACGCCGTGGCGGAGATCGACCGCGTGATCGCGCGTCCCGGCGTGCGCGGCGTGATGATCGGGTGCTACCCGAACGGTGAGCTCGCGCCGAGCCCGGAGGACGACAAGGTCTGGGCGCGCGTCGTCGAGGCGGGGGTGCCGGTCAGCATCCACGTGAGCCTCAGCAAGCGGATGCCGGCTGCGCACAAGGCGAAGCTGCCGGGGTACGGGCGGTTCTACGACGCTCCGGAACGGATGATCGAGCTCGTCTTCAGCGGTGTGTTCGACCGGTTCCCCGAGTTGCGGTTCGTGTTCGCCGAAGTCGACATGGGCTGGGTGCCGTACGTCCGCGAGCAGATCGACAACAACTTCCATCGGCTCGACCCGGTCAGCGGCTTCGGGCTCCAGGCGCCGCCCGGCGAGTACATCGAGAAGCACTTCCACTTCGGCTACATGACCGACACGTATGGCATCCACAACCGTCACGCGGTGGGCGTCGAGCGGATCCTCTGGTCGAGCGACTACCCGCACATCAGCGCGGACTGGCCGAGCTCGTGGCGCACGATCCTGGCCTCGTTCTCGGGCGTGCCGGCCCACGAGCGTGACCTGATCCTCGCCGGGAACGCGGCGCGCCTCTACGGCTTCGGTGCGTGACGGCAGCTTCACGCCGCGAACATCGGGTTGTGCGCGTTGTCGGTGACGATCTGCTGACGCGAGAACCTCCAGCCGCCGTCCTCCTTCCGGAAGTCGAAGACGTACGAGCCCTCGTGGCTTCCCCGCGCGAAGCCGGTCTCCTCGTCCCGGGTCGCGACGAGGATGTATTGCGCGAACGCGCGTGCGGTTCGCCCGTCGGCGTCGACGTGGACGGACTCGCCGAAGATGAGGTGGCGGAGACCGAGCTGCTCGACCTGGTCACGCGACGCGGCGACGCGTCCGGACTTCGCCTCCATCACCGGTGTCACGAGCCGATCGCGCAACGCGGCCTTCCCGCTCACGGTCTCCGTGAGCGACCCGGCGAGCACCCGTTCGATGTCGTCGGTGTACAGGGCGAGCATGTCGTCCCAGCGGCGGGCGTCCTCGAGGTAGCCGTACGCCATCACGAGGTCGCGGATTCGCTGGAGGTCCTCGAGCCGGGTGAGCTTCGCCTCGACGTCGTGCGGACGTGGCGAGGTCGCGGCGATCGTGGCCTCGGTCCAGTCGTGGTCGGCGTTCACAGCTGCGCGAAGCGGAGGGTTCCGCCATCGACCACGACCGTGGTGCCGGACAGGTAGGACGCATCCTCGGACGCCAGGAACGCGATGGGAGCGGCGAACTCCTCGTAGGTTCCGGGGCGACCGAAGTGGCACCACTGGTCGAGCAGCGCCTGGCGCTCCGGGGTGCGCGACGGATGCGGCGCGTTCCCGAACAGCACCGCGTTCACGTTGATGCCGTGGGGAGCGACCTCCTTCGCCACCGAGTGCACGAACCCCGAGAGTCCGGCTTTGGCGGACGCGTAGCCCACCCCGGCGCGCTGCCCGAACACCGCGGACACCGAGTTGACGCACACGACCTTCCCTCGGCCGAGCTCGATCATCCCGTCGATCACGGCTCGGGTGCACACGAACGCCGATCCGAGGTTGAGGCGGAGGAACGCGTAGAAGTCGTCGGCGCTCGTGTTGCGCAGCTCGTTCCAGCCGACGCCTGACGGCGCGCCGCCGACGTTGTTGACGAGGATCTCGATCTCTCCGAGCGTCGAGCGGGCATCGGCAACCAGCGCGGCGACGGCGTCGGGGTCGGCGGCGTCACCGGGAGCCGCCAGCGCGCGGCCGCCCGCGGCGACGATCGCGCGCGCGGTGTCGGATGCCAGGTCGGCGTCCACGTCGTTGACGACCACCGCGCGGCCGTCGGCCGCCAGGCGGAGCGCGGTGGCGCGTCCGATGCCGGCCCCGGAGCCGGTCACCAGGGCCACTCGCATCGTGGTCGCACTCGGCGCGGTCACGAGTCGGCTCGCTGGAACATGGGGTTGTGGGCGTTGTCGCTCACGATGAACTGCCGGCAGAAGCGCCATTGGCCATCGGGTTCCTTGCGGAAGTCGAAGACGTAGGACCCTTCGTGCGCGCCGCGGCGGAACCCGCGTTCGTCGTCGGCCACCGCGACGAGCTGGTACTGCACCGCGGCGCGCGCGGTGGTGCCGTCGTCGCCCAGCCGCACGATGTCGCTCGCCATGAGGTGTCGGAGCCCGAGGGTCACGAGGTGGTCCGGCGGCGGTGGCGGTGCACCATCGGCCGAACGTCGCTCGAGCGTCGGGGCCACGAGCTTCTCGCGGAGCGTGGCCTTGCCCTGGACGCGCTCCACGAGGCTTCCCGCCAGCACCCGCTCGATGTCGTCGGTGTAGAGCTCCAACAGGTCGTCCCACCGGCGCGCGTCGCAGAGGTACCCGTAGGCCATCACGAGGGCCCGGATCTGCTCGCGGTCCTCGAGTGCTTGCACGCGCTCCTCGACCGTGGTGCGGACACGTTCCGGTCGGTGCACCACCTCGAGGAGCGCTTCCGACTCCACTTCGTTCATCGCATTCCCTCCTGACACCGGTTACCGGCTGCGGGTGAGCACGAGCGCCGAGCCGTCCATCAAGGCTCCCGACGTGACGACCGCGACGTCGTGGTTCGGTGCCTGGCGCGGGCCTCCCCGGCCCTGCACCTGGAGCACCGCTTCGGCCACCGTGTTCATGCCGTGGAGGTAGCCCTCGGCGAGGAGGCCTCCGTGGGTGTTGGTGGGGAGCCGGCCGTCGAGCGCGGTGGCGCCCGACTTGACGAACGTCCCCGATGCGCCGCGTTCGCAGAGGCCGAGACCCTCGAGGCCCATCAGCACCGTGCTCGAGAAGCAGTCGTAGATCTCGGCGACCTGGACGTCGCCGGGCCCGATTCCCGCGCGGCCGAACAGCTCCTCGCGCAGGAAGCTCGTGTAGTTGTGCGTGTAGTCGTCGCACAGGAGGTGGTCGCCGATGTCGAGCCCCGCTCGCGGGACAGCGCGGTACGCCGACGACGCGACCACCGCGGGCGGGTGGCGGAGGTCCCGCGCGTGCGCCTCCGACGTCACGAGCACTGCGCACGCGCCGTCGACCTCGAT
>JBAZYX010000125.1:0-9655 GCA_041659105.1 Acidimicrobiia bacterium
GTTCTCGACCGGGTGGGAGAGTGTCGCTGCGAAGGGAGCAATCACGCATGGACATCGCCGGGAAGGTCGCAGTCGTCACGGGCGCGGGGTCGGGCATCGGCCGGGCCACCGCCCTGGCGTTGGCTGGCGAAGGGGCGTCGGTCGTGGTGGCCGACGTCGACGAGGCGGGGGGCGAGGAGACGGTCGCGCGCATCGCCGACGCCGGGGGCGCGGCCACCTTCGTGCGCTGCGACGTCTCGGAGGCCCGCTCGATCGAGGCCTGCTTCGCGGCCGCGGTCGGCGCGTACGGCGGGATCGACATCGTCCACAACAACGCGGGGCTGGTGAGCGGCGAGCCCCTGTGGCCGGAGATCACCCCCGAGACCCTCAACCGGGTCATCGCCGTGAACCTCGGTGGCCCGGTCCTCGGCACCCGCCTCGCGCTCGGCCACCTGCGCGCGCGGGGTGGCGGGGTGATCGTCAACACCGCGTCGCTCGCGGCGCAGTTCCCCCTGATGGAGGACCCCGTGTACTCCGCGACGAAGGCCGGCGTCGCGATGTTCACCCGCGCGTGCGCCGGGCTCGCCGCGGAGGGCATCCGGGTCAACGCGGTGCTGCCCGGCCTCGTCGACACGCCGTTGCTGCACAAGGCGGGTGACGGCACCCGTCCGCCGGAGTGGGTCGAGCGCTCGCGTCCGGTGACCGGTGTCCTGGAGCCGGAAGCGATCGCCGAAGCGGTGCTCGACCTGATCCGCGACGACTCCGCGGTCGCCGTGGAGCGCGCGGTGCTGGGCACCCCGGAGAACCTCCCCGCCGAGTGACATGACCGTCGACGAAGCCACCCTCACCCCCAACCAGGTCGCGCGCCGGGCGCGCGTCCTCGACGCCGCGCTGGCCCTCGCTGCGGAAGGCGGGTACGACGCCGTCCAGATGCGCGACGTCGCGAGTCGGGCCCAGGTGGCCCTGGGCACGATCTACCGGTACTTCGCCTCGAAGGACCACATCCTGGCGGAGTGCCAGCTCGAGACCTGGCGGTCGATGGGCGAGCGCATCGCCCTGCGCCCGCTCCAGGGGGACACGGCCGCCGACCGGGTGATGGACCTCATCCACCGGGTCATGCGCACCGTCGACCGCGAGCCCCAGCAGGCGGCGGCGCTCATCACGGCGTCCTCGTCGCCCGACCCGGCCGTGCGCGAGTGCCAGATGGAGATGGTGGCCTTCCAGGACGCCACGCTCGCCGGGGCCATGGGCGAGCTCGACCCGGTGCGCACGGCCGACACCGCCCGCACCCTGCGCTACGTGTGGTTCTCGACCCTGCTCGGCTGGGTCAACGGTTGGAACGACTACGACTCGATCTCCCGGGAGTTCGAGGCCGCTGCCCGGCTCCTGCTCGGCGACCTGCCCTAGGCGGCGCGCCCCCGCCAGGATCCCGGCGCCGGGGTTTGCCCGGCAAAATTGGAATGTGTTCTACTCCCGCCGTGGCCGACCTACCGATCTCGACACATGTCATCGAATTCCCCTATACCCGGACCCTCGGGCCGGTGCTGGGGCCCTTCCTCACCGGTCTGCGCGACGGGCAGATCTACGGCATCCGGTCCAATGACGGACGGGTGCTCGCCCCGCCGACCGAATGGGATCCGCTGACGGGGGAGCCGCTCGACACGAGCGCGCTCGTCCCGGTCGGGCCCGGTGGGGTGGTGGAGACCTGGGCGTGGGTGAACCACCCGACGTCCAAGCATCCGCTCGACCAGCCGTTCGCCTTCGCGCTGATCAAGCTCGACGGCGCCGACACCGCGCTGATGCACGCGGTCGACGCGGGATCGATGGACGCGATGTCCACCGGCATGCGCGTCACCGCGCGCTTCAAGGACGAGCGCGTCGGCGTGATCACCGACCTCGTCTTCGTCCCCGAGGGAGGTGCGTGAGATGGCTGGAGCCAACGAGCCTGTCGAGGGAGCGGGCGCCGGCGAGCAACCCGTCGTGATGATGGACTACTTCATGCACCTCGAGTACCACGAGGTCGTGTGCCCGATCGTGCGCCGCTACGCCGCGTCGCTCATGGAGGGCAAGATCCTCGGGCAGTTCAGCCCGAAGTCGGGCCTCGTGTACGTGCCGCCGCGCAGCTACTGCCCGGTGAGCTGCGAGTGGCTCGGCGAGGACAACCTGATCGAGCTCGAGGACCGGGGCGTCATCACGGCGTTCACGATCGTGACGCCGGTGCAGTACTACGGCCAGGAGGAGACGGAGCCGTTCGCCAAGGCGTCGGTGCTCCTCGACGGCCCCGGCGGCATGCTCAGCCTCCAGGACATCCTCGAGATCCCGCCCGACGAGGTGCGGATCGGAATGAAGGTCGAAGCGGTGTGGCTGCCCGAGAGCGAGCGCAACACCGACGAGATCGGCAACCGCTCGTGGGGGAGCGCGGCCGGCGCGATCGTCGGCTGGCGGCCCACCGGTGAGCCCGACCTGCCCGCCGAGACGTTCACGGACAAGGTGTATTGATGCAGAACGAGCGACGCGAGCGTGGCCCGAGCGGCCCGGCCCGCCAGGGCCGAGAGCGGGAGTCCTGATGAACGACATCGCGATCGTCGGCTACGCACAGTCTCCCTCCTGGGAGCGCGCCGAGCTGACCGAAGTGCAGTTCCTGTTCCCCGTGATCGCCGACGCGATCGCGGCGGCCAACATCGACCGGCGCGACATCGGCTTCACGTGCGCCGGCAGCTGCGACTACCTCTCGGGGCAGACCTTCGCCTTCGTGAGCAACCTCGAGGCCGTCGGCGCGTGGCCGCCGATCTCGGAGTCGCACGTGGAGATGGACGGCGCGTGGGCCATGTACGAGGCCTGGATCGCGCTCCAGCACGGCGACATCGACGTCGCGTTGGCGTTCGGGTCGGGGAAGAGCTCGCCCGGTGACCCCGCGCACATCTACCCGCTGCAGATGGACCCGTACACGCTGACGCCGCTCGGCGCCGACCCCGCGTCGCTCGCCGCGCTGCAGGCGCGGGCGCTGCTCGACTCCGGCCGGATCACCGAGCGGGAGATGGCCGAGGTGGCCGCCCGCAACCGCAAGGACGCGATCGGCAACCCTCACGCCCAGGTGAGCGGCGAGGTCGACGTCGACGCGCTGCTCGCGACGCCGTACGTGACGGCGCCGATGCGGGCGCACGACCTGCCGCCGTACTCCGACGGCGCGTGCGCGGTGATCATGGCCACCGCCGACAAGGCGCGTGAGATCTGCGAGAACCCGGTGTGGATCCGGGGCATCGACCACCGCATCGAGATCCACCAGCCGGGCATGCGCGACCTGCGCGAGTCGCCGTCCACCGCGGCCGCCGGACACGGCGCCGGCGTGGGCGACGGGCCGGTGGACATCGCCGAGCTCTCCGTGGCGTACACCCACCAGGAGAAGATCCTGACCGACGCCCTCGGTCTCGGCGACGGCGTGAAGATCAACCCGTCCGGTGGGCCGCTCACGGCCAACCCGATGATGGCGACGGGCCTGTCCCGCATCGCCGAGGCGGCCCGCGCCATCCAGCGCGGCGACGCCAAGCGGGCCGTCGCCCACGCGACGTCCGGTCAGCCGCTCCAGCAGAACCTCGTCTGCGTGCTCGAGGGGGACCTGAGGTGAGCGACCTCCGGAAGGCGTACGACAGTCGCGGCAGCGAACCGGGGCCCGAGCGGCCCGGCGGCGAAGCCGCCAAGAGCGGAGGTTCGGAGTGAGCCAGCCCTGCGCCATCGTCGGCATCGGCCAGACGAAGCACAAGAAGCGCCGCGACGACGTGTCGCTGCCGGGTCTCGTGCGCGAGGCCGCCCAGCGCGCCCTCGACGACGCCGAGATGACCTGGACCGACATCGACGCGATCGTGCTCGGCAAGGCCCCCGACCCGTTCGAGGGCGTGATGATGCCGGAGCTGTCGATGGCCGACGCGCTCGGCGCGGCGGGCAAGCCGATCCTGCGCGTGCACACGGCGGGCAGCGTCGGCGGGTCGACCGCGATCGTCGCGTCCAACCTCATCCGCACCGGTCGTCACGAGCGCGTCCTCACGGTCGCCTACGAGAAGCAGGCCGAGGGCAACGCCCAGTGGGGCCTTGCCGGGGGCCGCAGCGGCGGCATGGGTGCGGGCGGCATCTTCGCCCCCTGGATGCGGTCGTTCATGGCCCGCACCGGCTCGCCGTCGCACATCGGCCCGATGGTCGCGGTGAAGGACCGGCGCAACGCCGCCAAGAACCCGTACGCGCACCTGCAGATGCCGAACCTCACGCTGGAGGAGGTGCTCGACTCGCCGATGCTGTGGGACCCGATCCACTGGCACGAGTCGTGCCCGTCGTCCGACGGCGCATGTGCGATGGTGCTCACCACCGAGGCGATCGCGGCCACCACGCCGCGTCCGCCCGCGTGGGTGCTCGCCACGGCGATGCGCAGCGAGCTGGGCATGTTCCCGGGCCGCGACCCGGTGCGCCCGCAGGCCGGCGTCGAGTGCGCGCACGCGGTGTTCGAGACGGCCGGCATCACCAACCCGTTCGAGCAGATCGACGTGTCGGAGATCTACGTGCCGTTCTCGTGGTACGAGCCGATGTGGCTCGAGGGCCACGACCTCGTCGGCAAGGGTGAGGCGTGGAAGCTCATCGAGGCGGGTGACACGAACATCGGCGGCAAGTTCCCGGTCAACCCGTCGGGGGGCGTGCTCTCGTCGAACCCCATCGGGGCGTCGGGCATGCTCCGCTTCGCCGAGGCCGCGCTCCAGGTCCGGGGCATGGCCGGCGAGCACCAGGTCGACGGTGCGACGGTCGCGTTCGGGCAGGCCTACGGCGGCGCGGCGCAGTACTTCGCCATGTGGGTCGTCGGCGCCACCCTCGATGCCGTGGAGCGGAAGCGAGCGTCATGACGATCACCGGTGTGTCCACGGCGGAGCGAGCGTGCGCGACCGGCGTGGTGGAGCGGAAGCGAGCGTCATGACGACCACGGCGGAGGCCCCCTCGGGCGCGCGGTTCGTCGTCGAGGACAGCCCCGAGGAAGCGGCGTTCCGCGCCGAGGCCCGCGCGTTCTTCGAGTCGGTGTCGTCGCGTCGCACCGACGACGACGAGACCGGCAACTACTTCGCGATGGCCGACAACGACCCCGAGACGCACGCGCGCCACGTCGCGCGCTGCAAGGACTGGCAGCGGCGCATCTCCGAGGGCGGCTGGGCCGGGATCGCCGTCCCGACCGAGTACGGCGGCCGCGGCGGTGAGCCCTGGCAGGAGCGGATCTTCCGCCAGGAGCAGGCCCGCTTCACCGTCGACACCGGCTTGTTCGCAGTGTCGCTCGGCATGGTGGTGCCGACGATCCTCGTGCACGGCACGGAGGAGCAGAAGCAGCGTTACATCCCGCCGATGCTGCGGGGCGAGGAGATCTGGTGCCAGCTGTTCTCCGAGCCCGGCGCCGGCTCCGACCTCGCTGGTCTCTCGACCCGTGCGATCCGTGACGGCGACGAGTGGATCGTCAACGGGCAGAAGGTGTGGAACTCGGGTGCCCACCACGCCGACTTCGGCATCCTGATCACCCGCACCGACGTCGACGTACCCAAGCACCGCGGCATCACGTACTTCCTCGTCGACATGCACGCGCCCGGCGTCGACGTGCGCCCGCTGCGCCAGGCCACCGGCGTCGCGCACTTCAACGAGGTGTTCCTCACCGACGTGCACATCCCGCACGAGAACGTGCTCGGCGCGGTCGGTGGCGGATGGGGCGTCGCCCAGACCACCCTGATGAACGAGCGCAACATGATCGGCTCGGGCGGGATGGGCATCGGCTTCGGCGACTACCTCCGCATGGCCCGCGACCTGGGGATGACCGGCGATCCCGAGGTGCGCCAGGCGCTCGCGGCCTGCTTCGTCCGCAGCGAGATCATCAAGTACCTGGGCGCCCGCGCGCAGGCCGCGGCGCGAGCGGGCAAGCAGCCCGGGCCGGAGACGTCGGTGGTCAAGCTGAACGCGTCGCTGCACTCGGCGCTCAACGGCGACCTGGGGCTCATGCTCCAGGGCGCCGGCGGGATGCTCGCCGGCAACGACGCCTACCGGCGAGGCATGTTCCAGCAGCTGTTCGTGGGGCAGTGGGGCATGCGCCTCGGCGGTGGCACCGAGCAGATCCAGCGCAACGTGATCGGCGAGCGCGTGCTCGGCCTCCCCGGCGAGGCCCGTCCGGACAAGAGCCTCCCGTTCAAGGACATCCCCAAGAACGGTTGACGCGCCGCCGGCCCGGAGCTGGTGCGGACGCGCAGCCTCGCGACCGGGGATCAGCCCTCGTCGGTCTCGTCGGCGGGGTACTCGAGCTCCTGCATCGCCGCCTCGATGATCTCGGGCGGACCCTCGGGCTCGTGGGCCGGCTTCTCGTCGCCGTTGTCGCCGTCGGTCAGGTCGTCGCGCGGCTTCTCGATCATGTCGTCACCGTAACCCTCTACCAGGGCATCGTGGAGCCGCCGTTGGGGCGCATCACGATCCCGGTGACGAACTTGGCGGCGGGGGACGCGAGGTAGAGCGCGGCGAACGCGATGTCGTCGGGCTCGCCCGGGATGCCCATGGGCGACAGCTTCGAGCCGCGCTTCTCGACGTACTCGCGCTTCTTCTCGAGGTCGACCGTGCCGTCGGGGCGGATCGCGTGCCGCTCGTTCATCGGCGTGTCGATCCAGCCCGGTGCGATCGCGTTGACGCGCACCTGGTGCGGGGCGAGCTCCATCGCGAGGGTGCGCGACAGCTGGGCGACCGCGACCTTGGCGGCCGAGTAGCAGATCAGCGACGGCGTGGGGATGTCGATCGCACCGGACGCGAGGTTGATGATCGACCCCGACCGCTGCTCCTGCATGACCCGGCCCGCGGCCTGGCACCCGAAGAACACGCCCTTGAAGTTGACCGCCATGACACGGTCGAGGTCCTCCTCGGTCGTGTCGAGGACGAGGGTGTCGATGATGATCGCGGCGTTGTTGACGATGACGTCGAGGCGACCGTGCTCGTCGACGGTGGCCGCGACCATGGCGTCGACGGCGGCCTTGTCGGTGACGTCGACCGCGTGGGCCGTGGCCGCGCCGCCGGCGGCCGTGACGAGGGCGGCGGTCTCGGCCGCGGAGGCCCCATCGACGTCGGCGCACACCACCGCGGCCCCGGCTTCGGCGAGCCGGGACGCGATGGCCCGGCCGATGCCGCGGCCCGCGCCGGTGACGATGCCGACGCGGTGGGAGAGGTCGAAGGCCTGAGCGATGCTGGTCATGGCGGGAGCGTAGCGAGCGTCTGGCGGACGACTCCCGAGTTCGATCTGCTTGGGCTGCGTGGGTCGACCCGCTCGGGGCCGCCCGCCACCTACGCTGACCGCCGTGACCACCGCGCTGGGGGGACTGCGGGTCGTCGAGCTGGGCTGCGGCCTGCCGGCGAGCTACGCGACGAAGCTGCTCGGGTTGCTCGGCGCCGACGTCGTGAAGGTCGAGCCCGTGAGCGGCGACCCCGAGCGCGGCCGGGGGCCGTTCCCCGCCGACGTCGTCGATCGCGAGCACGGCGGCGGGCTGTTCCGCTACCTCAACGCCGACAAGCGCTCCGTGCTGCTCGACCCCGCCGCGGTCGACGACCTCACCACGTTGCGCTCCCTCATCAGCGGCACCGACGTGCTGATCGAGTCCCTCGGTCCGGGCGGGATCGAGTCGCTCGGGCTGGCGCCCGGCTCGTTCGCGATCGCGAACCCCCACCTCGCGGTGGTGCGCATCAGCCCCTTCGGCCAGCACGGCCCCTACGCGGGGTTCCCCGCGACCGGGATCACCGTGATGGCGATGGGCGGCTGGGTCTCCAACCACGGCATCCCGGGGGTGGCGCCGGTGCAGACGGGCGGTCGGCTGCACGAGTACACGATCGGCGTGTACGCCGCGTGCGCCGCGCTCACCGCGGTGCGGGCGGGGCGGGCCGGCACCGCGCCCGCGATTGCGGACCTCTCCGCCCTCGAGGTGATGGTCGGCACGCTGCCCTACCCGATGCTGCTGCACGAGACCTTCGTGAAGCTCGGGTTCCCGATCGGGGAGGAGCGCTACTCGACGATTCCCGGGATCATGAAGTGCGCCGATGGCTACGTGGGCATCAACGCGCTCACCGGCCAGCACTTCCAGGACATCTGCGCGATGCTCGACGCCAACGAGTACGCGGACCGTCAGCAGGAGCTCGCGTGGGGTGGCGAGCTGCTCGCCGAGTTCTTCGCCACGGTGCAGCCCTGGCTGGATTCCCGGACCGTCGACGAGATCGTCGGGCTGTGCCAGGCGTTCCGCATCCCGGCCGCGCCCGTGGGCGACGGCGAGAAGCTCACGCACTTCGCGCAGTTCACCGCGCGCGAGTTCTTCACCACCGAGCCCGAGGGCGACCTCGTGTTCCCCGGGCCGCCCTGGCGGCTCAGCGCCACGCCCGCCTCGGCCCGCCGCCCCGCCCCGACCCTGTCGCACGCGGCCGAGACCGCCGCCGGGTTCCATGCGCCGCGTCTCGGCCCGGTCGAGGCAGCCGTCGACGTCGACCCGGCGCTGCCCTTCGCAGGCCTGCGGGTGGTCGACCTCGGCACGTTCTGGGCCGGGCCCTACGTCGCGATGTACCTGGGTGCGTTCGGCGCCGACGTGGTGAAGGTCGAGTCGGTGCAGCGCCCCGACGGGTTCCGCTTCTCGGGGGCGTTCCCCGCGGAGGGTGATGACTGGTACGACCGTGGCGGCGTGTGGCAGGGCACCAACCTCAACAAGCGCGACGTCACGCTCGACGCAACCCGCGAAGACGGACACGCGCTCCTGCGGGCGCTCATCGCGCGCGCAGACGTCGTCATCGAGAACTTCTCGGCCCGGGTGATCGAGCAGTTCAGCCTCGGCTACGACGCCGTGCGCGCGATCAAGCCCGACGTGATCATGCTGCGCATGCCCGGGTTCGGGCTCGTGGGACCGTGGCGCGACTACGTGGGCTGGGCCATGGGCATCGAGCAGGCGTCGGGGATGGCGCAGGTCACGGGCTACCCGCCCAAGCCGATGCACCCGGGGGGCTTCGCCGACCCGATGATCGCGATGCACGCGGCGGTGGCGTTGCAGGCCGCGCTCGGGCACCGCGACCGCACCGGCGAGGGCCAGATGATCGAGGTCGCGCAGCTCGAGACCGCGTGCTGCCTCACGGCCGACCAGCCGATGGACTTCCAGCTCAACGGCCGCCTCGCGTCCCGCGTCGGCAACCGCGACCCGCGCATGGCGCCCCAGGGTGTGTACCGCTGCGGCGACGGCGAGTGGGTCGCGCTCTCGGTGCGCAACGACGCCGACTGGCGCGCCCTGCTCGACGCGCTCGACCGCCCGCTGTGGGCGACCGAGGAGTTCATGACGGTTCCCGGCCGGCTCGCGGGCCACGACGACCTGGACGAGTTCCTGGCCGAGTGGTTCGCGGCTCATCGGGCCGACGACGCGGTGACGCGCCTGCGCACCTACGGCCTGCCGGCCGGGCAGATGCTGCGGGCCCCGGCGATGTACGACGACCCCCAGCTCCAGGCCCGGGGCTTCTACGTGCCGCTCGAGAACCCGAAGACCGGGGTGCGGCGCTACCCGGCCTGGCCGGTGCGGTTCTCGTTCGCCAAGGTGGCCCAGCGCTTCGGTCCGCCGACGCTCGGTCAGCACAACGCCGAGGTGCTCGCCGAGCTGGGCGTCGACCCCGA
>JBAZYX010000126.1:0-9626 GCA_041659105.1 Acidimicrobiia bacterium
CGGCCGGCAAGGTGCCGGAGCAGGAGCAGCGCGGTCGGGCCGAGCGTGGGGAGCCAGAAGGTCTCGGCGTAGCGCGACCGGGGGTCGTAGCCGATCGTGTCGAGCACGGGATCGGGCCAGGGGGTGATGGTGAGGAGCTCGGGCACGGTGCCTCCCGCGAGCAGCGAAGGTGGAGGATCGGGAGCGGTCGACGACAACGTGGTCGCCGGGGAAGCACCGCCCTGGACAAGCCCTCGCGAACGCCGTGACCACCGCGCGACGCGGTCGGGCCGGTCAGGGAGCGACGGATGCCGCCGAGCCCGCCGCGGGCTCGGATGCCCGCTCGAGCTGCCGGCCGAGCGGCGCGCGGGACCGGATCCCGAAGCGCTCCGGGGGCGCCGGCCGACCGAACAGGTAGCCCTGGGCGAACTCGCACCCGAGCGTGCGCAGCGTCGCGAGCTGCTCGGGTGTCTCGACGCCTTCCGCGACCGCGCCCATGCCGAGCGCGTGGGCGAGGCTGACCACCGCGGTGCAGATCGCGCTCGCTTCGGGTTCGCGGCCGAGGCCGTCGACGAAGGACCGGTCGACCTTCAGCGACTCGACGGGGAACCGTTTCAAGTACGTCATCGACGAGTAGCCGGTGCCGAAGTCGTCGACCGCGAGGTGCACGCCGAGGGCGCGCAGCGCGTACAGCATCGACACCGCCGACTCGGCGTCGCGCATGAGGGTGCTCTCGGTGATCTCGAGCCACACGCGGTTGGGATCGACGCCGGTGCGGTCGAGCGCGGCGGCGATGTCGTCGGGAAGCGTCGGCTCCGCGAGCTGACGTGGGGAGAGGTTCACGCTGATGCTCACCGGCGCACCGCAGGCGTGCCACGCGGCCGCCTGGCGGCAGGCCTGCTCCAGCACCCAGCTGCCGATCGGCACCACGAGCCCGGTCTCCTCGGCGAGGGGGATGAACTGGTCCGGGCCGACGAGGCCGCGCTCGGGGTGCTCCCAACGCACGAGGGCCTCGAAGCCGGAGATCCGCGCGGTCTCGAGGCTCATGATCGGCTGGTAGAAGACGCGCAGCTCCCCCCGTTCGAGGGCGCGGTGGAGCTCGTTGCCGGTGCGGAGGTGGGTGACCGCGTGGTCGCGCGAGCCGGACGCGTAGATCTCCACGCGAGCGCGGCCGTGCTCCTTCGCGCCGTACATCGCGGCGTCGGCGTTGCGCAGCAGGGTCTCAGGCGTCTCCATCTCCCCGCCGGACAGCGCGATCCCGACGCTGACCGTCACGTAGATCTCGCCCTCCGACAGGTGCACGGGCTTCGACACCGCCGTCGCGATCCGGTCCGCGATCTCGTTGGCGACGCGGACGTCGGGGACGGACTGGCACAGCACGGTGAACTCGTCGCCGCCGAAGCGGGCGACGGTGTCGTTCGGTCGCACGGCGGTGCGGAGCCGGTCGGCGATCGTGACGAGCAGGCGGTCGCCGGCCGAGTGGCCGAGGCTGTCGTTGATCACCTTGAAGTGGTCGAGGTCGAGGAAGAGCACGGCCGTGTGGCCGTGCCGGTCCTCCGCGAGCGCCCGGCGCAGCCGGTCGACGAACAGCAGGCGGTTGGGCAGGCCGGTGAGCGGGTCGTGGATGGCCTGGTGCGCGAGGCGCTCGCCGTCGCGGCGACGCGCGGTGATGTCCTCGATCTGGTGCACGACGTACATCGGCGTCCCGGCGGGGTCGCGCACGAGGGACGCGCTGATGGCCGTCCACACCTCACGACCGTCGGTGTGCAGGTACCGCTGCTCGATCTGGTAGCTCGCGATCTCACCGGCGACGAGCCGGTCGAGGTGGTCGCGGATCGCCGCCTGGTCCTCGGGGTGGGTGAGGTCGAAGATCGAGACGCCGAGCAGCTGGTCCTCAGCGCGTCCGAGCATGCGGGCGAGCGCGCGGTTCACCCGGAAGAGCTCACCGTCGGTCGCGGCGAGCGCCATGCCGATCGGCGCGTGCTCGAATGCGGAGCGGAAGCGCTCCTGCGCCTCGCGCAGCTCGGCCTCGGCCCACCGGCGATCGGTCACGTCGCGCGCGTTGACCACGACGCCCTCGACCGCAGGGTCTTCGGTCAGGTTGGTCCCGACCGCTTCCAGGGTGTGCCACGTGCCGTCGGCGTGCACGACCTGGAACTCCACCGGGGGCGTCACCGAGCCCGGCCGGTTGAGCGTGCCGAGGAACACGTTCATCACGTGCGCGCGGTCGTCGGGGTGGACGAAGTCGAACGGCGGCGCCTTCAGCAGCTGCTCCTGCGTCCGTCCGAAGCTGCGCTCGGCCGACGGGCTCGCGAACTTGCAGGTCCCGTCCCGCCCGAAGATCGCGATCACGTCGTGGGAGTTGCGCACGAGCGCCTGGACGCGGGCTTCGCTCCGGCGCAGGCGCAGGGCCGTCTCGGAGGCCGCCCGACTCGATCGGCGCTCGTGGCGCCAGAGGACGAGGACGGCGAGCACGACGCCAGCCACGAGCCCGACGACGCCGGACACCAACGGAGCAGATCCCATTCCCACCAGGAGATGCATCGGCCCGCGCGGCGCCGCGATTGAGCGACGTCGGCACGGGCGGACCCGGCCGACCCGCCGCGCCGACACGTGCGGCCGTCGGTCAGTCGTCCCCGAGGAAGACGGTGATCAGGCGGCGGGCGGCCGTGGTGGGGGCGATGCGCCCCGCGGCGACGTCCGCCTCGAGTGCGGCGGCGGCCGCGGCGGTGCGGCCGTCGGCGTGGAGGCGGTCGAGCAGGGAGTCGGCGAGCTCGTCGCGCATCCAGGCCCGGGCCTGCTCCTGGCGCCGGGCGTCGAGCTCCTCGCCGGAGAGGGCCCGGCCGAACTCCTCGACCGCACCCCACAGGGCGTCGATGCCGCGTTGCTCGAGCGCGGAGCACAGCACCACGCGCGGCGTCCAGCTCGTGGAGCGGGGCCGGACCAGGTGCAGCGCGGCCGCGTAGTCGGACGCGGTCGCGCTGGCGACCGGGGCGAGCGCCCCGTCGGCCTTGTTGACCGCGACGATGTCGGCCAGCTCGACGATGCCGCGCTTGATGCCTTGCAGCTCGTCGCCCCCGGCGGGCGCGATGAGCAGCACGAAGCAGTCGACCATGTCGGCCACGGCCGTCTCGGACTGGCCGACGCCGACCGTCTCCACGATCACCACGTCGAAGCCCGACGCCTCGCAGAGCAGCATCGCCTCGCGCGTTCGCCGGGCGACGCCGCCGAGCGTGGTCCCGGCGGGGGACGGGCGAACGAACGCAGCGGGATGGCGCGACAGCTGCTCCATGCGCGTCTTGTCGCCGAGGATGGACCCGCCGGTGCGCGAGCTCGACGGGTCCACGGCGAGCACCGCGACGCGGTGCCCGGCGCCGACGACGTGGAGGCCCAGTGCCTCGATGAGCGTGGACTTGCCGGCCCCGGGCGAGCCCGAGATCCCGATCCGGATCGCGCGGCCGGTGTGCGGCATGACCTCGGTGAGCAGCGCGTCGGCGGCCTTGCGGTCGTCGCCGCGGGTGGACTCGACGAGGGTGATGCCGCGGGCGAGCGCGCGCCGGTCGCCGCCGAGGAGCTCCGCGCCGAGCGTGCTGGACATGGTGTCGGTGCTCGTTACGCGGGGCGGCGGCGCACGAGCGCCAGCACCTCCGACGCGGCCTGGGGGATGTTGGTCCCCGGGCCGAAGATCGCCGCCGCGCCCGCTTCGTGCAGGAAGTCGTAGTCCTGCGCGGGGATCACGCCACCGCAGACGACCACGATGTCCTCGCCGCCGAGCTTGCGCAGCTGCTCGACCAGCTCGGGCACGAGCGTCTTGTGGCCCGCGGCCTGGCTGCTGACGCCCACCACGTGCACGTCGTTCTCGATTGCATCGCGCGCCGCTTCCTCGGGCGTCTGGAACAGCGGTCCCACGTCGACGTCGAAGCCGAGGTCGGCGAAGGCCGTGGCGATCACCTTGGCGCCGCGGTCGTGACCGTCCTGGCCCATCTTCACCACGAGCAGGCGGGGGCGCCGGCCCTCGGCCGTCGCGAACTCCTCGACCTCGCGGCGGATCTTCTCGTACCCCTCGTCGCCCTCGTAGGCCCCGCCGTACACACCGGCAATCGTACGGACGACGGCGCGGTGCCGGGAGAACACCTCCTCGAGCGCGTCGGAGATCTCGCCCACGGTCGCGCGAGCGCGGGTGGCGTCGACGCTGAGCTGGAGCAGGTTGCCGTCGCTGCGTGCGCCCTCGGTGAGGCGGTCGAGCGCGGCCCGGCAGGCGGCTTCGTCGCGGGTGGCGCGGACCGCGGTGAGCCGCGCGATCTGCTGCTCACGCACGTCGGCGTTGTCGATCTCGCGCACGTCGATCTCGGCCTCGTCGGTGAGGCGGTACTTGTTGACGCCGACGATGGTCTCCTCGCCGCGGTCGACGCGGGCCTGCCGGCGGGCGGCGGCCTCCTCGATCCGCAGCTTCGGCATGCCGGACTCGACCGCCTTCGTCATGCCGCCCAGAGCCTCGACCTCCTCGATGAGCGCCCACGCGTGGGTCGCCAGCGAGTCGGTGAGGGCCTCGACGTAGTAGCTCCCGCCGAGCGGGTCGACGACGCGGGTGATGCCGGTCTCCTCGGCGAGGACGAGCTGCGTGTTGCGGGCGATGCGGGCCGAGAAGTCGGTCGGCAGCGCGATCGCCTCGTCGAACGAGTTGGTGTGGAGGCTCTGCGTGCCGCCGAGCACCGCGGCCATCGCCTCGACCGTGGTGCGCACGATGTTGTTGTACGGGTCCTGCGCGGTGAGCGACACCCCCGACGTCTGGCAGTGCGTGCGCAACATCACCGAGCCCGGCTTCTTCGGGTCGAACTGGCGCATGATCCGCGCCCAGAGCAACCGGGCCGCGCGCAGCTTCGCGATCTCCATGAAGAAGTCCATGCCGATCGCGAAGAAGAAGGAGAGCCGGCTGGCGAACGCATCGACGTCGATGCCGCGGTCGAGCACGGTGCGCACGTACTCGAGGCCGTCGGCGAGCGTGAACGCGAGCTCCTGCACGGCGGTCGCGCCGGCCTCCTGCATGTGGTAGCCGGAGATGGAGATCGAGTTGAACTTCGGCATGTTGGCCGCCGTGTACTGGATGATGTCGGCGACGATCCGCATGCTCGGCTCGGGCGGATAGATGTAGGTGTTGCGGACCATGAACTCCTTGAGGATGTCGTTCTGGATGGTCCCCTGGAGCTGGTCCTGGCTCACGCCCTGCTCTTCCGCGGCCACGATGTAGCCGGCGAGAACGGGCAGCACGGCGCCGTTCATCGTCATGGACACCGACATCCGGTCGAGCGGGATGCCGTCGAACAGCACCTTCATGTCCTCGACGGAATCGATCGCCACACCCGCCTTGCCGACGTCGCCGACGACCCGCGGGTGGTCGCTGTCGTAGCCGCGGTGGGTGGCGAGGTCGAACGCCACCGACAGGCCCATCTGCCCGGCGGCGAGGTTCTGGCGGTAGAAGGCGTTGGACTCCTCCGCGGTGGAGAACCCCGCGTACTGGCGGATCGTCCACGGGCGGTTCGAGTACATCGTCGCCCGCGGGCCCCGCACGAAGGGCTCGATGCCCGGCAGCGTGCCGACCGCCTCGAGGCCCTCGAGGTCGGCCTCGGTGTAGAGGGGCTTGACCGGGATGCCCTCGGGCGTCGTCCGGATCAGCGAGTCGGGGTCGCCCTTCAGCTCCTTCTCGGCCAGGCCACGCCAGGCGTCGAGGGTCGGGAGGCTCGGGTCGGGGGTCTCGTCGGCCATGATCGGAGGCTACTTCGCGGCCTCCCGGCTCCCTCGGGCCGGGTCAAGGTCGGCGCCCGCAGGGCCGATCATCACGATGATGGGCCTCCGCCACCGGCGCCTGGCAGACTGTGGGCGGGCGGAGCCGATCTGGGAGCCAGTCGACTCGTGATCAGAACTGCGCGCCGCCTTCTGCTGATCCCCGCCGTGGGGCTCCTGATGCTCGGTGCGCCCGCGCTCGCCCTGGACTCCACACCGGCCCCCCCGCCGTCCACCACCGACGTGCCGCTGGCCCTCCCGGCCGATGCCGGTCCGGGCGCTCGCGCCGAGGCCAACGCGTCGGCCGACCTCGTCGGGGTGAAGTGGGCGGGCGACCCCGGGGCCGAGTTCAAGGTCGAGGTCCAACGTCCCGGGAGCGACCGCTGGGAGGACGCCGGCACGCTCGGCGGCGAGGACACGGCGCCGGATGCCGACTCGCCCGACGCGCGCGCGTCGCTTCGGGCCAACGACGGGGCCAACGCTTCGGAGCCGCTGGCGGTCGGCGATGTCTCCGACGTGCGGATCACGGTCGTGAGCGGGTCGGTCGACACCGCTTCGGTCGTTGCGGTGAGCTCCGAGCCGACGGGCGCGCCGAGTGGTTCGGCCGGTGCGCTCGGGTTCGGCGGCGCGTTGCCCGACGGACCGGACCGGTTCGCGTACGCGGTTGCGCTCGTGCTCGGTGGCCTCGTGCTCGGAGCGGTGGCCGCGGGCTGGAGCCCGTGGCGCTCGCGGCGTCAGATCGCGCTGTTGGCGGTGCTGAGCCTGGTGGTGCTCGCTGCCTGCACGCCGCCGTCGCCGAACGCGACGAACACGCCCCAGCCACCCGTCACGATGCGCAGCTCGTGGGGGCCGGATCTCCCGTGGAACCCGTCGGACGACTGCGCTCCCGGTCCCGAGCTGGCGGGCACGGTGAACTTCATCGTGGTCCACCACACGGTGAACTCGAACGACTACTCCCCGAGCCAGAGCCGGGAGTGGGTGCGGAACATCTGGGCGTACCACCGGTACACCCTCGGCTACTGCGACATCGCGTACAACTTCATCATCGACAAGTACGGCCAGATCTTCGAGGGCCGCATGGGCGGCATCGACAAGGCGGTCATCGCCGCGCACACGGGTGGCTTCAACATCGAGTCGAGCGGCATCGCGCTGCTCGGCAACTTCACCGACGTCCAACCGACGGCCGCGGCCTGGAACGCGCTGGTCGACCTCGCCGCCTGGAAGCTGAGCGTCCACTTCAAGAACCCGGCCGACGGGTTCACGGCGGTCAGCAACGGCTACGGCGCGCGCTGGCCGGCCGGGACGAGCGTGTCGTTCCCGAGCCGGATCGTGGGCCACCGCGACCTCTGGCCCACGGCGTGCCCGGGCAACGCGTTCTATCCGCGCCTGGCCGAGCTCCGGACGGTGGTGCAGCCGAGAGTGGGTTGGGAGCAGGGCGCTCCGCCGCCTCCACCACCGACCGCGTCCACGACGACGGTCCCGTCGAGCACCACCTCGACCTCGCTGCCCTGAGGTCAGGACGCCTGGCGGAGGCCCTCGGCGTCGGGGGTGGCGTCGGGGTGCGCCCGCTCGAGGGCGGCACGGGCCGACGCCACGCCGGCCTTGCCGATCTCACGGGTGTGGTCGTCGAGCCGCCACTGACCCTGCCAGTGGACGGGTCGGCGGTCGCGGCGCGGCGTGGCCCGACCGCGCAGCGGCCGGTTGGCGGGCTCGGACTTGGTGATGAGGCGGAGTTGCGTGCTCACGTCCATGAGTGTCCCAAGAGGGTGTGACAGCTACGCCGCCGAGTGACGGCCGACACCCGGGAAAACGCCGAAGAGGGCCGTGAAAGTTCCCTCGTACACTTCGGTTCATGCCGTCGCTCGCCTACCTCGACTACGCCGCGACGACGCCCGTGCGTCCCGAGGTCCGGGACGCGATGGCGCCGTTCGCCGCCGACGTGTTCGGCAACCCGTCGGGGATCCACGCGGTCGCCCGGCAGGCCAAGACCGCGCTCGAAGTGGCCCGGGAGCAGATCGCCGCGGCGCTCGGCGCGGCGCCGGGCGAGGTGGTGGTCACCGGCGGGGGGACCGAGGCCGACAACCTGGCCGTGATCGGCACCGCCCGGGCGGCCGCCCGCCGCGGGAGCGGCCGTCGCATCGTGATCAGCGCGATCGAGCACAAGGCGGTGTCGGCCGCGGCCGAGCTGCTCGAGCCCGAGGGCTTCGAGGTCCGGGTGGTGCGGGTCGGGTCCGACGGCATCGTCGACCTCGACGACCTCGAGCGCGCCCTCGACGCCGGGACCGTGGTGGTCTCCGTCATGCTGGTGAACAACGAGATCGGCACGATCCAGCCCCTCGCCGAGGTGGCCGCGCGGGTGCGGGCGCTGGCGCCCCGGGCCCTGCTCCACACCGACGCCGTGCAGGCGGTGCCGTGGCTCGACGTCGCCACGGCGGTGGCCCCGGCCGACCTGGTGTCGGTGTCGGGCCACAAGCTCGGCGGGCCCAAGGGCGTCGGCGCGCTCGTGGTCCGCGACGGCGTGGAGCTCCTCCCCGTCCTCGTGGGCGGCGGCCAGGAGCGGGGCCTGCGGTCGGGGACCGTCGACGTCGCCGGCGCGGTCGGTCTGGCCACCGCGCTGCGCATCACGGGTGAGCGACGCGCGTCGGAGGTCGAGCGGGTGGCATGCCTGCGCGATCGGCTCGCGGCCGGGCTCGCCGCCGTCCCCGGCGTGACCCCGACCGGCGACCGCTCGCGGGTGATCGCCGGCAACCACCACGTCCGCGTCGCCGGCGTCGCGGCGGAGGACCTCCTCGTCGCACTCGACCGCGAGGGTGTGTGCGCGGCCGCGGGGTCGTCGTGCGCCAGCGGCGCGCTGGAGCCGTCGCCCGTGCTCGCCGCGATGGGTCTCTCCCGCACCGAGGCCCGTGAGGCCGTGCGGTTCAGCCTCGGCTACCCGTCCACCGACGCCGACGTCGACCGTGCGCTCGAGGTGTTCCCCCGCGTCGTCGCCCGCCTCCGCGGGGTGACGGAGCCGGCTCCGGTCGGGTGATCGCGTGCAGGTGATGGTCGCGATGAGCGGGGGCGTCGACTCCTCCGTCGCGGCGGCGATGCTCGCGGCCGACGGCCACGACGTCACCGGTGTGACCCTCCGGCTGTGGGGCGGCGCGACCGACTCCGGCTGCTGCAGCGTCGGCGACGTGGAGGACGCGCGCCGCGTGGCCGCGCAGCTCGGAGTGGCGCACTACGTCTTCGACGAGGCCGACGAGTTCGAGGCGAGCGTGGTGGAGCCGTACGTGCGCGCGTACGACGCCGGGGCCACGCCGAATCCCTGCGTCGCGTGCAATCAGGAGCTCAAGTTCGGTCGCCTGCTCCAGCGGGCCCGGACCCTCGGGTTCGACGCGCTCGCCACCGGTCACCACGCGCGCGTCCGGCACGGGGGCGATGGCGTGTCCCGGCTGGTCCGGGCGCGGGACCTCGCGAAGGATCAGAGCTACGTGCTCGTGGGCCTCACCCAGCGGGAGCTGCCGAACCTCCGGTTCCCGGTCGGCGAGCTCACCAAGCCGGAGGTGCGGGCCCGCGCGGGCACGCTGGGCCTGCGTACGGCCGAGAAGCCCGAGAGCATGGACGTGTGCTTCGTGGCCCGGCGCGACCGCGTCGAGTTCGTGGAGGCGCGCGTGGGTGCCCGTCCCGGCGTCGTCGTCGACGTCGACGGCAACGAGGTTGGCCGTCACGACGGCATCGCCCGGTTCACGGTCGGCCAGCGGCGCGGCCTCGGGGTGGCGGTGGGTGAGCGCCGGTACGTCGTCGACGTCGACGCCGCCGCGAACGTGGTCACGGTCGGTCCACCCGAGGCGCTCCTGCGCGACGGCGTCGAGCTGCGCGCGCTC
>JBAZYX010000127.1:0-9626 GCA_041659105.1 Acidimicrobiia bacterium
GCGCCGCAGGCGCTCGAACCACTCGTGGGGAACGCCCGGCACGAAGGCGTCGGGGTTGGTGAGGTCGATGTCGGCGAGGCTCATGCCCCGAAAGTACAGGGACCTGACGGCCCGTCAGGCACGGGTCACGTGGTTTCCGGACCCGGTCGCGGCCCGGGCCGGCCCAGACGGCGCATGGGTGCGGAGGCCTCCGGTGGGCGAGCGGTCCTGAACGACACCCCGGCGGTTCAGGCGAACTCGGGGAGGACGTACTTGCCCATGAGCTCGATCGACTGCATCACCTTGTCGTGCGGGATGCTGTACGGGTTCACGAGGCACAGCAGCAGGTCACAGCCCATCGCCTCGTACCGCTTCGCGGCCTGGATGCACGCGTCGGGGTCACCCATGACGGCGGAGCCGGAGTCGCGCAGGTAGTCGATGGTGAGCTGGCCCATCGCACCGTCGCGCTTGTGCGCCAACGCGTCGCGCGTGTACTGGTAGGTGCCGAGCTCGGTCTGGCCGAGCTCCTCCTGCCACTCCGCGACGGACGCGATGAGCGCGCCGCCATATCCCGGGTACCACTCGAACGACTCCTTGGCGACGGCGGTCGCCTCGTCGTTCGTGGGCGCGCAGTGCACCATGGTGAACGTGGCCGCGGTCGTGTTCATGAACTTCCCGGCCGGCCGGGTGCATTGCTCGAGGCCCTTGCGGTAGAGCGCGAGGTTGTCGGCGAGCATCTCGGGCGGCAGGCCCACGGTGAAGGAGCAGAGCCCGATGCCCTGCTTGCCCATCTCCTCGTGGCCCTGCGGGCTCGACGTCGCGCCGAAGATCGGCGGGTGGGGCTGCTGGAGGGGCTTGGGGAGGACGCGGCGGGGAGCGCCCATCTTCCAGTACTTCCCGTCGGCCTGGTACTCGTCCATCGTCCACGCGTCGACGATGTGCCCGAGCGCCTCGCGCCACTGCTCGCGCGTCTCGTTGGGGTCGATGCCGAAGCCCTCGAGCTCGGCCCGGGTGGACGAGCGGCCGGTGCCGAAGTCGACGCGGCCGTCGGAGAGGAGGTCGAGCACCGCGACCGACTCGGCGGTGCGGATGGGGTGGTTGTAGGGCTGCGGGAGCAGGCGCACCCCGTAGCCGATCCGGATGTTCTCGGTGCGGGCCGCGACCGCGCCGTAGAGGATCTCGGGGTTGGAGCAGTGCGAGTACTCCTCGAGGAAGTGGTGCTCCACGGTCCAGAACGCGTGGAAGCCCATCTTGTCGCCGAGGACGGCCTGCTCGAGGGTGTTCTTGTAGGCCTGGTGCTCTTTGCCCGGCGTCCACGGGCGGGGAACGGGGATCTCGTAGAACAGCGCGAACTTCATGGCGCGCATCATCGCGCGCCTGGGATCGGCGGGCGACGATCGAGCGATCGTACGCTCGGGCAATCGGGAGGAGCCGGACCATGGGAACGCAACGCCTGGACGGGAAGACCGCGCTGATCACCGGCGCGGCGTCGGGGCTCGGGGCGGCGGCCGCGCGGCGCTTCGCGGCCGAGGGCGCCCGGGTCGCCGGGTTCGACCTGCACGAGCCCGACTGGTGGGACGAGATCGCGGCGAGCGCGCCGGGCGCGTCGTTCCAGGTGGTCGACGTGACCGACGAGGCCCGGGTGGAGACCGCGGTGGACGCGGTGGCGGCCGAGCACGGGTCGATCGACGTGCTCGTGAACTGCGCCGGGGTCGCGGGCGGCGGGCCGGTGCACTGGGTGCAGCTCTCCGAGTGGGAGCGCGTCCTGAAGGTGAACCTCACCGGGACCTTCCTCGCGTGCAAGCACACCCTGCGCCACATGGTCGAGCAGGCCCGCGACGCCAAGCGAGCGGCCCGTGGGGTCGCAGCGGGCGCCATCGTCAACGTCGCGAGCGTCGAGGGCTTGGAGGGGACCGAGGGCGGCAGCGCCTACAACGCGTCGAAGGGGGCGGTGGTGATCCTGACCAAGAACCTGGCCATCGACTACGGCCGGCTGGGGATCCGGGTCAACTGCGTCTGCCCGGGGTTCATCGAGGGCACGGCCATGTTCGGCCAGGTGATGGGCTCCGAGACGATGGCGCCCTACCTCGACGAGTACCGCAAGGCCCACAAGCTCGGCCGGTTCGGCCGGCCCGAGGAGCTGGCCGCGGCCATGCTGTTCCTCGCGTCCGACGACGCCTCGTTCGTCACCGGCCACGCGCTGGTGGTCGACGGCGGCTTCACCGCCGGGATGCGGACGGGCCTCTCCGACCTCATGGGCCTGACCTGACCCATCTCACGCGCACCCGGATTTCGGGGTGGGTCGGCAGGTTTGTAACGTGTTCCAACTTCACCTTCCACCCACGACCGGGGGGTCCAGATGTACATCGGCTTGACCGACGAGCAGGAGCGGCTCCGCCAGGAGGTCCGCGCCTACTACGACGAGCTGCTCACACCCGAGGTCCGCGCCGGCCTCCATGGCGGCGGCGGCGTCGGCCCCGCGATGCGCAAGGTCGTGCGCCAGATGGGCGAGGACGGCTGGCTCGGGGTCGGCTGGCCCACCGAGTGGGGCGGCCGCGGCTTCACGCCGGTGGAGCAGTTCATCTGGTTCGACGAGTCGATGCGGGCGGGCGCGCCCGTGCCGATGCTCACGATCAACACGGTCGGCCCGACGATCATGCGGTTCGGGTCCGACGAGCAGAAGGAGCTCTTCCTCCCCCAGATCCTGAAGGGGGCGATCCACTTCTGCATCGGGTACTCCGAGCCCGGCGCCGGCACCGACCTCGCCGCGCTGCGCACCCGCGCCGACCGCGACGGCGACGAGTACGTCATCAACGGCCAGAAGATGTGGACGAGCCTCGCGAGCGACGCCGACTACATCTGGCTCGCGGTGCGCACGAACCAGGAGGCGAAGAAGCACAAGGGCATCTCGCTCTTCGTCATCCCGATGGACACGCCCGGCATCAAGGTCGTGCCGATCCACGTGATGGGCGAGTCCAACATCAACCAGACCTACTTCGAGGACCTCCGCGTCCCCGCCTCCATGCGGGTGGGCGAGGAGAACGCCGGCTGGCAGATCATCACCAACCAGCTCAACCACGAGCGCGTCACGCTGTGCTCGTCGGGCATCGTCGAGCGCTCCCTCACCGACGTGCGCGAGTGGGCGCAGAACACCAAGCTCCCCGACGGCCGGCGCGTGATCGACCAGGAGTGGGTCCAGCTCTCGCTCGCGCGGGTGTACGCCCGGCTCGAGTTCCTGCGCCTCATCAACTGGAAGATCGCGTGGGCGTCCACCAAGGGCGACCTGCACCCGGCCGACGCGTCGGCCACCAAGGTGTTCGGTACCGAGTTCTACATCGAGGCGTTCCGGATGCTCATGGAGATCCTGGGCGAACGCGCGTACCTGCGCGACGACGCGCCCGGCGTCGAGCTGCAGGCCCGGCTCGAGCACCAGTACCGCGGCCTCATCATCCTCACGTTCGGGGGCGGCACCAACGAGATCCAGCGCGATCTCATCGCGGTGTTCGGTCTCGGCATGCCGTTGGCCCCGCGATGAGGGGGAACGAGCGCAGCGAGTGGAACAGCCGAACGAGCGGTCACGAAGTAGGGAAGCAATGAAGAACTCTGTCCGTCCCGGCGAGCGAGTGAGGCAATAGCGATGGATTTTTCCTTCTCCGAAGAGCAGCAGGACCTCCAGAACCTCGCGAAGCAGATCCTCGAGGGTGAGCTCTCGATCGAGCGCCTGAAGGAGATCGACGCGGGGACCGACCACTTCGACCGCGATCTCTGGGCCCAGCTCGCCGCGGCCGGCCTCGTCGGCGTCGCGGTCCCCGAGGCCCATGGCGGCCTCGGCTACGGCTTCCTCGAGGCCGCGCTCGTGCTGGAACAAGTGGGCCGGACCGTCGCGCCCGTCCCGTTCCTCGCTGCGGTCGTGCTCGGCGGGCTGCCGATCGCCCAGCTCGGCACCGAGGCCCAGCAGGCGGCACACCTGCCGGGGCTCGTCTCGGGCGACACCATCCTCACCGCGGCGCTGGTCGAGTTCGGCTCCGACCCGCTCGCGCCCAGCACGGTCGCGCACCGTGACGAGGCGGGCTGGGTCCTCGACGGGGTGAAGGACTGCATCCCCGCGGGGATGATCGCGAGCCGGATCCTCGTCCCCGCGGCCGCCGACGGTGGCGGCATCGTCCTCGCCCTCGTCGACGTCGAGGCGGACGGCGTCACGCTCGATCGCCAGGACACGACGAACTTCGACCCCGAGGCCCGGCTCACGCTCGCGGGCGTGCGCGTGCACGACGCCGACGTGCTCGGCGACTTCGCCGACGGCACGACGAATCTCGCGTGGATCGTCGAGCGCGCCACCGCGGCGCAGTGCGCGGTCGCCATCGGCGTGTGCGAGGAAGCCTTGCGGATGACCGCCGAGTACACGAAGACGCGCGAGCAGTTCGACCGCGTGATCGCCACGTTCCAGGCGGTCGGGCAGCGGGCGGCCGACGCGTACATCGACACCGAGGCCATCCGGCTCACCTCGTGGCAGGCGATCTGGCGGCTGTCCGAGGGATTGCCGGCCACGGCCGAGGTCGCGGTCGCGAAGTTCTGGGCGGCCGAGGGCGGCCAGCGCGTCGTGCACGCCGCGCAGCACCTGCACGGGGGCATGGGCGTCGACAAGGACTACCCCTTGCACCGCTACTTCCTGCTCGCGAAGAAGCTCGAGCTCACGCTCGGCGGCACCACTCCGCAGCTGCTCAAGCTCGGCGCGATCCTCGCCGCGGAGCCGGTGTAGCCGCCATCTCCGCCGCACCGCAGCCGGTCGTCGTCGAGCACGACGGACTCCGCCACGTCGCCCTCGACTGGGGCGGCGTGGGGGAGACGCTGCTGCTCCTGCATCCCAACGGGCTCTGCGCGGGGTTCTTCGACCCACTCGCGCGCCGGCTGACCGACACGTTCCGCGTGATCGGCGTCGACCTGCGCGGGCACGGCGGCTCCGAGCCGCCGCACTCGCGCGCCGGGCTCGCGTTCGTGCCGATGGCCGCCGACGTGGTCGCCGTGCTCGACGCGCTGGGCGTCGAAACGTTCAGCGCACTCGGGGAGTCGCTCGGAGGCGGGGTGGGCGCGGTGGTCGACCGGCTGCGGCCCGGCTCGATGCGCCACCTCGTGCTCTGCGAGGGGATCGCGTTCCACACCGAGACGTTCGCCCGGGGCTCGGCGCCGGGCGAGGGCGGGACCGGCAACGCCATGGCCGACATGACGCGCGCGCGACGCGCCGTCTGGCCCGACCGGGAGTCGGCGCGTGCGCGCTACGCCGGCCGTCCGCCGTTCGACGTCGTCGCCCCCGAGGCGCTCGACGCGTACCTGCGCTACGGGTTCTTCGACCGCGTCGACGGGGAGGTCGAGCTCGCGTGCGCCCCGGAGACCGAGGCCGCGATCTACGAGGTGTCGGCCGAGGCCATCGGCTCGGCCGTCGCGTTCGACCACCTCCCGGAGATGCGCGGGCGGCTGTCCGTGTTCCACGGCTCCACCTCGTACCTGCCGAAGCCGTGGTTCCAGGACCAGGCCGACACGGCCGGGACGGAGCTGCATACCATCGACGGCGGCCACTTCTTCCTGCAGGAAGACACCGCGCGCGGTGAGGCCATCGTCCGGGAGGTGCTCGCCTGATGGCCAAGAACGACGCACTCGTCGAGCGGCTCCTCGCGTACGAGGAGATCGGCCAGCTGGCGGCACGGTACGCGGTGGCCACCGACGCGCGCGACCTGGACGCGCTGGTCGCGCTGTTCGTCGAGGATGTGCAGGTCGGCCGCGACCTCGTCGGCCGAGACGCGCTGAAGCAGTTCTTCGAGCGATCCCTACGCGACGTCGGCGTCACGATCCTCAACGTGGGCACCCACGTGATCGAGTTCGACGACCCCGACAACGCGCGCGGCGTCGTCTACTGCCGGGGCGAGATCCAGGTGGGCGACCGGTGGGTGGTGCAGGCGATCCAGTACCGCGACGCCTACGAGCGCCGGAAGGGCCACTGGTTCTTCGTCCGGCGCCGCCACCTGCTCTGGTACGGCCGCGACGTCGGCACCAACCCGCTCGGCCTGGCGCCCGCCAACTGGCCCGAGCAGCACTCCGGCTGGGGCGAGCTCCCCGACGCGTGGCCCACGTGGACCGCGTTCTGGGGCCCCGACGCGCCGAAGCACTGACGGCGGGACGCCTCCCGGGGTCACCGCGTCTAGATCACCGCGCCCGTTCGGCGGAGGTGGGCGATGTCGCCCGGCTCCTTGCCCAGCTCGGCGAGCACCTCGTCGGTGTGCTGGCCCAGCTCCGGCGGCATGCTCCGCGCCGCGGTCGGCGTGCCCACGAAGTCGCACGGCGAGTTGACCATCATCGCCACGCTCGGCCCGTCGGGGACCTCGAGGAACGCGTTGCCGGCCCAGGCCTGCGGGTCGGCGAGCACCTCCTCGGTGGTCTGCACCGGCGCCCACCACACGTCCTCGCGGTCGAAGGCCTCGCCCCACTCGGCGCGCGTGCGCGTGGCGAACACCGCGTCGAACTCCGCGATCATCTCGCGCACGTTGGTGCGGCGTGACGCGGCGTCGTGGAAGCGCGGGTCGTCGATCCACTCCGGGTGGTCGACCGCGCGGCACAGACCGGGCCAGTGGCGATCGCCCTCGAGCCCGATGAGCCAGACGAAGGAGTCGTCGCTCGTGCGGTACCAGTTCATCGCCGGGTTGGCCATGACCTCGTGGCCGCCGATCCCGATCGGGACGCCCATCCGCAGGTGGGTGTTGATGTCGAACCCGATCGTGTACATCCCGTGGCGCAACAACGACGTGGCCACGAGCTGGCCGGTTCCGGTGCCACCGGGGCGGTCGCGCGCCACGAGCGCCGCGCAGATCGCGCCGGCGAGGTCCATCGCCACGCCGTGGTCGCCCATGCCGCCGCGTTGGAACGGGGGCGAGCCGCCGGGCGGCGTGAGCACCGACGCGATCCCCGACCGGGCCCAGAACGCGCCGACGTCGTATGCGGCGCGGTCGCGCTCGTCGCCCTCGAGCCCGAGGCCGGTGATGATCCCGTAGACGAGGTGCGGGTTGCGCGCGAGGACGGTGTCGGCGTCGAGGCCGAGGCGCTCGAGCGCGTCCATGCGGATGTTGGTGACGAACACATCGGCCCCGGCGAGCAGCTCGAGGGCGACCCGGTGGCCCTCGTCGGTGGCGAGGTCGACGACGATGCTCCGCTTCGAGCGGTTGTCCAGCTCGAACGGAGGGTTGATCGGGAGGTCGCCGCCCAGCATCCCGGCGAACTGGCGCGCGGGGTCGCCGGTGGGCGGCTCGATCTTGACCACGTCGGCGCCCCAGTCGGCGAGGATGCCGCCGGCGGCCGGGCCGGCGACCCACACGCCGAGCTCGATCACGCGGATGCCTTCGAGCGGTCCGGCCATGGCACAGCTCCTTCACGGTCGTGAGGTGGCGGACCGTACACTCCCGCGTCATCGACATCCTCGTGGTCTGCACCGGCAACACCTGTCGCTCGCCCATGGCCGAGGCGCTGCTGCGCGCCGAGCTCGAGCAGCTCGGGATCGACGCCCGGGTGCACTCCGCCGGCACCCTCGCGTGGCGCGGCGGCGCGAGCGACGGCGCCCGGGCCGCGATGGCCGAGCGCGGGATCGACCTCTCCGCTCACTCGAGCCGCCGTCTGGATCCCGCGATGGTGCGCGACGCCGACCTCGTGCTCGGCATGACGCGCGCGCACGTGTGGTCCTCGGTCACCCACGCGCCCGACGCCAAGGACCGCGTGTTCCTCCCCGGTGAGCTGGCCCGGCTGGGGAACGCGGCCGAGCCGCGCGCGGCCGACGAGCCGATCGCCGCCTGGGCGGCGCGGATCGCGGCGCTGCGGCCCGACGCGCGCGTACCCGGTCACCCCCAGGACGAGGTGCCCGACCCGGCGGGGGAGTCGGTCGAGGTCTACCGCGCCACGGCCGAGCGCCTCGCCGGCGAGCTCGCCCGCGTCGCCCGCCTCATCGGCCGGTCCGTGCGGTGAATCGGGCGCGAGACGTGCGCGCGTGGCAGCCCTTGCCGGGTGACGCACGCGGTTCGATACTGGGTGTGTGTTCGACCTCGACGGGCTCTTCGGCGAACTCCAGGCGGCACTCCGGGAGTCGTCACCGCAGCTCGCGGTACGAGACGTCCTGACCCGTGCGGTAGCGCGTCCGCAGGAGATCGCCGAGACGCTGCGGCCCCGAGAGGGTGGGATCCGGCTCCTCCTCCACCAACCGGACCTCACGGCCATCGACGCCGCCTGGGCCCCCGGGATGCGGCTCATGCCCCACGACCACCGCATGTGGGCGGTGATCGCGGTCTACCGGGGCGCGGAGGACAACGAGTTCTACCGCCGGGGTCCCGGCGGATCGCTCGTGGAGAGCAACGGCCGTCACCTCGACGTCGGTGACGTCGTCGTGCTCGGCGACGCCACGATCCACGCGGTCTCGAATCCGACGAACGCGTTGACCGGCGCGATCCACGTGTACGGCGGCGACTTCCTGACCCAGCCGCGAAGCCAATGGGGTCCCGGCGACCGGGTCGAGCGTCCGTTCGACCTCGACGAGGCCATGCGCCAGTTCCACGAGGCGAACGTCGCCGCCGGCTTCGCCGCCGACGCGGAATGAGCACGATCCGGGTCGAAGCGCTGGATCGGGACGACGAGTCGGTGCGGGACGCGCTCGGCCGGCTCCTGCCGCAGCTCTCGGCCAACGCGCCGACGCTGACGGCGGACCGACTCCGGTCCGTGGTGTCCGAGCCGTCGACGCACGTCGTGATCGCCCGCCTCGATGGAACCGTGGTGGGGGTGGCCGTGCTGGTGCGGTGTCGGACGCTGTGTGGCTCCTTCGGATTCATCGAAGACGTCGTGGTGGACGAGGCGGCGCGAGGTCTCGGCATCGGGAAGCGGCTCACCGAGACGTTGCTGGCGCGGGCGCGGGCCGATGGTCTCGACCACGTCGACCTGACGTCGCGGCCGGCGCGTCGCGAGGCGAACGCGATGTACCTGTCGTTGGGCTTCGAGCTCCGCGAGACGAACTGCTACCGGTGCGAGCTCGGTTGAAGCCGACTCAGCTCCAGCGGTCGCCTTCGCCCAGGTCGCTCGGCGGCGCACCCGGGGGCCGCACGAACTCGAGGTTCGCCAACCGCTCGATCCCGAGCTCCGCGAGCATCGCCCGGTAGCCCTCCTTGTCGACCGGCACCGGCGTGACGTCGCCCGCGTGGTGCTCGAGGAACGTCACGCCCTCGGGCCCGGCGACGAGCGGTCCGAACACCGCCCCCCGCTCGAGCACGATCAGGGTCCCCGGCGTGCACGCGCGGTCGCCCACGGCGAGCTCACCCTCGAGGACGAACACGAGGTGGTCACTCGAGTGGCCGTGGCGCTCGAGCACCAGGCCCGGGTCGTAGCGGGTGTACGCGACCATCCGCTCGGGGGTCCACTCGAGGAACTTGATGTGGACCGACGCCCGCCGGTCGCCGTGGAGCTGGGCCACGACCTCGGTGAACGGGATGTCGCCGGCCTGCACGAACTTGAGCTGGGGATCCGCCACAGGGGAATCGTAGGCAGCGGAACTGGAACGCGTTCTCGACCGGGTGGGAGAGTGTCCCTGCGAAGGGAGCAATCACGCATGGACATCGCCGGGAAGGTCG
>JBAZYX010000128.1:0-9406 GCA_041659105.1 Acidimicrobiia bacterium
CGCTCGCTGATCCACGAGCCGGTCATCGCGTCACGGATCTCGACCTCGGGACGCTCGCTACGCTCCTTGCCCCGGGTCGCTCCGCTCGCTGATCCACGAACCGGTCATCGCGTCACCGATCTCGACCTCGGGACGCTCGCTACGCTCCTCTCGTGGCGATCTCCCTCGACGACCTGAGCCAGAACGCGGGGTTCACCCGCAACGTGAAGGGCAAGGTCACGCTCCTGCCCGACCCACCCCGGTCCGATCGCTCGTTCACCGTGGTCTCGTGCGACGACCACGTGGTGGAGCCGCGCCACACGTTCGAGGGTCGGGTCCCCGCCGCGTTCGCCGAGCGCGCGCCGCGCATCGTCGAGGTCGAGGACGGGCGCGAGATGTGGCTCTACGACGGCGAGCTGCTGCCCAACGTCGGCTTCAACGCGGTGGTCGGCCGTCCGGTCGACGAGTACAGCTTCGACCCCACCCGCTTCGACGAGATGCGCCGGGGCACGTGGGACATCGCGGCGCGCGTCCACGACATGGACCTCAACGGTGTGTTCGCGTCGCTGAACTTCCCGTCGTTCCTTCCCGGGTTCGCCGGGCAGCGCCTGCAGCAGGTCACCAGCGACCCCGATCTCGCGCTCGCCTGCGTGCGCGCGTGGAACGACTGGCACCTCGAGGAGTGGGCCGCGTACGCGCCCGAGCGCATCATCCCGCTGCAGCTCCCGTGGATGCTGGACCCCGAGGTGGGCGCGGCCGAGGTGCGCCGAAACGCCGAGCGCGGGTTCAAGGCGATGACCTTCTCGGAGGCCCCGCACCTGCTGGGGCTGCCGACGCTGCACTCGGGCTACTGGGACCCGCTGATGCGCGCGTGCGAGGAGACCGAGACGGTCGTGTGCCTGCACGTCGGCTCGTCGGGCACGTCGCCCGCCACCTCGCCCGACGCGCCGAGCGACACCGTGGGTGTGCTGTTCTTCGGCTACGCGATGTTCGCCGCGGTCGACTGGCTCTACTCGTTGATCCCGGTGCGCTTCCCGAACATCAGGATCTGCCTGTCCGAGGGCGGCATCGGCTGGGTCGCCGGGCTGATCGACCGGCTCGAGCACGTGCGCATGTACGACGCGATGTACGGCACCTGGAACGACGTGCCCGACTCGCCCGCCGACGTGTTCCGCCGCAACTTCTGGTTCTGCGCGATCGACGACCCGTCGGCGTACCGGCAGCTCGACGTGATGGGGATGGGCAACGTGATGGTCGAGTCCGACTACCCGCACGCCGACTCCACCTGGCCGAACACCCAGCAGATGCTGCGCGAGCACCTCGCCGGCCTCCCCGACGACGCCGTGCAGCGCATCACCTGGGCCAACGCGTCCGCGCTCTTCCGCCACGAGGTGCCGGACGCCGTCCAGCGCGACCCGAACGCGTACTGACTCGGCCCGTTCGCTCCGGGACCGGGTGGACCGCCGGCACCTCCGTCCTCGGCGGGGCCCCTGCGCCGCGTCGGCTCGCGTTCGACGGTGGTGCACCGCCCGGCGGACGTCCGTCGGGCGGGGTGCGGCGACAGCCCCACCTGCGGGCGGAGCCACCGACGTCCCACCCTCGACACGACCTGCGTCAGCCGTTCGTTGTGCAACCTGTGCCCTCCAGGGGAACGCAGTGCACAACGAAAGGCCATTCGGTCCTGATCGACGACCTGACCTGACCTGACCTGAACGCGGGTCGAGGGTGGGTTACAGGGGTGTAGTTACACTGCAGGTGTGAGCGGGCTGTATCGAGACCAGGGTGTGGTGCTCCGCTCGATCAAGCTGGGCGAGGCCGACCGCATCGTCACGTTCATGACCCAGGGCAACGGCAAGGTCCGGGCGGTGGCGAAGGGGATCCGCAAGACCGCGTCGAAGTTCGGGGCCCGGCTCGAGCCCATGAGCCACGTCGCCTTCCAGTGCTACCGGGGCCGCGAGCTCGACATCGTCACCCAGGCGGAGACGATCGACGCCAACCGCGCCCTGCGGGAGCACTACGGCTGCCTCACCCACGCGGTGTCGATGCTGGAGGCGGTCGACCAGGTCTCGCTCGAGCGGGAGGCCAACCCCGCGCTGTACCGGATGCTGGAGCGGGCCCTGCGCACGCTGGCCGAGCACCCGTCGCCGGTGGTCAGCACCGCGTTCTTCTGGAAGCTGCTGTCGCTCGAGGGCTTCCACCCGGTGGTCGACGCCTGTGCCCGCTGCGGCGGCGAGGGGCCGTTCCCGGCGTGGGATCTGAGCGACGGTGGCGTGCTCTGTGGCGCGTGCGTCCTGGGCGGCCGGCCGATCAAGCCCGAGAGCGCCGACGTGATCGCGCGGATCGTGGGCGGCGACCTCGGCCGGGTGCTCGCCGAGCCGCCCGACGACCGCGTGCTCGGCGAGGTCGAGCGCCTCGCCATCGCCACGCTCGAGTACCACTCCGAGCGTCGCCTGCGCAGCGCGTCCCTGCTCTGATCGCGGCGCGGGGCCGGTCCCTGCGCCCGAGAGCATCGGGGGGCCACAGGTAGCATCGTTCCCCTCATGGCCAAGTCCGACCAGATGGATCGCGTCGTCAACCTCGCCAAGCGCCGGGGGCTCGTCTTCCCGTCGAGCGAGGTCTACGGCGGCTTCCGCAGCACCTGGGACTACGGCCCCCTCGGCGTGCTGCTCAAGCGCAACGTCAAGGACGCCTGGTGGCGGTCGATGGTGCAGCTGCGCGACGACATCGTCGGCCTCGACGCCGCCATCCTCATGGCCCCGAAGGTGTGGGAGGCGAGTGGCCACGTGGCCACCTTCACCGACCCCCTGGTCGACTGCCGCAGCTGCAAGGAGCGGTTCCGGGCCGACCAGCTGCCCGACTCCGGGGCCTGTCCCAACTGCGGCGCGAAGGACTCGTTCACCGAGGCCCGCCAGTTCAACCTGATGTTCAAGACGTTCGTCGGCCCGGTCGAGGACGACGCGTCGATCGCGTACCTCCGGCCCGAGACGGCCCAGGGCATCTTCGTCAACTTCGCCAACGTGCAGACGACCACCCGCAAGAAGCCGCCGTTCGGCATCGCGCAGATCGGGAAGTCGTTCCGCAACGAGATCACGCCGGGCAACTTCATCTACCGCACGCGCGAGTTCGAGCAGATGGAGATGGAGTTCTTCGTGCCGCCCGAAGAGGGTGCGAAGTGGTTCGAGTACTGGTGCCAGGAGCGCATGACCTGGTACCGCGACCTCGGCATCCCCGACGACCGGCTCCGCCTCCGTCCGCACGAGGAGAGCGAGCTCTCGCACTACTCCACGGGCACGGCCGACGTGGAGTTCATGTACCCGTGGGGCTGGGGCGAGCTCGAGGGCATCGCCAACCGCACCGACTACGACCTCACGCAGCACTCGGAGTTCTCGGGCCAGGACCTGTCGTACTTCGACCAGGAGAACGACCGCCGGTACATCCCGCACGTGATCGAGCCGGCCGCCGGCGCCGACCGCGCCACGCTCGCCTTCCTCCTCGCCGCGTACGAGGAGGAAGAGGTGCCCGACGCGAAGGGCGGCACCGACAAGCGGGTGCTGCTCCGGCTCGACCCGCGGCTCGCGCCGATCAAGGTCGCGGTGCTGCCGCTGTCGAAGAACGAGCAGCTCGTGCCGCTCGCCGACGAGATCGCCGGCTCGCTGCGGAAGCACTTCATGATCGACGTCGACCTCGCGGGCTCGATCGGCAAGCGGTACCGCCGCCAGGACGAAGTGGGCACGCCGTTGTGCGTCACGATCGACTTCGACTCGCTCGACGACCGGGCGGTCACGGTGCGCGACCGCGACACGATGAAGCAGGAGCGCGTGGCAATCCCGGAGCTGCTCCCGCTGCTGCACGAACGGCTGGGGTGAGCACGTTGTCCGACCGCACGCACTACGACGTCATCGGGGCCGAGCCCCAGGATTCCAAGGCCGACCTCAAGGCCGCGTACGTCGGCGCGCTCGACGCGGCGCAGGGTACGGGCGACACCGAGGAGGTCGCCGCGGTGCGGCGCGCCTGGCAGGTGCTGAGCGACCCGATCCAGCGCCAGCGCTACGACGAGGAGATCGGCGTGAACCACCGCGGTGCCGTCGAGCTCGTCGACGCCGCTGACGCCGAGGTGGTCGACGAGGACGACGACGTGGTGGACGTGGAGGTGCTCGACGAGGAGCTCGCGCCCGGACCGGTCGACCGCAAGACGCTCTTCTCCAACATCCCCGACTTCCTCGAGCAGCCGACCCTGGGGCGCCGGCTCACGGCCTCGATGATCGACGTCGTCACGATGCTGGCCCTGTTCCTCGCCTCGATCACGGTCACGTACCAGATCACGGGCGCCGACACCGGTCTTCCCGGGGTCCTCACGTTCATGGGCTGGGTCGAGTTCTGGATCGTGGTGCTGTTCGCGATCCCCACGCTGCGCACCGGGCAGACGCTGGGCAAGCGGTTCACCTTCGTGATGACGGTCGACCGAGAGACGGGCAACCTGCCGACGGTCTCCCAGGTGATCCGCCGCTACATGGTGCCGATGGTGGCGATCCCGGTGCTGTTCCAGATGGGCGCGTTCCTGTCGCTCTTCTTCGGGCTGTCCTACGCCATGGGGCGTGACCAGCTGTCGCTGGCCGACCGGCTGGCCAAGACGGTGGTGGTCGTGGCCCGGTACAAGCCCACCCGCAAGGTCGAAGCGGCCTGAACGTCTCCGTAGACGGCCGTCCGAACAATCCGCGGGGCCCCGAACGTGATCAGTAGGCTCGTTCGGTTCCTCTACGCACGCGAGATCGGGAGATCACTGTGAAGTACGTCTACGCCTTCGAGGAGGGCAACCGGGACCAGAAGTTCCTCCTCGGTGGCAAGGGAGCGAACCTGGCCGAGATGACCAACCTCGGGCTCCCGGTGCCCCCTGGCTTCACGATCACCACCGAGGCCTGCAAGGTGTACATGGCCATGCACGACGCCATGCCCGAGGGCCTGATGGACGAGGTCGCGGCGGCGCTGCGGGCGCTCGAGGCGAAGATGGGAAAGACGCTCGGCGACGTCGACGACCCGCTCCTGGTCTCCGTCCGCTCGGGCGCCGCGTTCTCGATGCCGGGGATGATGGACACCGTCCTCAACCTCGGTCTCAACGACACCTCGGTGCAGGGCCTGGCCAAGCAGACCGGCAACGAGCGCTTCGCGTTCGACTCCTACCGCCGGTTCGTGCAGATGTTCGGCAAGATCGTCCTCGACATCCCGGGTGACGCGTTCGAGCACGCGATCGAGGCGCTGCGCCAGGAGCGCGGTGTCGCCACCGACCCCGAGCTGAGCGCGGAGGACCTGCGCGGGCTCGTCGAGACGTTCAAGGGCATCGTCCGCGAGCAGGCCGGGATCGAGTTCCCGCAGGAGCCCACCGCGCAGCTCGCGTTCGCGGTCGAGGCCGTGTTCAAGTCGTGGAACGGTCGCCGCGCGAAGGACTACCGCAAGCTCGAGAACATCCCCGACGACCTCGGCACCGCGGTCAACGTGCAGACGATGGCGTTCGGCAACAAGGGCGAGGACTCCGGCACGGGCGTCGCGTTCACCCGCGACCCCGCCACTGGCGAGAACCGCGCGTACGGCGACTTCCTCGCGAACGCGCAGGGCGAAGATGTCGTGGCCGGCATCCGCACCACCGAGCCGCTCGACGCGATGGCCAACCACTTCCCCGAGTGCCACGTGCAGCTCCTCGCGGTGATGGACCAGCTCCAGAACCACTACCGCGACATGTGCGACATCGAGTTCACGATCGAGCAGGGTCGCCTCTTCATCCTCCAGACCCGCGTGGGCAAGCGCACCGCGGCCGCGGCGCTGCGCATGGCGGTGGAGATGCAGGAGGAGGGCCTCATCGACAAGCGCGAGGCCGTGCTCCGCGTGCAGCCCGCGCAGCTCGACCAGATGCTCCACCCGCAGTTCGACCCCGACGCGAAGTACACCGCGCTGGCCAAGGGTCTCAACGCGTCGCCGGGTGCCGCCGTGGGCAAGGTGTACTTCACCGCCGACGACGCCGAGGCGAAGCACGAGGAAGGGGAGCGGGTCATCCTCGTCCGCCCGGAGACCTCTCCCGACGACCTCCACGGCATGATCGCGGCCGAGGGCATCCTCACGTCGCGCGGTGGGCTCGTGAGCCACGCGGCCGTGGTGGCCCGGGGCATGGGCACGCCGGCCGTGTGCGGCGCGTCCGAGCTCGACATCAGCATCGAGAAGCGCGAGTTCCGCGTGGGCGCGACCGTCATCCGCGAGGGCGACGTGATCTCCATCAACGGCACCACCGGTGAGGTGGTGGTCGGTTCGGTGCCGGTGATCACGCCCGAGCCCACCGGCCCGTTCGGGATCATCCTGTCCTGGGCCGACGAGTTCCGCACCCTCGGGATCCGCACCAACGCCGACCTGCCGCACGACGCCCAGGTGGCACGTGACTTCGGGGCGGAGGGCATCGGCCTCTGCCGCACGGAGCACATGTTCCTCGGTGACCGGCTGCACCTGGTCCAGCGCTTCATCCTCGCCGCCGACGCGGCCGAGGAGCACGAGGTGCTCAAGGAGCTGGCCGAGTACCAGCGCAGCGACTTCCTCGGGATCCTCGAGGCGATGGACGGTCTGCCCGTCACCGTGCGCCTGCTCGACCCGCCGCTGCACGAGTTCCTCCCCGACATCGAGGAGCTGCTCGTCAAGAAGGCGAAGGGCGAGCTCGACGACGCCGGACAGGTGCTCCTCGCCGCGGCGGAGCACTGGAAGGAAGCCAACCCGATGCTCGGCACCCGGGGCGTGCGCCTCGGGATCCTCAAGCCCGAGCTGTACAAGATGCAGGTCCGGGCGCTGCTCGAGGCTGCGATCGAGCGCAAGCTCCAGGGTGGTCACCCCAAGGTCGAGATCATGATCCCGCTCACGGTCTCGAAGCCCGAGCTCGCGCTGGCCGTGAGCTGGGTGCGCGAGGTGGCCGAGTCCACCTTCGGCGCGGCGAACGAGATCGGCGGGGTCGACTACGCGGTCGGCACCATGATCGAGACGCCGCGCGCCGCGATCGTGGCCGACGAGATCGCCGACGTGGCGGAGTTCTTCTCGTTCGGCACCAACGACCTCACCCAGATGACGTTCGGGTTCTCCCGCGACGACATCGAGGGTCGGTTCATGCCGGTGTACCTCGAGGAGCACCTGCTGGCGCACAACCCGTTCGAGACGATCGACTTCGAAGGGGTCGGCGCCCTCGTGCGCATGGCGGTGCGGCTCGGTCGGGAGCGCCGTCCCGACCTCAAGCTCGGCATCTGCGGCGAGCACGGTGGTGACCCGGCCTCGGTCGCGTTCTGCCACGAGGTCGGCCTCGACTACGTGTCGTGCTCGCCCTACCGTGTGCCGATCGCCCGCCTCGCCGCCGCCCACGCCGCCCTCGGCGCCGGCGGCCCGGGCACCACCGCGTAGCCGGCTCGACCTGCTTCCGAACGAGGGACGCTGCCCCCCAACATGTGTGGCGCAGCGTCACTTGGTCGGCGTGTGATGGGTGCGGCGGCGGTCGTCGCGGGGAAGTGCGTGAAGCGATCGACGCCATCGGGGACCGCGTACCTCCTCGGTCCCGCCGCGCTCACCGGCGCGCGCCGGTACCGGTAGCGGATGAGCGTCACACCCGCCCGGTACGGTCGGAGCATGAGCGCAGAGCCTCTCCGGGTTGTGGAGCCGACGGTCGGACTCGACACCGAGGTCGTCGTCCGGCGCGCCCACCTCGGGGCCGACGCCTTCGTCGGCGCGGGGCTGCTCACCCGTGAGGACCGGGAGGCCCGGCTCGCGGAGGAGCTCGCGCCCGGGGCCACCCGGCCGGTCGGCGCGGGGGAGCGGCTGCGCCCCGAGGCGCCCGATCCGTACCGCCTCTGCTTCGAGCGCGACCTCGACCGCGTGAAGCACTCCCGCCCGTGGCGGCGCCTGGCCGGCAAGTGCCAGGTGTTCATCGCTCCCGAGGACGATCACCTCCGCACCCGCCTCACCCACGCGGTGGAGGTGGCCCAGGTGGCCACCGGCATCGCCCGGGCGGCCAACCTCTGCCTCCCGCTCACCGAGGCGATCGCGCTCGCGCACGACTGCGGCCACGGCCCCGCCGGGCACGCGTCGGAGGACGCGTTCTCGCCCTACCTGCCCCACACCGGGTACGACCACGCGGTCTACGGCGCCGACGTCACGCTCGCCGAGCTCAACCTCTGCCGCGAGACGCTCGACGGCGTGCGCAACCACTCGTGGCGCCGCCCACCCCCGGCCACGCCGGAGGGAGAGGTCGTGGCCTGGGCCGACCGCATCGCCTACGTCTGCCACGACTTCCAGGACGCCGTGCGTGCCGGGATCCTCGTCCCGAGCGACCTGCCCGCGTCGGTGCGCGACGTCGTGGGCACGCGGTCCTCGGAGCAGATCGGCGCCTTCGTGCTCGCGGTGCTCGAGGCGATCGAGCGCACGGGTCACGTGGGCATGACCGAGCCGGCCGCGGGTGCGCTGGCCGACTTCCGGGCGTTCAACTTCGAGCGCATCTACCTGCGGCCGGCGTCGCGCCGGCAGGCCGAGAAGGTGATCCGGCTCCTGCGTGGCCTGGTCGACCACTTCGCCGACGCGCCGCACCGCCTCCCCGAGGCCGGCCGCGACGGTCCGGTGCCCGAGCCGGGGTCCGACGCCGCCGCGGCGATGGCGGTCCACTACGTCTCCGGCATGACCGACCGCTTCGCCCTCGGGCTCGGCGTCGAGCTGCTCGGCTGGCGCCCGGACGACCTTCCCCGCGGGGTCTAGCCTCGCCCGCGGAATGGGAATCCTCGACGAGGACGTGGTGCGGGTCAGGGAGTCGACCGACATCATCGCGCTCATCGGCGAGCAGCTCGCGCTCAAGCGCGTGGGCACGCGCTACCGCGGTCTCTGCCCGTTCCACCAGGAGAAGACCCCGTCGTTCTACGTGAACCCCGAGATGGGGCTCTACAAGTGCTTCGGCTGCCAGGCCTCGGGAGACGCGATCACGTTCGTGCGCGAGATGGAGCACCTCGACTTCGTGGAGGCGGTCGAGCGGCTCGCGGCGAAAGCGGGCATCACGCTCCGCTACGACGACAAGCGCACGGGCGAGAACAAGTCGCGCAACGCGAAGCTCTCCGAAGCGGTCGGCGCGGCGATCGACGAGTACCACCGGCTGCTCCTCGAGTCGCCCGACGCGGGAGCCGCACGCAAGTACCTGCGGGGTCGCGGGTTCGACGGCGACGCCGTGCGCCGGTTCAAGCTCGGCTGGGCGCCCGACGACTGGGACCAGCTCAGCCGCGTCCTCCAGCAGAAGGGCTACAAGCGCGACGACCTCGTGGGCGCGGGCCTTGCGTTCGTCAACCGCGCCAACAAGCTCCAGGACCAGTTCCGGGCCCGGCTGATGTTCCCGATCTACGACACGAGCGGCGGGCCCGCGGGCTTCGGCGGCCGC
>JBAZYX010000129.1:0-9227 GCA_041659105.1 Acidimicrobiia bacterium
GAGCGCGGCGTCGGCGTGGGCGAGCAGCAGCACCCGGCGCCCCTCCGCCGCCAGCGCGTCGGCCCGCCGGCGCGCCGGGACGGTCGGGTCGGCGAGGATCATCTCCGGCGCCCCGATCACCCACGAGCCGTGGCCGTCGAAGCCCGCGGCCGACCACTTGCGGGCCGACGAGAACGGCACCGCCCCGGTCCGGGCCCATCCCGAGGGTGCCGGGAACGCGTCGCCGATCGCCTTGAGCGTGGCGTTGCGGTTCTCGTCGTCGGCCAGCGCGCCGAGGGCGGCGTCGACCAGGTCGTCACCGTCACCCGCTCCGCGGTCGGCACCGTCACCCACGCGCTCGAGCTGGTCGAACGCGACGTCGCCCTCGGTGAGCGTGCCGGTCTTGTCGAGGCACACGACGTCGACCCGGGCGAGGCCCTCCACCGCGGGCAGCTCCTGCACCAGCACCTTGCGGCGGGCGAGGGTGACCGCGGCGATGCCGAACGCGAGGCTCGTGAGCAGCACCAGCCCCTCGGGCACCATGCCCACGACGGCCGACACGAGCGACAGCAGCGCGCTGCGTGTGCTCTCCTTCGCGAGCTGGCGCAGGAGCAGCACGATGGCGACGGGGAACAGCGCATACTGGATGTAGCGCAGCAGCGTGTTGATGCCGTCCATGAGCTCGGAGCGGGTGAGCGAGAAGCGCCGCGCCTCGGTGGCCAGCCGCCGGGCGTACGCATCGGCGCCGACCCGCGTGGCCTGGAACCGGCCCGACCCGGCGACCACGAAGCTCCCCGAGAGCGCTTCGTCGCCGGGACCCTTGTCGATCGCGTCCGCCTCGCCGGTGAGCAGCGACTCGTCGATCTCGAGCCCGATCGCAGTGCGGACGATGCCGTCGGCCGGCACCTGGTCGCCGGTCCGGAGGTCGACGATGTCGTCGAGCACGAGCGACTCGACCGAGCACTCCGTGGCCGTTCCGCCGCGCACGACGCGCGCGGTCGGGGCCGCGAGCACCGCGAGCTTGTCGAGCGTGCGCTTCGCCCGGGTCTCCTGCACGATCCCGATGGCCGAGTTGACGACGAGGATGATGCCGAACAGCGCGTCCTGGAAGGAGCCCAGGGCCACCACGATGACCAGCATCGACCCGAGGATGGCGTTGAACCGGGTGAAGACGTTGGCCCGGACGATCTCGCCGTAGGTGCGGCTGGTGCGCTCCCCCGCGTCGTTGGTGAGGCCCTGCGCGACGCGCTCGGCCACCTCGGCATCGGTGAGCCCGGTGAGCGCCGTCTGAACGCGCGGCTGCGGCGTCCCGAACCTGGACTCGGTAGTCGTCACGGAGGGCCTGGGTGCGTTCAGCCGGTGCCGTTGGCCGTGGTCACGGGGACGAGCTCGATCTCCCCGGTGCCCTCGTCCTCGAAGAGCCGGTACCCGCACAGCTGCGCGAGGAGCGGCTGACCCTCGTCGGGACCGCTGCCGATCAGCTCGTCGCCCGCGGCGATGCGCACGGGGCCCCGCGGCCGGTAGAGGTAGCGGCCGGCCCGCCGGATCGCAAGCAGGTAGAAGCCGGTCTCGGTCTCGAGCTGCGCGTCCTTCAGGGTGAGCCCGTCGAGCGGGGCGCCCGGCGCGACCGGCACCCGGGTGATCACCTCGTCGGCGTCACCGAGGGCCATGGCCACGATCGGGTGCATCTCCTCGCCCTCTTCCACCAGCCACACCATCTGCTGCGCGGCGTCGCCGATCTCCTCCGCCGCGGCCCCGAGGTGCAGCAGCCCGCGCAGCGGGGACGGGTCGACCTCGTCGGCCGCGCTCCGCAGCACCCAGATCTCGAGGCGCTCGCGCATCTCGTCGAGCCGGTCCTCGAGGTGGCTCACCTCGGCCGCGAGGCTCTGGTCGTTGAACAGCAGCGCCGAGTAGGCGAGGCCGACCGCGACCTCGGAGATGTTCTTCATCTCCACGAGCGTGTCGACGGCGCGGTCGAGGTCGGTGGTGGTGGGATCGGAGCCCACGCTCGGCGGCCGCCACTCCGGGGCGCCGGCGAGCTCACGGAGCTCGTCGATGCCGTCGGGCGAGCCGCGCAGGATCAGCACGTCCTCCGCGACCATGACGTCGTCGCCGTCGGGGTCGATCAGCCACTCCTTGCCCCGCCGGATCGCCATGACCCGCATGCCCACCTCGACCGGCAGCTCCACCTCCGACAGCCGCCGTTGCGCCAGCGCGGACTCGGGCCGGATGCGCACGCGGTGCGAGATCTCCTCGGCCGCGGCGAGGTCGGCCACGAGGTCGGGCGGGATCCCGAGGCGGTGGGTGACGACCCGGGTGATGTCGACGGCGGCGTTGGCCAGCCGCTCGATCGCCGACACCAGGTGCAGCACGCTCGACATCTGCTCGGCCTCGCGCGGCGACCGCGCCGCGAGGACGCAGATCTCGCGCATCTCGTGCACGAGGTCGCTGAGGCGCTCTTCGAGCTCGTGGACCTCGTTGGCCATCGCCTCGTCGTCGAAGAACAACGCGGCGTACGCGAGATCGACCATGAGCTCGGAGGTGTCTTTCGACTCCGAGAGCATCGCCTTGAGATTCCGTGGAGGTCTGTCGTCGCCCATCGTCTCTCTTGGGTTGCCTCGCTGCGATCCGGGTACCCGTTGATACCCCGTCTCGCGGTCTTGCTCGGCTCCCTGCTCCTAGGAGAGGCCCAGGATAACCAGCGCCACCATGAACGACACTGCTCCCAGGAAGTCGGATGCGGAAGAGACGAGCGGGACCCCATTGTTGTCGGGGTCCCACCCGAGCCGGTACGTCACGAGCGCGGCGCCGTACGCCACCACGCACGTCACCGCGGTGGCCATCACGCCGGCGAGCATGACCACTTCGATCATCTGGATGACCCCCGGGCTCGCGAGCCCCGTCAGCGCGGCCAGGACGTCGGCGGCCACGCCCAGCACGAGATAGATCGGCAGCGAGACCACGAACACGAGGGTGAGATCGGGCGCGACCGGACCCAACGCCACGCGCGTCGGGTCGACGAGGCCGAGGTGGAGCTTGGTCGCGACCCGGGCCGAGAGGATCCCGGCCAGCGACCCCGACAGCGACAGCAGCGGCGGGATCACGATGAGCAGGGCGGGGTCCTTCGAGAGCGCCCCGAGCCGGGATTGGATCGTGAGCCCGGCGAGCGTGCTCACGAGCCCGGCCACCACGAGGAACGGCAGGGACTCCCCGCAGATCCGCCGCAGCATCGGCAGCTTCGACCGGAGCGCGACGACGAGCAGCGCGATGCCCCCGATCGCACACAGGATGGCGAGGACGTCCGGGATCCACACCGCGATGTCCTTCACCAGGAACGTCGCGAGGAACAGGCTCGGCAGCGTGACCACGTCGCCCGCGGCGGTGACCACCGGGACGCTCACGTTGTCGATGTCCCACTCGCGGCGAACGCCGAGCGCGGCGATCGCGACCGTGATGCCGAGCACGACCGCGGTGGGGATCAACGCGCCGATGACCGACACGACGACGAAGTCGGCGACGCTGATCGAGTTCTGCACGCCGAACGCCTCGGCCACGAGCTTCGCGATCACCGCGAGCAGCAGGGAGACGCCGATCGAGAGCGAGACCGACGCGGAGAGGTTCTGCCCCACCGGCGTCTCGCGCCGGCGCGACAGGGTGAAGTTTCCGGTCGCGACGAGGGTGCCGAGCCGGCTCCCGAGCGCGCCGAACACGTTCCCCCGCAACCCCACCGCGGCGGGGACGAGGACGAGGAGACCGGGGAGGAGCTCGAGGGTTCCGGTGATGGAACCGAGGACGAGTCCGGCTACCAGCCCCGTCGCGGTCGCGAGCAGGTGCGCGACGAAACCCGCTCGGACACCGGTCGGGTCCGCGCGAACGAGCGCGAGGAACCGCCGCCAGAGGCGGGAGAAGCGCTGCATTGGTGACTCGGAGGCTCGCTCATGGCCTGCTCGCGGACTGAAAGGCGGGGCGGCGCACCGTGGATGTGCGACCGCACGGGAAGCCCGGCCAGGCTACCCGGATGGACCCGAACCGCACCGCCGACGAGGCCGCCCGCCGGTGGCAGGCCACCTTCGGCGCCGCCGCCGACCACTTCGACGACGACCCGCTGTCGTTCTTCGCCCACATCGGCTCGGAGACCGTCGCACGGCTGCACCTGGCCCGGGGCGCGCGGGTCCTCGACGTGGCGTGCGGCAGCGGCCACTCCGCGATCCCGGCGGCGATCGCCGTGGGACGCGGGGGGAAGGTCACCGGGGCCGACTTGGCCGAGCCACTGCTCGCGCTCGCCCGCGGGAAGGCCGGCGCGCTCGGGTTGAAGCAGGCCGAGTTCGTGGAGGGCGACTTCCGCGCGCTCCCCTACCCCGACGGCGCGTTCGACGCCGTGGTGTGCGTGTTCGGCATCTTCTTCGTGCCCGACATGGAGGCCGCGACCGCCGAGCTGTGGCGGATGGTCGCCCCGGGCGGGCAGCTCGCGATCACCACCTGGGGGCCCGACCTGTTCGCGCCGCTGCAGCGGACGTTCTGGGACGCGGCCCGCGCCGAGCTCCCGGCCGACGCGGCTCCGACCGGGCCGCCGGCCTGGTCGCGCCTCGAGCAGCCCGACGGGCTCCGCGACCTGTTCGCCGCGGCCGGCGTGGACGGGACGATCACAGCGGAGGCGGTTCCCGGGACGCACCCGGTCCGCTCCGGCGACGAGTGGTGGACGATCGTGCTCGGCAGCGGCCTGCGCGGCGCCGTCGACGCGATGGCGCCCGAGGCCGCGGCCCGCGTGCGCGCCGCGTGCGCGGCGCGCGTCGAGGCGGAGCGGATCACCGAGATCCCGACCAACGTCGTCTACGGCGTCGCCACCCGCCCCACCTGACCCACCCGCCCCCACCCCTTCCCGTTTTGGCGTCACTCGTGCCGCTGAGAGCGGCACGAGTGACGCCAAAAGGGGGAGAAAGGGGCGACGGGTCAGCGGAAGTCGCGGGAGCGGAGGAGGTCGGCCGGGGCGAGGGAGAGCGGCTCGACGCGGCGGGCGAGCAGGTTGACCACGTCGGAGCGGCGCTCGAGCAGGCCGCGGACCACGAGTGCGGGCGACCCGCGGGCGACCTTGCGGAAGCGCTTCCACACGTCGGCCGTGCAGATCACGTTCACCAGGCCGGTCTCGTCCTCCAGGTTGAGGAAGACCACGCCGTTGGCCGTCTCGGGCTGCTGGCGGTGGGTGACGATCCCGCCCACCTCCACCACCGTGCGGTCGGGGATCGTGCGCAGGGCCTCCGCGGTGACCGCACCGCGCGCGGTGAGCCGGTCGCGCACGAACTCCGTGGGGTGCCGGCTCGCCGACAGCCCGACGGCCCACAGGTCGGCCGCGGTCTCCTCCACCTCGGTCATCCCCGGCAGCGGCGGCGCCTCCACCCCGGTGACCACGCCTGGAAGCGTGTGGGCCTCGCCGTCGCCCTGACGCTGCGGGCGCGCGTCGCGCAGCGCGCCGGCGGCCCACAGCGCGTCGCGGCGGCCGATGTCGAAGCACGCGAATGCGCCCGCGGTGGCCAGCGACTCCAGCGCGTCGACCGGTGCGGCGGCGCGACGGGTGAAGTCCTCGAGGTCGACGAACGGGGCGCGCTCACGCTCGGTGTCGATCCGGTCGAGCAGCGCGTCGGAAAGACCGCGTACGTAGCGCAGCCCCACCCGCACCGCGTGGGTCGACGGGTCCGCGTGCCACCCGGGGCGGGCGGTGCCCACCGGGCCGGCCCCGGCGGTGCGCGGCTCGAGCGTGCAGTCGCGCCGCGAGCGCTCGATGCACGGACCGAGCACCTCCACGCCGTGGCGCACGGCGTCGCGCACGATCGTGTGCGGCGAGTAGAAGCCCATCGGCTGCGCGTTGAGCAACGCGCACGCGAACTCGGCCGGGTGACGCAACTTCACCCACGAGCTCGCGTACACGAGGTAGGCGAAGCTCACGGAGTGGCTCTCGGGGAAGCCGAAGCTGGCGAACGCCTCCAGCTTCGTGGCGATCTCCTCGGCCGTCTCCCCCACGATCCCCTTCGCGGCCATCCCGGCCATGAGCTTCTCGCGCATCACCGCCATGCGGGCCCGCGACCGCTTCGAGCCCATCGCCTGGCGGAGCTGGTCGGCCTCGCCGGGGCTGAAGCCCGCGGCATCGATCGCGATCTGCATGAGCTGCTCCTGGAACAGCGGGACGCCGAGCGTCTTCGCGAGGCAGCCCTCGAGCACAGGGTGGGGATAGGTGACCGGCTCCTCGCCGGTGCGGCGCCGCAGATAGGGGTGCACCGAGCCGCCCTGGATCGGGCCGGGCCGGATGAGCGCGACCTCCACCACGAGGTCGTAGAAGGTGCGCGGCCGCAGCCGGGGCAGCGTGCCCATCTGTGCGCGGCTCTCCACCTGGAACACGCCGATCGTGTCGGCCGCGCACAGCAGGTCGTAGACCTCGTCCTCCTGGGGGATGGTGGCGAGGTCGATCTCGACGCCCTCGGACTCGCGCACGAGGTCGACCGCGAGGTGCAGCATCGTGAGCATCCCCAGGCCGAGCAGGTCGAACTTCACCAGCCCCGCGGCCGCGCAGTCGTCCTTGTCCCACTGGAGGACGGACCGGCCCTCCATCCGGGCCCACTCGATCGGGCAGAACTCCACCAGCGGCCGGTCGGCCATCACCATCCCGCCCGAGTGGATCCCCAGGTGTCGGGGGTAGTCGAGCACCTGCGACGCGAGCTCGAGCGCGAGCGCGGGCACCGGAGCGGTGAGCGACCCAAAGGGCCGAGCCGGGTCCCCCGCCTCGGAGCGAGCGCGACCATGGTGACGGTCGACCTGCTTCGACAGCGCGTCGGCCTGCCCGGGTGAGCAGCCCACCACCTTCGCCATCTCGCGGATCGCGCTGCGGGCGCGGTAGGTGATGACGTTGGCCACCTGCGCGGCACGGTCGCGCCCGTACTTCGCGTAGACGTACTGGATGACCTCCTCGCGCCGCTGGTGCTCGATGTCGAGGTCGATGTCGGGGGGGCCGTCGCGCTCGGGCGAGAGGAACCGCTCGAACAGCAGCCCGAGCGCGACGGCGTCGGCCTTGGTGACGCCGAGCGCGTAGCAGACCGCGCTGTTGGCCGCGCTCCCGCGGCCCTGGCAGTAGATGTTCTCGCGGCGGCAGAAGTCGACGATGTCGACCAGCACGAGGAAGTAGCCGGGGAAGCCGAGCTGCTCGATCACGCCGAGCTCGTACGCGATCTGGCGTTGGGCCTGCTCGTACTGCGGATGGGTGGACGGGTAGCGCACCGCCGCGCCGCGCCGGGTGAGCTCGCGCAGCCACGACATGTCGGTGTGGCCGTCGGGCACCGAGAGCGCGGGCAGGTCGGGTGCGGCGAGGCGGAGGTCGAACGCGCACCGCCGCGCGAGGTCGACCGTGCGCTCCACCGCGCCGGGCCAGCGCGCGAACCGCCGGGCCTGCTCCTCCGGGCTGCGCAGGTGCGCGAGCGGGCTCGCGGGGAGGCGTCCGTCCATCTCGTCGAGCGAGCAGCCCGCGCGGATCGCCGCGACCGCAGTGGCGAGCGGCCGCTGCGCGGAGGTGGCGTAGTGGACGTTGTTGGTCACCACGACGTCGATCCCGGCTCGTCCCGCGAGCGTGGCCAGCGCGTCGTTGCGGTGACGGTCGAGCGGGTCGCCGTGGTCCCACAGCTCGACGAACACGCGGTCGCGCCCGAACGCGTCGACCAGCCGGTCGAGCTCGTGACGGGCCGCGGCCGGGCCGCCGTCGAGCAGCGCCCGGGGCACGGCGCCCTGGCGGCACCCGGTGAGCACCACCCACGAGTCGTTGTGCGCGCTCGGTCGGTTCTGCGTGAGGTGGACGGGGGCGCGGGCGTCCTCGGCCAGGGTCGCGAGGTCGAACCGGGGTGCCTCCTTCTCCCCCGCGAGCTGCCCCCGGCTGATCGCCCGGGCCAGGCGGGCGTGCCCGACGGGCCCCTCGGCGAGGACGACGAGATGCGTGCTCGGCTCCCCTCTTCCGCCTCCATGGTCGCGCTCGCTCGGCAACCGGGATCCGCGATCGCCGCGACGGACCTCGCTCGCCGCTCCAGCTCCATGGAGGCCCAGCTCGGCACCGAACACGGTGGGGAGGCCGGCCGGGCGGGCGGCGATGGCGAAGCGGACGATGCCGTAGAAGCCGTCGTGGTCGGTGACCGCGAGGGCCGCCAGGCCGAGGCGGACGGCCTCGTCGACCAGCTCCTCGGGGTGGCTGGCGCCGTCGAGGAAGGAGAAGTTGGTGTGACAGTGGAGCTCCGCGTATCCCACAGGACGCGCGACCGTACCGAACATGTGTTCGATTCCGCAAGCGTAACTGTCATCCCCCCGCTACAGGTCGCAGTAGGCGGAAGGCGCTTCGTTGAGAGGGGTGTATCCGTAGCCCGTTGGGATGGGGACGCATCCCGGGTCTGGAACGACGGCGAGGGTGAGCAGCACGGCTACGGCCGCGAGGAACGCCAAGAGGGCAGAGAGTCGCGCCCTGTCGGTCATGCGGGTGAGGCTACGACGCCAGGCGGTGCCTGATGAGCGCGCTACGCGAACAGGGGCGGTTTCGATCGACCTTCGGCATAGGCCCGACGAAACCCCGGGGTACGACCAAGGACAGTTAGGGGATAGGCACCCCGCGAGGTGGTCCTCCACTCCGAGATTTCCTGCCGGAAGACCGCTCGATCCCGGCTCGATTCGCCGGATAGCTGTCATACCCCCATGTCATGATCGAACACATGTTCGGTCTTGATCCGTTCTCGGGGGTTCGGTCGGCGGTCGCTGCGGCGGCCGGGGTCGATCGGTCGGGTTGGTCGGGTGCGGCGCGCTCGGAGGTGGTGTTGGAGCTGCTGGGTGCCCGGGAGCGCCTCGACGCGGTGATCCTGGCGGTGACCGGCGAGTGGGACGCGGATCAGGCATGGGCCCTCGACGGTGCGCTCTCCCCCGTGGCGTGGCTCGCACACCGCTGCCCGGTGACTCGTCAGGACGCGTCGACGTTGGTGCGCACGGCGCGTCATGTGGCTGCGCACGAGAAGACGGCGAAGGCGTTGGACGCGGGGGACATCTCGGCCGCGCACGTCGAGATCGCGGCGCAGGCCGCGAAGCACCGCGAGGACCACTATCCCGAGCACGAGGACGTGATCCTCGACGCGGCCCGTGAGCTGTCGCCATCGGGGTTCCGTCAGGTCATGGAGCACTGGCGGTCGTGTTGCGACGCGGTCACCGACCATGACGATGCCCGCAAGCAGGTCGAGGGG
>JBAZYX010000130.1:0-8998 GCA_041659105.1 Acidimicrobiia bacterium
GTCAGCGCAGGTCGGACGGCTCCGGGCGACGGTGCTGGAGGAGCCGGACCACCGCGGGCACGGGACCGCGGCCCGCGCGAGGCTCGCGAGATCGGTCACCCACCGGGCGAGATGGACGAGCACGCCGGAGTCGCGCGTGGTGAGGCCCTCGCGCTCGCGGACCGCATCGACGAGCCAGGCGAGGACGGTGACGGCGACGACCGCCACGCCCCAGGCGACCAGCACGGGGCGCCACGCCGCACGCGCCGGGCCGGTGTCGTGGGTCGAGGTCACCCGCTCAGCATTCCTGCCGGGACCCCCGCGGCACGGGCACCGGCGGGCAGCGGTCGGCCAGGGCGGCCAGGGTGTCGAGGGCCAGCCCCCGGTCCCGGACGGGGAGGGCCACCCCGATGTGGGAGACGCCCAGGGCTGCGTACCGCTCCATCAGGGCCGGGTTCAGCTCGGCGGCCGCCAAGCCCCGGACGCTCACGCCGATCGTGGCCGGATCCCGATCCGCCGCCGCGCACGCCTCGCGCATCCGGACGATGCCGTCGCGCAGCGCGTCGGGCTCCACGTACGGGGCGTCCCACACGTCGGCGAACTCCACCGCCCGGCGGATCGCCGCGGCGCTCTGCCCCCCGACCCACACGGGGGGACCCGGCCGCTGCACCGGGGTGGGCAGCACCGTCATGCCGTCGACCTCGCCCGTCGCGAACGCCGTGCGCAGGTAGCGGAGGCAGTCGTCGGTGTCCCGGCCACGCGCGGCGAAGTCGAGCCCGGCCGCGGCGAACTCCTCGGGCAGCCACCCGGTCCCCACGCCGAGGACGACGCGCCCCGCCGACAGCGCGTCGATCGAGGCCACGAGCTTCGCGGTCACCAGTGGGTGCCGGTACGGGAGCACGAGCACCCCGAAGCCGAGGCGGATCCGGCGGGTGCGCCCGGCCAACGCCGCGAGCACGGCGATCGGATCGAGCAGCGAGACGTCGGCGTCGAGGAGCGCGCCGGTGCCGTACGGGTACGGCGTGGTCGGGGCGCGCGGGAGGGCGAGGTGGTCGCCGGCCCACACCGCGGCGAACCCGTGCGCCTCCGCGGCATCGGCGATCGCGTAGACGAGGTCGGCGTGGGCGACCGGGTCCACCGGACCCCCCATCGCGAGGCCGAGGTTCCCCAGCGCGATCCCGATCTCCACGGCGTCCTCCTACAACGGAGTCACGAGGTGGAACACGGCCGGCTCCGCGAGCACGCGGTCGAAGTCGGCGCGGCGTTCGCGGTGGCTGACGAGGTGCAGCTGCTTCGCGGCCTCGTCGGCGAAGAGCTCGTGCACCCAGAAGACGGTGTCGTCGTCGGCGTCGCGGTAGAAGCGGTACTCGACCGTTCCCGGCTCGTTCGCGAGCACGTCGGCCTGCATCGCCGCGAAGACGTCGACCGCGTGCGCGACCTCGTGTGCGTGCACCTGGAGCCGGGTGATGATCCCCACCCGCGGATCGCCGTCGCTCACGCCGTCACCGTCGTCGGCAGGCCGTAGACCTCGCACGCGTTGAGCCCGAGGATGCCCTCGGCGACGTCGCGGGGCAGATCCTCGAGTCGCTCGTAGAGCTCCTCCGTGCAGGACGGCTCGCTCTCGAGGATGTCGAGGTGGGGGAAGTCCGACGCCCACAGGAGCCGGCCCGGCGGTGCGACCTGCGCCACCGATCCGAAGCTGCTCTCGTCGGGGTCGCCCGAGACCCAGATCTGGCGGGCGATGTACTCACTCGGCTTCAGCTCCATGGACGGGCCGGCGAGCCGGGCCTCGTTCCAGTGGTCCATCTTGTCCAGCCACCAGTGCAGCCAACCGCACCCGGACTCGAGCACGATGAGCTTCAGCGCCGGGCACCGGTCGAGGGTGCCCGCCGCGATCATCATCGTGAAGGTGTTCACGACGTCGATCATGAAGTTGATGACCTTGCCGAGCGGGGTGATCCCGTTCCACTCCGGACCGTAGGTGCGGGCCGCGCCGAGAGTGTCGGGGAACCCGGCCGGGTGGAGGCCGACGGGGACGCCCAGCCCCTCGACGGTCGCCCACAGGTCGTCGTACACCCGGTGGTGCGGCCACAGGTCGAGGATCGGGTTGGGCCGGATGAACACGCCCCGGAAGCCCAGATCGCGCACACAGCGCTCGGCCTCGGCCGCCGCGGCCCTCGGGTCCTGCATGGGGATCGCGCCGATGCCGACGAGGCGGCGCGGGTCGGTGGAGCAGTAGTCGGCGAGCCAGTCGTTGTAGATCCGGCAGGCGAGCACGGCGTGCTCGGGGTCGACGAGCCCGCCGATGCCGAGCCCCAGCGACGGGTACAGCACCGCCATGTCGATGCCCTCGCGGTCGAGCTCGGCGATCCGGCCCGGGCCCGACAGGCCGGCCGGGGTGAGGTCCTCCCAGCGCAGGCCGGTCGGGTCGTCGCGCACCGAGCGCGGGAGCCGGGCCCAGCCGTTGCACGTGCCCACGCCGGGGGCGACGTTCACGTTCTGGACGAACTCGTCCTCCTTGTGCGTCTCCTCGTTCCACACGATCTCGATCGCGAGGTCCTTGTACCGCTCGGGGAGCTCGCGCGCCCAGAGGTCGCGCGGCTCGAGGACGTGCCCGTCGGCGTCGACGACGGGCACCCCCGGGTACGGACGGGCAGTGTCCCCATGCATGGTGTCCCCCTCGGCGGCGACCGCCACCACGATCCCCGGTCGGCCCGGATTCTCGGCGGTTCGGCGCGATGCCGCAACGCTGCCCTACGCTACTGACGCACACGTCACATTGGGCCCGGAGGTTGTGGTGGAGCTCCCGAAGATCATCAGCGTCGACGACCACGTGGTCGAGCCGCCCCACGTCTGGCAGACCTGGCTCCCCGAGAGGTACCGGGAGCAGGGCCCCCGGGTGCTGCGGGACCGCTTCGCGCCCTTCGTCCACATGCCCGGCGCCCGCTACACGAACGACATCGACCCCGACGGTGAGCTGGGCGACTACTGGATGTACGAGGACCGCCTCATCTACGTCCACAAGAAGTTCGTGGCGATCCCCGGTGAGGCGATCTCCTTCGACGCCGACGGCGAGAAGGTCTTCGACCGCACGAAGATGCAGATGGTGCCGGTGACCTACGACGACATGATCCCGGGTTGCTACGACCGCGACGCCCGCGTGAAGGACTTCGTGGAGAACTGGACCGACGGGTCGCTCCCCTTCCCCACGTTCCCGCGCTTCTGCGGCCAGACCTTCATGGACGGCAACGACAAGGAGCTCGGGCTCGCCTGCGTGGAGGCCTACAACAACTGGATGATCGAGGAGTGGTGCGCGCCCAGCCAGGGCGTGAACATCCCGCTGTGCATCATCCCGCTCTGGGACGTCGACCTGTGCGTGGCCGAGGTCGCCCGCATCGCCGACAAGGGCGTGCACGCGATCTGCTTCTCGGAGATCCCCTCGATGCTCGGCCTGCCCAGCATCCACACCGGCGACTGGGACAAGCTGTTCGCGATCTGCGACGAGCGGGCCGTCACGCTCAACATGCACATCGGCTCGTCGTCGTCGATGCCGAAGGCGTCGCCCGACGCGCCCGAGGCCGTGGGCTCGACGCTCCAGTTCAACAACGCGTTCGCGTCGATGATCGACTGGCTCTTCTCGGGCAAGATGATCCAGTTCCCGAACCTGAAGCTGGCGTACTCCGAGGGCCAGATCGGCTGGATGCCGTACGCACTCGAGCGGGCCGACCGCGTGTGGGAGATGCACGAGCCCTGGACCCACGCCAAGGCGATGATCCCCGAGCTGCCGTCGAGCTACTTCAAGAGTCGGATCTTCGGCTGCTTCACCGACGACCACCACGGGCTCGCGAGCCTCGAGGCGATCGGCACCGACAACGTCTGCTTCGAGGTCGACTACCCGCACTCCGACACCACGTGGCCCAACAGCAAGGACCACGTCGAGAAGCTGATCGCGAACATCGACCCCGACGTGGCCTACAAGATCCTGCGGGGCAATGCGATCAACATGCTCTCGCTCGACCGCGTCTGACGCTGCGTCCCACGACCGCGCCGTCCCGCTCCGGCTAGGGAGCGAGCCGGACCGGGACGCGGTCGAGGGAGACCGCGACGGTCTGCTCGGGTGCGCCCACGAGGTACGACACCGGCCCCGTGACCGCGACGTCGGGGAAGCGGGTGAGCAGCTGGCCGAACATCACGCGCAGCTCGCGCCGCGCGAGGTGGGACCCGAGGCAGAAGTGCATCCCGCCCCCACCGAACGCCACGTGCGGGTTCGGGGTCCGCGTGGTGTCGAACCGGTCGGGATCGGTGAACACGCGCTCGTCGCGGTTCGCCGCGGGGAACCAGAGGGTGACGCGGTCCCCCGCCCGGATGGGCTGGCCCCCGAGCTCGAGGTCGACCGTGGCCGTGCGCGCGAAGCACACCACCGGCGACACCCAGCGGATCATCTCCTCGACCGCGGCCGGCAGACGCGCGGGATCGCGCCGGACGGCGTCCATCTGGTCGGGGTGGTCGAGGAGCGCGAGCAGGCCACCCGAGGTGACGTTGCGGGTGGTCTCGCTCCCCGCGATGGCGAGGATGAGGAAGAACATGTCGAGCTCGAGCGGGCTCAGGCGGGTCCGGTTGCCGTCGTCGTCCTCGATCTCGGCCACGGCGAGGATGCTCCACACGTCGTCGGCCGGACGGCGGCGCTTCTCCTCGCCGAGGCGCTCCGCGTAGTCGAACACCCAGCGCTCCGCCGCGAGCCCGTCGGCGGCGGCGTAGCCCTGCGCGGGATCGGCCACCCGGGTCACGAGGTCGATCATGCGGAAGACCTCGACCCGGTCGGCTTCGGGGATCCCGACGATGTCGGCGATGATGTGCAGCGGCAGCTGGAGCGCGATGTCCTGGACGAGGTCGCAGTCGTTCCGCTCGGCCGCGGCGTCGAGCACCTCGGTGGTGCGCTGCTCGACGAGGTCGTCGAGCTTGGCGATCATCCGGGGGGTGAACCCCGCGTTCACCAGCTTGCGCAACCGCGTGTGCGCCGGCGGGTCGGACGCCACGAGCGTGTGCCCGCTGCGCTCCCCCGGGGTCTTGGTCAGGCTCGAGCCCTCGATCGAGCTGAAGCGGGACCAGTCGCGGCTGGCCTCCTGGAGCTCGGGCTGGCCGAGCACGACCCAGAAGTCCACTCCGGACGGCGTGCGCCGCGTGGGTGTGGTCGGGTGCCACCACACGGGCGACTCGCGCCGCAGCTCCGCGAACACGGCGTACGGGAAGCCGGCGCGGTAGAGGTCGTGGGCGGCGAGGTCGATCGAGAGCGTCTTCATCGCGTCTTCATCGCAGGCTCATCCGAACAGGTTGACGCCAGCGTCGACCACGAGGGACTGGCCGGTGATCGCACTCGACTCGTCGGACGCCAGGAACAGCGCGGCCTGCGCGGTCTCCTCGGGCCGTGCGACCCGGCGCAACGCCGCGCTCTGCGCCGACTCCGCCGCGATCTCGTCGGCGCCGACGCCCCGCTCCCCCGCGATGCGCTCCCAGTAGCTGAAGAGGAGATCGGTGGCGATCGCGCCGGGGACGACGCAGTTGACCCGGATGCCGTACGGGCCGGCCTCGAGCGCCGCCGTCTTCGTGAGGAGCCACAATCCCCGCTTCGCCACCCCGTAGTGGCTCTTGCGCGGGATGCCCGTGATCGACGCGGTCGACGAGAAGTTGACGATCGACCCCGACCGCTGCTCGAGCATGCTCTGGCGCAGGACCTCGCGGGTGCACAGCATCGGACCGGTGACCACCGCCGCGATGCACGCGTTCCAGTTCTCGAGGGTCTGCTCCCAGATGTAGAGGTCCTTCCCGGGCTGCGACGCGTTGTTGAGCATCACGTCGACCCGGCCGAACGCCCGCACCGTCGCGGCGACCATCTCGGTGACCGCGTCCTCGTCGGTCACATCGGTGGGCACCACGAGCGCCTGCCCGCCGAGGTCGGCGACCAACGCGGCGGTCTCCTCGAGCGGTTCGCGCCGCCGGGCCGCGAGCACCACCTGCGCGCCCTCGGCCGTGAACAGCTGGGCCATGGTGCGGCCGAGCCCTTCGCCCGCTCCGGTGATGATCACCACCTTGTCCTGCACCCGTCCGGGCACGTCAGCCTCCTGCGGTCGGGGTGAACTCGAGCGGCAGCGCCTCGGGGCCCCGGATCATGTAGGAGACGATGCGGGGCAGCGTGGCGGGATCGGCCGCCACCTCCCAGTCGGGGATCGTGGCGAGCAGCTCCTCGAGCGCGACCCGCGCCTCCAGCCGGGCCAGCGGCGCGCCGAGGCAGTGGTGGATGCCGTGGCCGAACGAGAGGTGCCGCTCGATCGGGCGGGTCACGTCGAAGCGGTCGGGGTCGGGGAACGCCCGCTCGTCGCGACCACCCGACGCGAACAGCATCATCACCTTCTTGCCCTCGGGGATCACCGCACCGTGGAGCTCGACGGCTCGCGTGGTGGTGCGGCACTGGCTGTGCACGGGCGAGTCCCAGCGCAGCACCTCCTCGATCGCGTCGGGCACCCGCCCGGGCTCCCGGAGCAGGAGGTCGCGCTGGTCGGGGTGCGCGGCGAGTGCGAGCACCGCGTTGGAGACGAGGTTCATCGTCGTCTCGTGGCCCGCGAGGATCAGCAGGTAGCAGAAGCCGACGATCTCGGCGGCGGTGAGGCGCTCCCCCTCCTCCTCGGCCGCGATGAGGTCGGACACGAGGTCGTCGGCCGGACGGGCGCGCCGTTCCCCGAGGAAGGCCTCGAAGCGCTCGAGCAGCGCGGCCGACGCCGCCTTGCCCGCCTCGATCGACTCCGGGCGCGACGGGTGCTGGCTCATCAGCTGCTCGGTCTGGTGCCGGAACCACGCCCGCTCGGAGCGGTCGACGCCGAGCATGTCGCCGATCACCATCAGGGGCAGGGGCACGCTGAGGCTCGCCACGAGGTCGACCTGGCCGTCGGAGGCGAACTCGGCGATGAGGTCGCGCGCCAGTGCGCGCACCTGGGGCTCGTAGGCCGCGGTGGGCTTCGTCGCGAACGCGCGGGCCACGAGCTTGCGCAGGTCGGTGTGCCGGGGCGGGTCCAGGGCGATGATCATCGGGTACGGCGACGTTGCCGCGCCCTCGAGGATGATCCCCTGCCCCGAGCAGAACGTCTCGGGATCGTGGAGGCCCGCGATCACGTCGTCGAAGCGCGAGAGCGCCCAGAAGTCCCGTTCGTCGTCGTGGTACGCGGGCGCGTGGTCGCGGAGCTGTCGGTAGGTGGGGTACGGGTCCCGGCGCATCTCCTCGCTGTACGGGTCGTAGCGCACCCCTGCGGCTGCGACCGTCACGACGCCGGCTCCCGCTCCTCCGTGAGCACGCCGCGGTTGATCTTCCCGGCGTCGGTGCGGGGCATCTGGGCCACGAGCTCGTAGTCCTTCGGCACCTTGTAGGCGGCGAGCCGCGCCCGGACGAACGCGTCGAGCTCCGGCGCCGTCACCGGCGCGGCCGGGTCGGTCGGCTCGATGATCGCGTGCACGCGGCGGCCCCACTCGGGGTCGGGAAGACCGATCACCACGACGTCCTGCACGCCCGGGTGCTCCGACAGCGCAGCCTCCACCTCCGCGGGGAACACGTTGGCCCCGCCGCTCACGATCATGTCGACCCGCCGGTCGGCGATGTAGAGGTAGCCGTCGTCGTCGAGCCAACCCAGGTCGCCGATGGTGGTGTAGCCGTCGGGTGTGCGCCGGGGCTGCTCGGCCCCGACGTAGGCGAACGTCGGTCCGGGGTTCTCGGGCTGGTGCATGAAGATCTCGCCGATCTCGCCGGGCCCGAGCTCGTGGTCCTCGTCGTCGAGGATGCGGATCAGCGTCTTGTACCCGCGACCGCAGCTGCCACGGTGGGTGAGCCACTCGTCGCCGCGCATCATGGCGAGACCGACGCGCTCGGACGAGCCGTAGGTGAAGAAGAACCGCTCCGGTCCCACGAGGTCGAACCACGCTTCGACCACCCAGTCGGGGCACGGCGCGCCGCCGTACATCACGTACACGAGGCACGAGAGGTCGCGGTCGTGCACGCCGTCGACCCGGGCCATGCGGGCCAGCATCGTGGGCACCGCGGTGAAGCAGGCGATCCGGTACCGGTCGATGAGGTCGATGGCCTGCGCGGCGTCGAACTTCTCCATCAGCACCGCGGTGTCGCCCGCGAACAGCGTGCTGTGCGCGACCGTGAAGCCGTTGGTGTGGTAGAGCGGCGCGGGGATGAGCTGGGGCATCGACTCGGGCAGGTCCATGTAGAGCGCCGGCATCGGCGGGGTGGCCCCGGGGACCGCCGCGCCGGGCAGCGGGCTGACGATCACCTTGGGCCGCCCGGTCGAGCCGCTCGACGCGATGGCGATCGCGGGCACCGCCACCACGTCCGCGAGGGGCTCCACCGAACGGTCGACGGTGGCCGCGATCTCCGCGCGGGTGACGACCGGCACCCGTGTCCCGGTTGCGTCCCCCACCAGCAGGACGACCCCGGCCACGTCGAGCAGCCGGTCTCGCTCCCAGTCGGGGATGTCGGCGCGGACGGGCAGCACGCCGGCCCCGGCCTTCCACGCACCGATCGCGGTGAAGAGGTGCTCGGGCGAGTTCGGGAGGCCGACGGCGATGAGCGTGCCCGGGCCCGCGCCGCGCTCGGCGAGGAGCCGGGCCACCTGGGTGGAACGGTCGTCGAGCGTCCGCCGCGTGATGAGGAGATCCGGGCCGGTCCTCGGCGCGAACACGGCCGCCACCGCATCCGGCGCCGCGGTCGCCAGCTCCGTGATGCGGCGACCGAACGAGACCGCTTCGTCCTCGAGTGTGATGGTCACGCTCCCCCCGAATCGGACTGTCGATCGCCCGAGCCGGGCGCCGAGCGACGATAACCTCCGCGCGATGAGCATCCAAGCGGTCTCCCACATCGCGGTCGGCGTCAAGGACATGGAGGTGGCGCTGGGCTTCTACCGCGACGTCCTCGGACTCCGGGTGACGGCCGACAAGGTCGAGGAGTTCCCCCAGGGACCGGGCCAGGCTC
>JBAZYX010000131.1:0-8898 GCA_041659105.1 Acidimicrobiia bacterium
CGAGGATGAGATGGCCGCCGCGCAGGATGGTGGCGCGGTCGGCGATGGCCCGGGTCTCGCCGAGCTTGTGGGTGATGATCACCACCGCCAGGCCCTCGGCCCGCAGGGCGGAGACGCCCGCGAACAGGGCGTCCACCTCCTGGGGAGCCAGCACGCTGGTGGGCTCGTCGAGGATCACGATGCGCGACCCGCTCATGAGCACCTTCAGGATCTCCACCCGCTGGCGCTCGCCGATCGCGAGGTGCCGCACCTTGGCTCCGGGGTCGACCGCGAGGCCGTAGCGCTCGGCCGCGGCGGCGATCTCCGCCGCGAGCTGCTTCGCCCGCAGCCGGGTGCCCCGCCGATCGAGCGCGAGGGCGAGGTTCTCGGTGACGGTGAGCGCCGGCACGAGCCGAAGGTCCTGGAACACCATCCCGATGCCGAGGTGCCGGGCGGTCGCGGGATCGTGGATCTCCACGGCCGTGCCGTCGACCTCGATCGTCCCCGCGTTCGCCGGGTGCACGCCGTAGATGACCTTCATGAGCGTGCTCTTGCCCGCGCCGTTCTCGCCGAGCACGGCGTGCACTTCGCCCGGCATCACGTCGATGTCCACGCCGGCCAACGCGACGAGATCGCCGAACTTGCGCACGATCCCGCGCGCCGAGAGCACGGGTCGCGCGGTCACGAGTTGGTACGCGTCGTCGGCTGCACGAGCGGCAACCTACGAACGGAACGTGTCGCGCTCGTTGGTGGCGCGTTGCCGTGCTGGATCGCCGCGCTGACGCGCTGCTGACGCTGGTCTTACGCGGATTCCGCGTCGACGCGCGACACGTGTGCAGCGACGATGCACCACGCGCCGCCGACCCGCGCCCAAACCTGCGACTGCCGGCCGACGCCGCCGATCTCGTCGGTGAAGTGCGTCCACACGATCGCGAGGTCGTCGCCGAACGCGGTGACCTGCGTGTCGCGCAGCACGCGATCGCGCGGAACGGGCCCGGCATTCCTGCGCCAATCGGCGACGGCACCGGGCCCGCGCTGCGCGTCGGCGATGCCGTAGCGGATCACGCGTGGGTCGTCCCAGAACGCGTCGTCGAGTGTGGGCAGGTCGTGGTCGACGAGCGCAGCCTCGTACGCGAGGAAGGCGGCGCGGACCTCGGCGACGGTGCCGGGTCGGTCGATGTCGAGCGGCTCGGGGGCGGGCGGCACGCGCCGGAAGCTACGGGAGGAATGTTTCGGCGGGGTTTCCCTCGGGTTCCGCGGGCTCATCGGACTCCGTACCGGAGCCGGGCTGCACCGTGGGGATGTTGTTGACGAAGAACAGGCCGGCGAGTGCGATCAGGGCGAGCACCGCCATCGCGGCGCGCAGCCCGTCGATCCGGGCGTCGGAGTTGGTCTCGACGACCGCGTCGACCTCGGTGCTCGACAGGTCGGTGTCGTCGGTGAGCGCCTGCTCGAGCTGGGCGTCGGAGACGAACGGGATCCCGCCGGCCAGCTCCACCTGGGCCTGCTGCGTCACGCTCTTGGGAACGTCGGGGTTGTCGGCGAGCCCGGTGAAGAACGACGCCGTGAGCGCCGAGATCAGCACCGCGCCCGCGAGCGCGGTGCCGATGGAGGCGCCGAGCTGGGTGAAGGTGTTCTGCAGCCCGCCCACCTCGCCGCTGCGCTCGTCGGGCACGGACGACACGGTCACGCTGCCGAGCTGGGACGCGAGGGCACCGATGCCGAGACCGCAGATCAACAGCGGACCGGTGACGATCTCGGCTCCGGCCCCGGCTTCGAGCGCCATCACCAGGATCACGAGGCCGCCGGTGAGCAGCAGGAACCCGGCCCGGCAGACCAGCCGGGGCGAGGCGTCCGGCCAGACCTTGGGGATGCCCGCAGCGGCGAGCAGCAGGGTGATCGACAGCGGCATCAGCCGCACGCCGGTGGCGATGGCCGACAGGCCGAGCGCGACCGACAGGAACAGGGGGATCGCGAAGAAGAGCCCGGCCTGGACCAAGTAGAGGAACCAGAAGGACGTCAGGCCGCCCCGGAGCTGGCGGACGCGCAGCATCACGGGGTCGAGGAGGGCACCCGCGCCCCGGTCGAGGCGGCGGCGCTCCCACACGAGGAACAGGAACAGCACGAAGCCACCGCCGAGCATCAGCCAGATGACCGGCGACAGGCCCAGCCACGTCGGGGCGCCGGGCTTGGGCTGGACGAACCCCCAGGTGCCCGAACGCAGCACGCCGTAGACCACGAGCCCCAGCCCGGCCGCCGAGAGCGCGGTTCCCACCAGGTCGAGCTTCGTGCCCGCTTCGGCCGGGGTGTCGTTCATCCGCCGGGTGAGGAAGTAGATGACGATGCCGACGAGCACCTCGCCGACGAAGACGTAGCGCCACGACCAGTAGGTGGTGAAGAGCCCACCGATGAGCGGGCCCGCGGCGATGGCGATGGCGGCCGCCGACGCGACGAGGCCGTACGCCTTCGGGCGCTCGCTCTGGGCGAAGTTCGACGCGACCAGGGCCACGATGGCGGGCATGATCAGTGCGGCGCCGAGCCCTTCGAGGATCGACCACCCGAGGATGAGCACGGTCAGGTTCGGCGAGATCGCCGTGGTGAACGACCCGGTGCAGTAGATGGCCAGCCCGATCGTGAACGCGCGCTTGCGTCCGAGGATCTGGCCGAGCTTGCCGCCGGTGATCATGAACGCGGCCATGACCAGCGTGTAGAAGGTGATGGCGGTCTGGATCCCCGTGACGGTCGTGCCGACGTCCGTGGCGACCGTGGCGATCGACACGTTCATCACCGAGCTGTCGAGCGCCATGAGGAACTGGGCCGACGCCAGGGTGAGGAGCACGACGCCCGCCGCCTTGGCTGCGACCGTGCTCGGCTCGGGTGGGCTCATTTCGGCATCGTAGGGTGACGACGCGAGTCGGAGCCGATGGAGGGGGAACCATGGCAGGGCGACGCATCGGGATCATCGGCGCGGGGGCCGGCGGCATCGCCTCGGGTGTGCGCCTGCTCGAGGCCGGCTACGACGACTTCGTGATCCTGGAGAAGGCGTCGGGTGTGGGCGGCACGTGGTTCCACAACCGCTACCCGGGCCTGCAGTGCGACGTGCCGTCGCACCTCTACTCGTTCTCGTTCGAGCCGCACTGGCTCTGGAGCCGGCCCTACGGCAACGGTCCCGAGATCCGCGCGTACATGGAGCACGTCGTCGAGAGGTACGGCCTCACCCCGCACGTCCGCTTCGACACCGCGGTGGTCGCGGCCCGCTGGGACGACGAGCGGTCGGTGTGGCGCCTCACCACCGGCGCGGGCGAGGTGCTCGAGCTCGACGTGGTGATCGCCGGCCTCGGCATGTTCAACGAGCTCAACTACCCCGACATCCCCGGTCTCGACGACTTCGGCGGCCACACGTTCCACTCGGCGCGGTGGGACTGGGACCATGACCTCACCGGCGAGACGGTGGCCGTGATCGGCAGCGCGGCGAGCGCGGTGCAGTTCGTGCCCGAGATCGCCAAGGAGGTCGGGCAGCTCCACCTGTACCAGCGCGCCGCGAACTGGGTGCTGCCGAAGATCGACACGCCGTACACCGAAGCCGAGCTCGAGCACTTCCGCACCCATCCCGAGGACGTGGTCGCGCTCCGCCGGAAGATCTTCGACCAGATCGACCCGTACCTGACGTTCATGAACCCCGAGCAGCTGACAGCCCGGACGGAGATCGGGCTCGAGGCGATCGCGGTGGTGGAGGATCCGGAGGTGCGGCGCAAGCTGACGCCGAGCGTGCCGTACGGCTGCCAGCGTCCGCTCGTGTCCAACTACTACTTCCCGACCTTCAACCGGCCGAACGTGGAGCTGGTGACCGAGCCCATCGTCGGCGTCACCGAGGCGGGCGTCGTCACGGCCGACGGCACGGAGCGCGCGGTTGACACGATCGTGCTCGCCACCGGGTTCAAGACCACCCAGTTCCTGTCCGCGATCGAGGTCACGGGCACCGACGGCACGGAGCTCGCCGACGCCTGGTCCGGCGGCGCGCACGCGTACCTCGGCATCACCACCGCAGGCTTCCCGAACCTGTTCATGCTCTACGGGCCCAACACGAACAACGGGTCGATCATCTACATGATCGAGGCCCAGGTCGAGTACGCCGTCCGCCACCTGCAGTGGATGGACGACCAGGGTGTGTCACGGATCGACGTCAAGCCCGAGGTGGAGGCGGAGTACAACCGTCGACTCGACGAGGACATGGCGCGCGTGGGCCCGTGGGCCGCGGGCAACTGCCACAACTACTACCGCAGCGCGTCGGGTCGGATCGTCACGCAGTGGCCGCACTCGATGAGCGACTACCGCCGCCGCACCGAGGCCCCCGACTTCGACGCCTTCGCCACCGCCTGACTCCCGCCTGTTCTTGCGTCACTCGTGCCGCTGACAGCGGCACGAGTGACGCCAAGAGGCACGGGGTCAGGGGCGGTAGAAAGCGGGGCTGCCCGAGTCCTTCGGGACCTCGTCGAGCGGGACCGCGATCTCCTCGACCGTCGGGCCGATGCGCTCGGCGACGGGCGCGAGCGCGGCGGCGTCGAAGCCGTAGACCTCGCACGCGGTGCCGGTGAGCACGCGGTCGATCTCCTCGACCGTCCAGCCCTCGAACGCGCGGCGCAGCGCCTCGCGCGAGTACGGCGGGCAGCCCTCGTGGTGCGGGTAGTCGCTGCCCCACATGCACCGGTCGATGCCGAGCTTGCGCATCGACTTCGCCTCGCCCGGGCTCGGGAAGCTCGCCCCGACCCACACGTTGCGGTTGAAGTACTCCGACGGCGAGAGCGGGAGCAGGCTCTCGTCGGCCTTGAGCTCGCCGACCCGCCCCATCTTCATGCCCATCCAGTACGCGTCGAGCTGGGCGAGGGTGCTCGGGACCCAGCCCACGCCCTGCTCGGTGAACACCAGCCGCAGGCGCGGGAACCGCTCGAACACGCCTCCGAGGATCACGTGCACGATCGCCCGGTGGGAGAAGTAGGTGGTCTCGGCCACCCAGAGCATCCCGGCCGCAGGGAAGTCGCCGTAGTCGGGCGACCCCTGCCCGCCGTGGTGCGTGATGGTGACGTCGAGGTCCTGGCAGGCGGCCCAGAGCTTGTCGTAGTACGGGCTGTAGAGCGGCTGGACCCAGGTCGCGTCGTCGGGACGGCCGGGGAGCAGCACGCCGCCGCTGATCCCGTGCTCCTTGCACCACTCGACGTCCTTGACGGCCTCGTCGACGTCGTTGAGGAAGATCTGGCCGATGCCGGCCCGGCGCTCGGGGCACTCGGCGACGAAGTCGGCGAGCCACCGGTTGTGCGCGCGGATCCCGGCGAGGCGCGCCGGGAACTCCTCGGGCGTGGGCGGACCCGCGATGACGGCGCCGGTCGGGAAGAACGGCGGCACGGTGTTGGGGAAGATCACCTCCGCGGCCGAGCCGTCGGCCTCCATCTCCTCCCAGCGCAGGTCGCTGTCCCAGTTGCGGACGCGTCGGTGGCCGTGGAGGTCGGAGAACGGGTTCTTGTACTTGTTGCGCCACGCGTCGAACTCGTCGCGCCACGCGGGGTCGAGGTACTCGCGGTACTGCTCGTGGCTGCCACCCGCGTGGGTGTCGGCCGAGATGATCGTGTACCGCCCGTTGACTACGCCGGTTGTCATGCGCCCATTCTTGCCTATCTGACGCAGGTGTCAGTGATCGGGCTCGGGATGGTCAGCGATCGAGCTTGAACACCGACACGGCGTTCTCGCGGAGGAACTTCGGCCACACGTGGTCGCGGAAGGGCACATCGGGCATCTCGGACATGATCCGGTCCATCGACAAGCCCATCGGGTAGTAGCCGGCGTACATCACCTTGTCGGCGCCACGGGTGTTGGCGTAGTCGACGATCGCCCTCGGGTAGTACTTCGGCGCGAAGGCCGAGGTGCAGTAGTAGAGGCCCGGCCACTTCAGCATCAGCTTGACGGCGAGGTCCTCCCACGGCTCGGCGCCGTGGCGCATCACGATCCGCAGCTCGGGGAAGTCGTAGCAGACCCGGTCGAAGCGCTCGACGTGCTGGCAGTCGGACGGGAACCGCGGGCCCGCGATCCCGGCGTTGACGATGATCGGGATGTCGAGGTCGATGCAGGTGGCGTAGACGGGGTAGACGAGCGGGGAGTCGACGTTCACCTGCGGGAAGCAGCCCGCGGGGAAGAAGGTGACCGCCGTGAGGTCGTCGGACTCCTTGGCCCGGCGGATCTTGCGGACCGTCTTCATCACGTCGTTGGGGTCCACCTCCATCGCGTGGAACACGCGGCCGGGGTAGCGCTGGGCGGCCTCACGGGCGTCGTCGCTCAGGCCGAAGAGGCCTGCCTGGATCCCGTACCGGTCCATCGCGGCGAACGTGGTGTCGATCGGATCGGCGCCCTCCTCGTTCTCGTCGGGCACCTCCTTGAACATGTACTCCGCCGGGAACGTGAACTCCCCCTTGGTCTCCTCGTCGCGGATTCCGCGCATGAGGTACTCGTAGACCTTCTTCTTGTCGCGCATGGGAAAGCCGATCATGAGATCGACGATCCCGACGCCTTCGGGCATCGCCACGGAGCACTCCTCGGGGTCGGTTCGGGTCGGCGGCGGCCAAACGATTGCATGACGGAGCCGCCGGCGCATTGTCGCCCGAAAGTTGGGACTGTCGCATCTCGGCCCGCCGTGCTAATAATCACGCCGATTCGTCGGCCGGGGGGCCGCCGGTGGAGTTCAACGGGGGGGAAACGTGAGCGACACGGTGCACGAGCCGCCCGGCGCGCTGGAGCAGGACTTCTCTCCGGACGCCGAGGCGCAGCGTGCAGAGGCGCCCAAGCCGGTCGCCGACGAGCGCCTCGGGGGTTGGACCCGCGAAGGCGTGATCTGGACCATCGTCGGAGTGATCTTCCTGGCCTGGGCGATCTGGGCGTTCATCGACGACGGCACGTTGTTCGTCGCGTTGCTGGGAGCGGGACTGGCCAAGGGCGCGATCGTCGCCCTGTCCGCCCTCGGCTTCGTGATGATCATCAAAGCCACCGGCATCGCGAACTTCGCCCAGGGCGACCTCATCACCCTGGGCGCGTTCCTCGGGTTCTGGGCCACCGACAAGACGGGCCTGGCCAAGAACGGCCTCAGCCTCTCGCTCGGGATCGGCTACCTGGTGGCCCTGGCCCTGATGTTCGTGATCGGCGTCGGGATCGAACGGGTCGCGTACGCGCCGCTCAAGGGCCGTGACGTCCACGTGGTCGTGATCGCGACCCTGGGCGTCGCGATCATCATCCGTACGATCCTGGCGATCTGGCAGGGCACCGAGCCCCGGTTCATGCAGAGCTGGTTCAGCACCGGCAAGAGCCTCGACGGGTTCCTGATCTTCGACAACGGGTTGCTCCGCATCAACATCGGGTTCCTCGGCATCCACGATGCCGTCATCTCGGCCCAGCGGGTCGTGATCATGGCGATCACCGCGGCGGTCGTGATCGCGATCATGCTCCTGTTCGCGAAGACGAGCTTCGGCCGCCAGGTGCGCGCGATCGCCGCCGACCGTGAGACCGCTCGCCTCTACGGCGTGCCGGCGAGCCGGCTCTCGATGCTCTCGTTCGGCATCTCGGCCGCGCTGGCCGGCCTCGCGGGCCTGCTCATCGGACCCCTCGGGAGCTTCGACCTCACCGTGGGCTTCACCTACATGCTCCTCGGCTTCGCCGCGGTCACGCTCGGTGGGTTCACGAGCATCCCCGGCGTGGTCGCGGGCGGGGTGATGATCGGGCTCACCGAGGAGCTCTTCGGCGGCCAGATGCTGCCGATGGTGCTGGGCAACGACGCACTGAAGTACCGCGCGACGCTGCCGTACGTGCTGATGCTCGTCGTCATCGCGGTCCGACCCCAAGGCCTGTTCGGCCGGATCGGAGGGCGGCTGTGACGGAGATGCTGCAGAAGCCCGGCGCGGGCGTCCGGACGCGCCTGTCGGCGCGCCCGCCCGCGATGCGGGGCTACCCCTACGCGTGGCTCGCCGTGTTCGTCGCGTTCATGGTCGCGCTGTTCTTCATCCCGCGCTGGGGCGACGACCAGCTGCTGATCTTCAACCTGTGGATCCTCTACACGGTCATGGTGATCGGCTTCTACTTCGTGTTCGGGGTCTCGGGGCAGTTCGCGTTCTCCCAGGCCGCCTTCGCGATGGTGGGCGGCTACACGTCCGCGTGGGCCACCCGTGAAGGGTGGACGTGGCTCCTCGCGGTCGCGTTCGGGATCTTCGTCGCCGGTGTGATCGCCGCTGGGTTCGCGTACATCGCCCGGAAGGCCAACCTGTTCTTCCTGGCCATCGCCACCCTCGCGCTGAGCGCCGTCATCACCGAGGTCATCTCGCAGTGGGCGGGGTTCAGTGGTGTCGTGGGCGCGGAGATCGGTGGCGTCGCCCCGATCGAGCTGTTCGGGTGGAAGGCCACCGACGTCACGACGATGCCGGTCACCACCCAGCAGACGCACCTGTTCTGGGTCTTCATGGTGGCGCTCGTCGCCGTGCTGCTCATCGGGATCTGGATGGCGCGCTCGCCGTCGAAGCGCGAGGCCATCGCCATGCGCGACCAGGCGGTCGTCGCCGCGACCGTGGGCGTGCCCACCACGCGGGTCCGGGTCACGATGTTCGTGCTCGGCTCGGCGATCGGCGCGTTCGCCGGCTCCCTCTACGTGCACGGTCACGGCTTCGCGCAGCCGCAGGAGTTCAGCATCGAGCTGGGCCTCGGCATCTTCGTGATGCTCATCGTCGGCGGCATCGACTCGCTGTGGGGCCCGGTGCTCGGTGCCGCGTTCTACGTGTGGCTCCCGCACATCCTCACGCGCCTGGACCTCAACGTCTTCGGGCACAGCATCGACCAGTACAACCAGATCATCTACGGCGCCGTGCTGCTGATCACAATGGTGTTCTTCCCCGA
>JBAZYX010000132.1:0-8839 GCA_041659105.1 Acidimicrobiia bacterium
CCTCACCATCACCCCCTGGCCCGATCCCGTGCTCGACACGATCGGCTACGACCCCCGGTCGCGCTACGCCGAGACCTTCTGGCTCCCCACGCTCGGCCCGACCGCGCTGCTCCTGCTCCGGCACCTCGCCGGCCGCTTCGAGCAGCACACGGGTTCCATCGAGCTCCCCGTCGCCGAGACGTCCCATGCGCTCGGCCTCGGGCAGCGTGACGGCACCAGCTCGCCGATCGTCCGCACGCTGACCCGGCTCGAGCAGTTCGACCTCGCGTGCAGCGACGGGCGCAGCACCGTCGCCGTGCGCCGGAGCCTCCCGCCTGTGCAGCGACGTCACGTCCGGCGCCTGCCGGCCGCGCTCCAGGTAGAGCACGCCGACTGGTCGGAGGCCCACCTCGACGAGCCGCCCGTGGCCACGGCCCGACGCCGCGCCCGCCGCCTCGCGCTCACGCTGCTCGAGCAGGGCGAGACCCTCGACGGCGTCGAGCACGCGCTGTTCTCCTGCGGGTTCCACCCGGCGGTGTGCCACGACGCCGCCCGCTGGGCGTGGGACCGCCACTGCGAAGCCGCGCGGGAAGCCGGTTTGCTCCCTGCCCCCTCCCCCTGAACCGGCCCCCGCGGGGTGTGCCCCGGCCGGGGCCCGCGCGTGCGGGTCCCGGCTGGCCACGCCATAGCCTCGTCGGATGCAACCGGAGCCCGACGAGGCGCAGCTCGACGCCGACGAGGTCGCCGATTGGCTGCGCGACGCGCAGCGGATCGTCGTCCTCACCGGCGCCGGCATCTCCACCGAATCCGGCATCCCCGACTTCCGCGGCCCGCAAGGACTGTGGACCAAGAACCCGGACGCCGAGAAGACCGCGACCCTCCAGCACTACGTCGCTGATCCCGAGGTGCGGGCCCGGGCCTGGCGCAACCGGCTCGAGAGCGGGATGTGGGACGCCGAGCCCAACGCCGCGCACCGCGCGCTCGCCGAGCTCGAGCGCCGCGCCGCACTGCACACGATCGTCACCCAGAACGTCGACGGGCTGCACCACGCCGCGGGGAACTCACCCGCGCGGATCATCGAGATCCACGGCAACGTGCGGGAGGCGAAGTGCCTGTCCTGCGACTGGCGCGGCCCGATGGGCGACACCCTCGACCGCGTGCGCGCGGGTGAGGTCGACCCGCGCTGCCACACCTGCGGCGGGATCCTGAAGTCGGCCACGATCTCCTTCGGGGAGAACCTCGTCGCCGAAGACCTCACCCGGGCCCAGCACGCGGCTTCCCGGGCCGACGTGTTCCTCGCCCTGGGCACGTCGCTCACGGTGTATCCCGCCGCGGCGCTCCCCGAGTTCGCGCTCGCGAACAAGGCCCGGCTCGTCGTGCTGAACGCGCAGGCAACCCCGTTCGACGGGCTCGCGGCCGCGATCAGCCGCGCGCAGCTCGGGATCGCGCTTCCCGACCTGATCGAGAGGATCTGACCCCCACCACTGGCGGCACCACCGGCGGCTGAGGGACCATCTCCCGCCCCGGAACGCGTTCCTGGGGGAATACCCGACCACTCCGGTAGGCTTTTCGTCCCGTCACGAAATCTGGGAAAGGCAGCTCCATGGCCACCTTCCGCGAGCTCCTCGCCAACACGAAGCAGCGGATCACCGAGATCGACCCGGCCGAGGCCGAGACGCGCCTCGGGTCCGCCACGTTCCTCGACGTCCGCGAGCTCGACGAGTACGAGCAGGGCATGATCCCGGGCGCGGTGTTCGTGCCCCGCGGCCACCTCGAGAGCCAGGCCGAGAACAAGCTCCCCGACAAGAACGCGACGGTCGTCGTCTACTGCGCGGGCGGCACTCGCTCCGCGTTCGCGGCCGACACGCTCACCCAGCTCGGCTACTCCGACGTCGTGAGCATGGCCGGCGGGTTCGGACGCTGGAAGAACGAGGGTCGGGCGTGGATCACGCCGGTCGTGCTCAGCCCCGAGCAGCGCAACCGCTACCACCGCCACGTGCTGCTCCCCGAGGTCGGCGAGGCCGGGCAGCAGCAGCTGCTCGAGTCGAAGGTGCTGCTCCTCGGCGCGGGCGGCCTCGGCTCCCCCGCCGCGCTCTACCTCGCGGCCGCAGGCGTGGGCACGCTCGGCATCGTCGACATGGACGTGGTCGACGCGTCGAACCTCCAGCGCCAGATCCTCCACAACATGGACCGCATCGGCGAGCGCAAGGTGGACTCCGCGAAGAAGACGCTGACGATGCTCAACCCCGACGTCGACGTCGTGACCTACGACGTGCGCTTCGGCGCCGACAACGTGCTCGACATCATCGACGGGTACGACGTCATCCTCGACGGCACCGACAACTTCCCGACGCGCTACCTGCTCAACGACGCGTCGGTGCTCAAGCGCATCCCGGTGGTGCACGGCTCGATCTTCCGGTTCGAGGGCCAGGTCACGGTGTTCAAGCCGTACGAGGGCCCCTGCTACCGCTGCCTGCTCCCCGAGCCCCCGCCGCCCGAGCTCGCGCCCAACTGCGCCGAGGCCGGCGTGCTCGGCGTGCTGCCCGGCATCGTCGGCTCGATCCAGGCGCTCGAGACGATCAAGGTCCTGCTCGACCTGGGCGACCCGCTCGTCGGCCGGCTGCTCGCCTACGACGCGCTCGAGCAGAGCTTCCGCTCGTTCAAGGTGCGACGCGACCCGACCTGCCCCACCTGCGGTGCGGACGCCGGACCGATCGTGATCGCCGAGTACGACGAGCACTGCCTCCCGCACGCGGTCCTCGCCGACGGCACCACCGTCGGCCACTGATCCCAACCATGGCCTCGCTCGCTGCGAGGCGCCGATTGCACGAGCCGAACCGCAGCTGAGCCGTCGTGCGCGCACGTGAAAGCGCCTCGCGGGGGCTCGCTCGGCGGGTCAACCAGTCGCGGCAACGGTCGTCGTGGTCGTGACGGGCGGGGCAGCCTTCACCACGATCGTCCCGCGCTGACCCCCCGACGGCGAGCCGTGGAACGTGCAGTAGTAGGCGTACGCCCCCGGCTTCTTGAAGGTGTACGAGTAGCTCTTGCCCTTCACGAGCGCCTTCGTCCCCCACTTGGCGCCCTTCACCGGGTGCACGTTGTGCAGGACCTTGCCCTTGTTCGTCCAGGTGACCTTCGTGCCCGCGGTGACCTCGAGCTCGTCGGGCTGGAAGAAGTTGTCCTTCACCTGAACCTTCGACGAGCCGCTCGACTGCGCGGGCACCGCGGCGCCCGCCGTTCCGACGCTGCTCAGGCCGATGCCCAGCACGAGCGCACCCGCGCTCACCGTTGCCGCTGCTCCACGCGCGAACCGATTCACCGTCGCCCACTCCTCGTCGTCGTCTTCTTCGCTGCTGTCGACTTCGCCGCGGCCTTCTTGGCTGCGGGCTTCCGGCGCGCCGTCGGCTTCTTCGCCCCGTTCGCGGCGGCGGCCTCGTTGACCGGACCCTCGGGCACCGTGAACCCCGCGACCAGCTCGACCAACGTCCGCACGCCGAAGCCGGTTCCGCCCTTCGTGAGGTAGCCGTCGTCACTCGGCGCCCTCGACGGGCCGGCGATGTCGAGGTGGACCCACGGACGGTCGCCCACGAACTGCTGGAGGAAGATCCCCGCGGTGAGCGCGCCGCCGTAGCCGCCGCTGCTGACGTTCTTCAGGTCGGCGACCTCGCTGTCGAGCATCTTGCGGTACTCCGAGGGCAGCGGCAGCGGCCACACCGACTCGCCGGCGCGGTCGGCCGCGGCGCGCACCTGGTCGGACCAGCCGTCGTGGTTGCCCATCAGCCCGGCGATCTTCTCGCCGAGCGCGACCACGCACGCACCGGTGAGCGTCGCGAGGTCCACGATCGCGTCGGCCTTGTCGTCGACCGCGAGCGCCAGGGCGTCCGCGAGGATGAGCCGGCCCTCCGCGTCGGTGTTGAGCACCTCCACCGTCTTGCCGTTGCGAAAGGTCAGCACGTCCCCGGGCCGGATCGCGGTGCCGCTCGGCATGTTCTCGACCAACGGCACATACGCGGTGACGCGGTTTCGTACGCCCACTGCGCGCAGCACCGACATCGCCGCGACGACCGCGGCCGCGCCGGACATGTCGGTCTTCATGGTCTCCATGCCGCCAGGTGGCTTGAGCGAGAGGCCGCCGGAGTCGAACACCACTCCCTTGCCGACGAGCGCGAGGTGGCCCGGCGCGGGCCGGGCCGGCACGTAGGCGATCTTCAGGAACCGCGGCGGACGGGTGGAGCCCTGGCCGACCCCGATCACGCCGCCCATCCGCTGGGCCCGGATCTGGGCCTCGGTCAGCACCTGGACGGTCACGCCGGACCGTGCGAGATACCGGCGCGCGCCGGCCGCGAACTCGGCCGGCGACTGCGACCCCGCGGGCTCGTTCACCAGGTCGCGCGCGTGGGTCGCGGCCCGGCCGATCGCCGCACCGCGGTCCAGTCCCCGGCGCACCTCGGCCCGGCCGTCGAGCACCGACACCCGCCGGAGCGCGGTGGCGGTGGCCTGCGACTTGTGCTCGAGGAACTGGTACGCACCGAGCAGCACGCCCTCGGCGAGCGCCTGGGCCGCGTCCGCCGGGGCGATCGCCTTCGGCGCGGCGTCGACCAGCGACGTGGCGACCGTGCGCACCTTGGAAGCGGCGCGCGCCAGCGCCGCGCCGGCCCGCCGCAGCCCGTCGACGGTCACCTTGGCGGGTTCGCCCACGCCGACGAGCAGCACCGCGGCCGCGGGCAGCCGACCACCGGTGGCGACCAGGACGGTCTGGCCGGGCTTGCCCTCGAAGCCGGCCACGGTCGTGACGGCATCGATGTCGGGACCGAGCGCGCGCGTCAGCGCCGCCGCGGCGGCACCGAGCGGGCCGTCGGGACCGGCGGGCACGACCAGGAGGTCGGCACGCACGGCGTCGGCGCGTTGGGAGGTGGCGGTGAGGGTGATGGCCACGGGGTTCCTCCGGGGGTGCGGGTGGGACGGGTGGGACGGGTGGGACGGGGCGGTCGGATCAGCGCTCGCGGGCGGGGCGGTACTCGCCCTCCTGCCAGCGGGCCAGGGTGTACACGAGGTCGGCGAGGCGGTTGAGGTACGCCACCACCTGGCTCTCGGGCTCGAGCCAGCCGGCGCCGGTGGCCGACACGGCCTCGCGCTCGGCCCGGCGCACGACCGTGCGCGCGACGTCGAGCGCCGCCGCGACACGGGTCTCGCCCGGCAACACGAACTCCTGCGGCGGCTCGTACCGCGCGGTCACGTCGTCGATGATCGGCTCGAGGTCGGCCACCATCGCCGTGGTGACCCGGGTGACGCCGTCGGTGAGCTTGGCCCGGTTCTCGGGCTCGGTGGCGAGCTCTGCGCCCACCACGAAGAGCTCGCGCTGGAGTCGGATGAGGAGGGCGTCGAGCTCGCTCCCCCGCTCGGCCTCCGCGCGCGCCAGGCCCAGCGCGGAGACGGCTTCGTCGGACGTGCCGTACGCCGCCGGGCCAGGGCTGTCCTTGCGGGCCCGCCCGCCGTAGAGCAGACCGGTGGTGCCGTCGTCACCCGTGCGCGTGTAGACCTTGCGAGGGGAGGGCATCGAGGGATTCTACGGCCCGGGTTCGCACCTTCTCTCCCCAGGCACGGTGACCGTCGCGGACCACAACTAGCCTGACCGCGCAACTATGACCGAGGGCACACACGCACGCGAGGTCGACGAATCCGGCGACCCGCCCGCGGTCCCGGTGCCGACGGCCCCGCCCACCTGGCGCTCGCTGCTGCGCACCGCGCGCCCGAAGCAGTGGACGAAGAACGTCCTCGTGTTCGCCGCGCCCGCCGCGGCCGGGGTCCTCAACGAGCGCGACCACATCGTCCAGACCCTCGTGGCCTTCGTCGCGTTCTGCCTCGCGGCGAGCGGCACCTACTTCTTCAACGACGCGCTCGACGCCCACGCCGACCGTCTCCACCCCACCAAGCAGTTCCGACCCGTCGCCGCCGGCCACATCAGCGATCGGCTCGCGAAGGTCGTCGCGGCGGCGCTCGTGCTCCTCGGCATCCTCGTCGCGCTCCCGGTGCAGAACGGCGAGCTCTCCGCGGTGGTCGCGGGCTACGTCGTCCTCACCGTCACCTACAGCGCATGGCTCAAGCACGAGCCGGTGGTCGACCTCGGCATGGTGGCCGCGGGGTTCGTGATCCGCGCGATCGCGGGCGGCGTGGCCACCGGCGTGCACATCTCCGACTGGTTCCTCATCGTCGCGGGCGGCGCGTCGCTGTTCATGGTCACCGGCAAGCGCTACGCCGAGCAGATCGAGCTGGGGGACGCGAGCGGGGCGCACCGGGCCACGCTCACGGCGTACTCGCGCGGCTACCTCAGCTACGTGCGCGCCGTCGCGTCGGCGGTCACGATCATGGCGTACTGCCTGTGGGCGTTCGAGAACGCGGCCAAGACCGGCTCCCAGTCGTGGTTCGAGATCTCCATCGTGCCGTTCGTGCTCGCGATCCTGCGCTACGCGCACCTCGTCGAGCAGGGCCGCGGCGGCGCGCCCGAGGACCTCATCTTGATGGACCGCGTGCTCCAGGTGCTCGGGCTCATGTGGGTGGTCACGTTCATGATCGGCGTCTATGGGTGAGCAGGGCCAGACCCGGCTGCTCACCGGGTGGGGCCGCACGGCCCCGACCGCGAGCGTGGTCGTGCCCCTCACCCGGGCCACCACGGCCGACGACGCGTTCGCGGCGGCGGGCTCCCGCGGCGTGATCGCCCGCGGCCTCGGGCGCAGCTACGGCGACGCCGCGCAGAACGCCGGGGGCACCGTGCTCGACGCCACCGCTCTCGCCGGCGTCCACGAGATGGACCTCGCGCGCGGCGTGGTGCGGGTCGACGCCGGCATCAGCCTCGACACCCTCATGCGCCGGCTGGTGCCGTTCGGCTGGTTCGTCGCGGTCACCCCCGGCACGCGCCACGTGACCGTCGGCGGCGCGATCGCCGCGGACATCCACGGGAAGAACCACCACGTCGACGGCAGCTTCGCCAACCACGTCGAGTCGTTCACCCTCCACACGCCCCAGGGCGTCGTGGAGGTGACGCCCGAGTCCGACCCCGATCTGTTCTGGGGCACCGCGGGCGGCATGGGCCTCACCGGCGTGGTCACCTCCGCCGTGCTCCGGCTGATTCCCGTCGAGACGGCGCGGATCTCGGTCGACACCGAGCGGGCCAAGGACCTCGACGACGTGATGGAGCGCATGCGCTCGGGCGACGAGCACTACCGCTACTCGGTCGCGTGGATCGACTGCGTCGCGACGGGCGCACAGCTCGGCCGCTCGGTGCTCACCCGCGGCGACCACGCGCCGCTCGAGGCGCTGCCCGCGTCGAAGCGCTCGCACGCGCTCGACTTCGCGCCCGCCGAGCGGCTGGTGGCGCCGCCGTGGGCGCCCAACGGCCTGCTCAACCGGCTCAGCGTGCGGGCGTTCAACGAGCTCTGGTTCCGCAAGGCGCCGCGCCACCAGGTGGGCCACCTCGAGTCGATCGGGACGTTCTTCCACCCGCTCGACGGCGTGAGGGGCTGGAACCGCCTCTACGGCAGCCGCGGCTTCGTGCAGTACCAGTACGTCGTGCCCGACGCCGCCGTCGACACCGTGCGGGCCACGCTCGAGGCGCTCGGCGAGGCGCAGTGCGCGTCGTTCCTCGCAGTGCTGAAGCGCTTCGGCCCGGGCAACCCCGGACCGCTCTCGTTCCCCGAGCCCGGGTGGACGCTCGCACTCGACATCCCCGCCGCGGCGCGCGACCTCGCCGAGCTCCTGGACCGCCTCGACCGGATGGTCCTCGACGCCGGCGGGCGCATCTACCTCGCCAAGGACTCCCGCCTCGACGGCGCGCACCTGGACCGCATGTACCCCGACCTCGACCGGTTCCGTGCGCTGCGCGCGCGGGTCGACCCCGCCGGCGTGCTCCAGTCCGACCTCGCCCGCCGGCTCGGGCTCCGGTAACCCTCACCGACAGCAGAAAGGCCCCGTCGTGCGCGACGCCCTCGGCAACGTCCAGTCGGTCCTCGTCCTCGGCGGCGGATCCGACATCGCGCTCGCGACCGTCCGCCGGCTCGTCGACGGCCGGGCCCGCACCGTCGTCCTCGCGGCTCACCACCCCGACGCGCTCGCCGCCACCGCCGACGAGCTGCGCACGGCGGGTGCCAGCACGGTCGAGGTCGTCCCGTTCGACGCCGACGCGACCGACACGCACACCGCGATGATCGACGACCTGTTCGACCGCTTCGGCGACTTCGACGTGGTGCTGATCGCGTTCGGTGTGCTCGGCGACCAGGCCGCCGCCGAGCTCGATGCCGACGCCGCGCTCGAGATCGCCCGCGTCAACTACCTCGGCACGATCTCGGTCGCGGTGCCCGTCGCCAATCGCATGAAGGCACAGGGGCACGGCACGATCGTCGCCCTGTCGTCGGTCGCGGGCGAGCGGGTCCGTCGCTCCAACTTCGTGTACGGCTCGTCGAAGGCGGGGATGGACGGGTTCCTGCAGGGCCTCGGCGACAGCCTCGTGGGCACCGGGGTGAAGGTGATGATCGTGCGCCCCGGCTTCGTGACCACGAAGATGACCGAGGGCATGAGCCCCGCGCCGCTGTCCACCACGGCCGACGCGGTGGCCGACGCGATCGTCGGCGGACTCGCCCGCGGCAGCGAGACCGTGTGGGTGCCGGGCACGCTCCGCTTCGTCATGTCGGTGCTGCGCCACGTGCCCCGCCCCATCTTCCGCAAGCTCCCCCTGTGACCCGACGACCGCCCTTTTGGCGTGACCTGGCCCGGTCCATACCGGCACAGGTCACGCCAAAACGAAGAGGGGGAGGGGTGACGTGACGTGAGGACGGTGGCGGCGTTCGACTTCGACAGATCGGAAGAG
>JBAZYX010000133.1:0-8732 GCA_041659105.1 Acidimicrobiia bacterium
GTGCCTGCCCGAGCTCGATTCCGACAGGCCGTCGCGGGCGTCGTCGATCAGCCGGGGCAGCAGATCGGCCTGCTCGGCATCGAGCTCGGGCAGGCACTCGGCCACCAGCGCGCCGAGCAGCACCGCACCGTAGGCCGGGCCGCTGGTGGGCAGGTAGGCCTCGCCGATCGCGACGCGCCGCGTCGGCATGTGCCGGCGAGTGTGGCGCACCAGGAGCTCGGCGAGGACCATCCAACCCCTCTACGTTTCCCGGGGCGGCCACCGATGCCCGCCGCCCCGGTGATGTGACCCTTGTTACAGCCGGTCGACGCGCTCCGGCGCGAGCTCCATCGGGTGGCTCAGTTGGCGAGGGCGACCGCGACCAGGATGACCGCGTAGATCACCAGGAACACGGCGATCGTCCACATGAGCGCCGTCCGAGAGTACGCGCCCGGGCGGGGGGCCACCCCCGCGAGGTCGAGGCCGCACTCGGGGCAGCGCGTCGTGACGTCGGCCACCGGCGTGCCGCACACCGGACAGACCGCCGGCGCCGGCGGCGCGCCGCTCGGCTCGGGCTGGGCGCTCACGTGAGGCCAATCCTTCGCTCCGCGCACTCGACCGCGTTGCGGAAGAGCATGGCGATGGTGGTGGGGCCGACGCCGCCGACCCGGGGCGTGATCCAGCCCGCCACCGCCTCGCAGGCCTCGTCGACGTCGGGGAGGAGCTTGCGGCCCTCGTAGCGCACACCCCCGCCCACGACCACGACCCCGGGGGTGAGGTGCTCGGGCCGGAGGATGCCGGGCACCCCGGCCGCGGCGACGACGATGTCGGCCCGCCTGGTGTACTCCGGCCAGTCGGGCACACCGGTGTGCACCACCGTGACCGCCGCGTTCGCGGTCGGCCGCTTGGCCGACAGCAGCAGGGCGAGCGGTCGCCCGAGCGTGATGCCCCGACCCAGGATCACCACGTTGCGGCCCGCGACCGGCACCTCGTAGAACGCGAGGAGCGCTTCGATCCCGGCGGGGGTGCACGAGATCGGACCCGGAGCACCGAGCGCGAGCCGACCCATGTTGAGCGGGTGCATCCCGTCGACGTCCTTGTCGGGGTCGACGGTCATCAGCGCGGCGTCGTAGTCGATGTGGGGGGGCGCCGGGTGCTGCACGAGGAAGGCGTCGACGTCGTCGGCGTCGTTCATCTCGCGGATCGCCGCCTCGACGTCGGCCTGGGTGGCGTCGTCGCCGAGGTGGATGTGGGGCGACGTCCAGCCGAGCTCCGCGGCCTTCTGCATCTTCATGCCGACGTAGCGGGCACTGGCGTCGTCGCCGCCCACGAGGATCGTGCCGAGGCCGGGCCGGTGCCCCGTGGCCACCAGGGCGTCGACGCGGGGCGCGAGGTCGGCGAACACCGCCTCGGCCACCGGGGCCCCGGGCATCATCACCGCCGCCGTCATCGACCGTCCTTCATCAGTGGAGGAAGTGGCGCTCGCCGGTGAACACCATGGCGAGGCCGAGCTCGTCGGCCCGTTCGATCACTGCGTCGTCGCGCATCGCACCGCCGGGTTGCACCACCACGGTCGCACCGGCCTCGGCCGCGACCTCGAGACCGTCGGGGAACGGGAAGAACGCGTCGCTCGCGCAGGCGCCCCCGTGCGCGCGCCCGGCCGCCTTCTTCGCCGCGATCTCCCCCGACTCGACGCGGTTCTGCTGCCCGGCGCCGATGCCGTAGGCGACGCGGTCCTTCACGAGGATGATCGCGTTGGACTTCACGTGACCGCACACCCGCCACGCGAACTCGGCGTCGTCCCACTCGGCATCGGTGGGGGCGCGCTCGGTGACGACGCGCCACGTGTCGCGCTCCGCCGCGAAGTGATGCGCGGACTGCACCAGGAACCCGCCCGAGATCTGGCGGAAGTCGAGGCCCAGCGGCTCGGGAACCGGACCTTCGAGCACGCGCGTGTTCTTCCGCTTCGCGACGAGCGCGTCGACGGTGCCCGGCTCGTACCCGGGGGCGATCACGACGTCGGCCTGGGGGCCGTTCACCATGCGCTCGACCGTGGCCGCGTCGACCGGGCGGTTGAGGGCCACGATGCCGCCAAACGCGGAGCGCTCGTCGCACTCCAGCGCGCGCTGGTACGCCGTCGCGAGGTCGGCGTCGACCGCGACCCCGCACGGGTTCGCGTGCTTGATGATCGCGACGGCAGGCTCGTCGCCGAGGTCGAACGCGAGGCGCCAGGCGGCATCGGTGTCGTAGAAGTTGAGGTACGAGAGCGCGAGCCCGCTGTGCTGGCGGATCGCGTCCAACCAGCTCGTGGTGCCGCGCAGCCGGTAGCGCGCCGCCTGCTGGTGTGGGTTCTCGCCGTACCGCAGCACTTCGTCGGTGTGCTCGAGCGGGAGCACGACGTGGCGCGGGAGCTCCTCGTCGTCTTGGAGCCACTTCACCACCGCGGCGTCGTACGCGGCCGTGAGCGCGAACGCCTCGAGCGCGAGCGCACGCCGAGTGGCGTCGGTCACGGCTCCCTGCTCGCGCAGCTCGCGGAGGATGCCGTCGTATTGGTCGGGACGGGTGACGATCGCGACCCACGCGTGGTTCTTCGCCGCGGCGCGGGTCATGGCCGGGCCGCCGATGTCGATCGTCTCGATGTCGGGCGACTCGAAGAACGGGTAGAGGTTGCTCACCACCATGCTGAAGGCGGCGATCCCGTGCTCCTCCATGTCGGCGAGGTGGGAGGGCTTGCCCCGGTCGGCGAGGATCCCGCCGTGCACCTTGGGGTGCAGGCTCACGACCCGGTGGTCGAGCATCTCGGGGAAGCCCGTGATCGTGGCCAGCGGGACGACCGGCACGCCGGCCTCCTCGAGCGCCCGGGCGGTGCCGCCCGACGACACCAGCTCCCAGCCCAGCTCGTGCAGCTGCCGGGCGAAGTCGACCAGCCCGGCCTTGTCGTAGACCGAGAGCAGCGCCCGCCGTACGGTCCCGTCGTCCAACCCGCTCACTCCTCGTCCTCCGGTCGGTTCATGAGGTCCCGCAGCACCTTCGGGTACAGCCGGCGCTCCACGTCCTTGATGCGCTCGTGGAGCGTCTCCACGGTGTCGCCCGCGAGCACCGGGACCGCTTCCTGCGCCAGGATCGGCCCCTCGTCGACCTCGAGCGTGGCCAGGTGCACCGTACAGCCGGTGACCTTCACCCCCGCCGCGAAGGCGTCCTCCACCGCGTGCCAGCCCTTGAACGCGGGGAGCAGCGCCGGGTGGGTGTTGACGATCGCGCCCGGGAAGGCGTCGTGCACCGCCTGGCCGAGGATCGTTCCGAAGCCGGCCATCGCGACCAGCGCGGTGTCGTAGCGACGCAGCACGTCGACGACCTCGGCCGTGTACGCGTCGCGGTCGAAGTCGGCCCCGAAGCTCGTGCGCGCCACGAGCTCGGCCGGGATGCCGGCGCGCTCCGCACGCTCGAGCGCGGTGCACGGGCGGTCGGCGATCACCACCGCGATCGGCAGGTCCGCGTCGAGCAGGGACTGGAGGATGGTGCCGCTGCCCGAGGCCAACACCGCCAGCCGCCGGCTCCCCTCCGCCTCCATGGTCACGCTCGCTCCGTGCCGCGACACCCGGCGTCGATCGCGCGCGCCGCTCGCCGCTCCGCCACGCACCGGAACCTAGCCCATTAGCAGCACACCAGGTCGTCCGCAGGGACCGTCGCGGGATGGGGATCCTTGCATTGACCACCGATTCATGGTGGGCTTCAGGCGGAGTGCCCCCGATTCGGCAGGGCACGAAGTCGCAACGGAGGGCACGTTGGATCTCAAGAAACTCACTCCCGGAGAGATGGCGGTCGGGGTTTCCGGCGTACTGCTGCTGATCTTCAGCTTCTTCAACTGGTACAGCGTCGACTTCAAGATCGCGGGCCAGACCATCGCGTCGGCCAGCGAGAACGGCTGGGGCAAGCCCGACGCCTTCCTGTCGATCCTGGCGATCATCTTCGGTGTCGTCATGGCCGGTCATGTCATCGTCGACAAGCTCGCCGGCGTCGAGATGCCGGAGCGGCTCGGCAGCATCGGCTGGGGCGTCTTCTACCTGGCCGGGGGCGTGCTCGCCTTCGTGTTCTTGCTGATCAAGTTCCTCGGCAACACCGACTACGTGCAGATCTGGTTCTACCTGGCCATCCTCTGCACGCTCGGCCTGGCGGTCGGGGGCTTCCTCACCGCCAAGGAGCGCGGCGACCTCGCGGCGCTGCAGAACCGGGGCGGGGCTTCGGGCGGGAGCACGCCGCCGGCCGCGTAGAGGCAGCACCGCACCTCGAATTCCTCGCGACCCCCGCCTGCGGGCGGGGGTCGCCGCGTTCCGGACCGAGCAGGGGGACCGACCGATGACGGACACCACCACGTTGGCGACGACCGACGACCTCGCCAAGGCGGCCCCGTTCCGCTGGCGGCTCGCCAACCGGCCCGACGTGCGCTTCGGCCACGCGGCCGGCGGCGTGGCCGGGATCCTCGCCGCGGCCGCCATCGTGGGCTTCGTCGTGGAGGTGACCGACGACGACGCCACGCTGCCCGGCGTCGGCTTCAACCTGCTCCTCATCGCGGTCGCCCTCGCGGCCGGCTTCTTCCTGCGAGGTCCCGTCCGCTCGGCCGGCGTCGCGGCGATCGCGATCGCGATCCCCCAGGTGTGGCTCTTCGCGATCGCGGGCGACGGCAACGCGGTCGAACGCGGCGACTACCGGATCATCCTCCTGCTGAGCGTCGCGGCCTACCTGCTCTTCTACCTGCTCACCTGGACCCGCGGTCGTGCCCTCCTGCTCGGGTTGGCCCTGCTCTTCGGCGCGAGCTGGATCGTGTTCGAGGTGACGAGCCAGAACGCACCGTTCGCGGTCCAGGTCGCCGGTGAGGCGCAGTCCGGCCGCGCCGACAACCCGGCCGCCGTCCTCGGCGGTCGGGACGACAAGACCACCGAGACCGCGATCGCCGACCTCGTGATCGCGGTCGGCCTGCTCGGCGCGGGGGTGGTGCTCGACCGGCGCCGGCGCGCCGGGGCCGCCACGCCGTGCCTGCTGGTGGGCGGGTTCTACGGGGTGAGTGCCGCCCTCACGTTCGGCCTCGACGCCAACAACGTCTACGCGACCGGCGCGTTCGTCGCCGTGGCCGGGCTCGTGATCGGCCTGGCCGGGAGCCTGGGCCGGCGGCGGGGCACCTCGTGGATCGGCTCGATCGTGCTCCTCGGGGGTGTGGTCGCCGTGGTCGCCAAGGGCACCGGCGACGCCGCCAGCGGGAGCAACAACGCGGGGGTGTTCGGCGGGTTCGCGCTCGCGGGCGCGGCCGTGCTGCTGGCGGCCGGGATCATGGTGGCGCGCGCGCTGAGCGAGCCCGTCGACGGCGGCGAGCCGTTCACCCCGAAGCCGCCGAAGCCGGCACCCGAGCCCGTTCCCGAGCCGGTCACCGTCGGGGCACCCGGCGACGCCGCGTCGGACACGACCGCGGCCGAGCCCGCGGCGCCGATCACCTGGGCGCCGCCGTCGGCCCCGCCCGAATCCGCCCCGTCCGAATCCGCCGCGGCTCCCGAGCCACCCCCGGCCCCGGCCGCCGCCGCGCCCCCCGAGCCGGTGGACGCGGCACCGGTGGCGGAAGAACCCACGACTGCGCCCGGCGACGACGAGACACCGCCCGCGCCGGCGGAGTAGCCGCTACGCGTTGCCGATCCCGTAGACGAGCCAGGCGATCGCGAGGCCTGCGAGCACCGCGATCGAGATCCACCCGAGCACGATCCCGGCGATCGCCATCCCGCGGCCCTTCTCGCGACCGTCGGACACGGCGATGCGGCCCAGCGCGAGGTTGCCGAAGACCACCGCGAGGATGCCGGGCACGAAGAAGCACCAACAGCAGAGGCCGAGCACCAGCGAGGCCACGGCCATGCCGTTGACGTTCTGCCTCGCCGTCACCGGGGTCGACCCGACGGTGCCGGGTGCGGTCCACGCCGCGCTCGGTGCCGCCGCCCCAGCCGCGACCGGCGCCGGGGGCACGGGCGGGGTCGCCGCGGGCGGCGGGGCCCATGCCGCGCTGGGCGGCTCGGGCGCGGCCCAGCCGGCCTCGTCCGGGGACGGCCCGTCGTCGACGGCCGGAGCCTCCGGGGTGCCGAGAGTCTCGGCCGCGGCCGGCGTCTGCGAGGTCTCCGGCGAGTCCGGGCTCTCCGGGTTCTCCGGGTTCTCGGGCGGTTGCGGCGTGGTCACGCCCGGCAGCCTAGGGGACGGTCACCGGGCACCGGACGTCCCGGTCCACTCGGCCGGGTGCACGAAGCGCAACCCCGCCACGACCGAGAAGGCCCGGTCGGCGGACACGAGCGCGTCGGCAGCCGACCGGATCGCCGACGCCGCGAGGACGGCGTCGAACGCCCCGAGCTGCTCGTGGGAGCTATACAGGTCGAGGCCCTGCGCCAACATGGCCTCGTCCACGACGAGGAGCGGCGCGAGGAGGTCGGTGTACGCGCGGGCGAGCGCGACCGCGTCCGCCCGACCGCGTCGGCGGGTTCGCACGTGCGTGAACTCCTGGATCACCTCGACCGTCGTGGTGGCCGCGACCCGGCCGTTCGCCGCCGCGTCGATGATCGCCCGGCTCGGCTCGGCGAGCGGGTGATCGGCTCCGACGGCATAGACCAGGACCGTCGTGTCGAGGACGATCACGCGCGCCGCGCCCGGAGGTCGTCGAGCTCGCGACGCAGCTCCTCGACGTCGGGGACCTCCATCCGATCGGCCGTCAGGATGTGCCACCCGGCCCGCGCTCGGGAGTCGGGATCGGCGGGGAGGGCCTGGTCGAGCGCGTCGCGCACGACGACCGCGACGGGGACGCCGCGCGCCTCCGCCGTAGCGACGAGGCGACGATAGCGATCGTCGTCGATCAGGATCTGCAGGCGGCGATCCAACATGATCATACCGTAGCATGCTCATGGATGAGCATGCCCCGGGGACCGGCTACAGCTTGGCGACGATCTCGGCCATGAGCTCGCCGGCCTCGGTCGGGTTGAGCCCGATCCCCACGCCCGCGGCCCGCAGCGCGTCCATCTTCGCGTCGGCCGTGCCCTTGCCGCCCGAGACGATGGCGCCGGCGTGGCCCATCTTCTTCCCCGGGGGCGCGGTCACACCGGCGATGTAGCTCACCACGGGCTTGGTCACCTTGGCAGCGATGAACTCCGCGGCCTCCTCCTCGGCCGAGCCGCCGATCTCGCCGAACATCATGATCGCCTTGGTCTCGGGATCGGCTTGGAAGCGCTCGAGGCAGTCGATGAACGTGGTGCCGGGGACGGGGTCGCCGCCGATGCCCACGCACGTGGTGACGCCGATGCCCTTCTGCTGGAGCTCGTAGAGCGCCTGGTACGTGAGCGTGCCGGAGCGGCTCACGATGCCCACCGGGCCGCCGGGCTTCGCGATGTGGCCGGCGGTGATGCCGATGTTGCACTTGCCCGGGCTGATGATGCCGGGGCAGTTGGGGCCGAGCAGCTGCACCTGCGGGAAGTCGCGCTTGAGCTTGTTGTAGAACCAGGCCTCGTCGTGTGCGGGCACACCTTCGGTGATCACCACGATGAACTCGACTCCGCCTTCGGCCGCGTCCATCACCGCGGCCTTCACGCCGGGGGCCGGGATGAAGATGCACGACGCGTTCGCGCCGGTGGCCGCCACGGCGTCACCGACCGACGCGAAGATCGGGATGCCCTCGACGTTCTCGCCGGCCTTCTTCGGGTTGGTGCCGGCGACCACGTTGGTGCCGTACGCCTTGTTGAGCAGGCCGTAGTACTTGCCCTGGGACCCGGTGAGCCCCTGGTAGACGACCTTGGTGTTCTCGTCGACGAAGATGCTCACTTGGCGGATCCTTCTGCGAGGGCGACCGCCGTGCGGGCGGCGTCGAGCATGGTGGGCTGCATCTGCAGCTTGTCGGAGAGGTGCGGGGCGAGCATCTCGCGACCTTGGTCGGCGTTGGTGCCGTCGAGCCGGATCACGATCGGCGCGTCGATGGTCACGCGGTCGAGCGCGGTGATGATGCCGTCCGCGACCTCCTCGCCCTTGGTGATGCCGCCGAAGATGTTGATGAAGATGGACTTCACCTTCGGGTCGTTGTTGATCACCTCGAGCGCACCGGCCATCACCTCGGCGTTCGAGCCACCGCCGATGTCGAGGAAGTTGGCGGGCGTACCGCCCACCTGGCTGACGATGTCCACCGTGCTCATGGCGAGCCCGGCGCCGTTGGCGATGATGCCGACGCTGCCGTCGAGGCCCACGTACTGCAGGCCCTTCTCGTGTGCCGCTTCCTCGCGCTCGTCGCGGTGCTGGATCTCGTCGTACTCCTCGTAGCCGGGGTGACGGAACACCGCGTTGTCGTCGACGGTGACCTTCGCGTCGAGGGCCCGCACCTCGCCCTCGGTGGTGAGGATGAGCGGGTTGATCTCGCAGAGGTCGGCGTCGCCGTCGACGTAGGCCTCGTAGAGCTTCAGCAGGATCTGGACCGCACCGTCCCGTGCCTCGGGGTCGAGCTTCGCGGCATCCACCCACGCGCGGCACTGGGCCTCGCTGAGGCCGTCGACCGGGTCGACCCAGATCTTGGCGATCGCGTCGGGGTCGCTGGCCGCGACCTCCTCGATGTCGACGCCACCCTGCGCGGAGAGCATCCCGAGGTGCTTCTTCGCGGCGCGGTCGAGCGTGAACGACCCGTAGTACTCCTTCGCGATGTCGCTCGCCTTCTCGATCCAGAGGCGGTGCACCACGTGGCCCTTGATGTCGAGGCC
>JBAZYX010000134.1:0-8696 GCA_041659105.1 Acidimicrobiia bacterium
GGGGCGGTCGACACTGCGGGGCTGCGCTAATCCGGCGTGCACTCGAGTTCATCGGCTATCCGCACGGGCCCCAGCCTCCACCGCCCGGCGTGAGCATCCGCAACACGTCGCCGGCCTGCAGGTGGAGTGTGCACTTGTCCCGGAGCCGCTCGGCCCGGTTCTCGTCGCCCCCGGGGAGCAACCAGTTCTCACCGGGTGCTCCGGGTTCGCCGCCGGCCAGTCCCCACGGTCGTGATGCACGGCGCTCGGTGATCAAGCTGACGGTCACGTCCTGGAGCACGAGCAGATCTCGCTCGATCCCGTCGCCGCCACGAGCGGCACCCGCGCCGCCACTGTTCCGCCGGATCGCGTAGCGGAGCACCCGCAGCGGGTAGGTCCGCTCGAGCACCTCGACGGGGGTATTTCTGCTGTTCGTCATCGCGGTGTGCACACCGCTCATGCCGGCCAGGCCCGGGCGACCACCCTGCCCGCCGCCGATGGTCTCGTAGTACACCCACGCGGGCTCTCCGGTGCGGGGATCGGCGTCGCCGCCGAGGAGGACGTTGTTCATCGTCCCCTGGCCCGCGGCACCGAGCCGGCCGGGAACGGCCTGGGCGAGCGCGCCGAGGCACACGTCGGCGACGCGCTGGCTCACCTCGACGTTGCCCGCGCCGACCGCGGCGGGGAACTCGGCCGCGACCACGGTGCCCGACGGCGCGATCACCCGGACCGGTCGCATCGCGCCGCCGTTGGCGGGGATCGTCGGATCCGTCGCGCAGCGCAGGGCGAACGCGACCGCGCTCACGGTCACCGCCTCGACCGCGTTCACGTTGCCGGGCCGTTGCTTGCCTGTTCCGGTGAAGTCGAAGGTCGCGGTGTCGCCCGCGATGGTGACGGTCACGAACACGACGGTCGGCAGCTGCTGCGCGGGACGCGGCCCGACGGAGTCGAGCACGTCGCCGAATGCGTACGTGCCGTCGGGAAGGTCGCGCAGCGCGGTGCGCACGCGACGCTCGCCGTACGCCACCACCTCCTCGAGCGGGTCGGGGCTGCCCAGCCGCTTCACGAGCTCGGCGAGACGGGCGGCGCCGATGGCGTTCGCGCCCACCTGGGCGGCGAGGTCGCCCCGGCGCTCGTCGGGCGCGCGGGAGCTCGCGACGAACTGCGCCTCGACCGCGGGGCTGAGGATCATCGGGGCGAGGCGCAGCCCCTCCTCGTGGATCTCGATCGCGTCCGGCGGCATCGAACCCGGGGCGGTGCCGCCGAGATCGGCGTGGTGCGCCCGGTTCGCGGCCCAGCCCACGATCACGCCGTCCGAGAACACGGGCGCGACCAGGGTCACGTCGTTGAGGTGGGTGCCGCCCGCGTACGGGTCGTTGGCAATGATCTGGTCGCCCGGCCGCACGTTCAGGCCGCACACGTCGAGCGCGGCCGCCACCGCGGCCGGCATCGAGCCGAGGTGCACGGGGATGTGCTCGGCCTGCACGAGGAGCTCGCCCGACGCGGTGAACAGCGCGGCGGAGCAGTCGGCCCGCTCCTTGATGTTGGGGCTGAACGCGCCGCGTTGGAGCACCGCGCCCATCTCCTCGGCGATCCCGGTGCAGCGGGCGATGAGCACCTGGAGCGACGCGGGATCGAGGGCGGGGAGAGGAGGACGATCAGCGGTGCTTCGCTCACTCATCGGGCTGCACTCCGCAGGATCCAGGCGCCGAGCGGGCCGGGCTCGGCCCGCCACCCGTCGGGCACGTAGATCGTGCAGTCGGCTTCGGCGACCACGGCCGGGCCGGTGACCCCACCGCGGTCGAGGACCGGGAGGTCCTCCAGCGTGAGGGGGCGGCTGCTGGTGGCGCGGGCCCGCACCGCCACCACCTCGATCGGCGCGTCGCGGCGGATGTAGCCGTTGCGGCGCTGGTGCTCGGCCGTGAACGCCTCGACGGTCGAGACGGTGAGCTCGTGGCTCTGGCCGACGTAACGGCAGTCGACCGCGGTCTCGACCACCGCGTCGGGACCCACGAGCGCACGCGCGTCGCGACCGAGTGCTGCGAGCGCGGTTGCGAGCGCAGCAGGGTGCGACGACCCGGCCCACGAGTGCACGAGCTCGCGTCGCCGGGGTGACCCGAGCAACCCGACCGCGGAGAACACGCCGGCGCGCGGAGGGACGATCACCGCGCGCATGTCCAGCGCCTCCGCGATCGCGCACGAGTGGAGCGGCCCGGCCCCGCCGAACGCCACGAGCACGAGCTCGCGCGGGTCGACCCCGCGGGTGACGGTGACCTGGCGCACTGCCTCCTCCATTGCTGCGTCGACCACCGTGATCACGCCCGTGGCGGTGATGTGCGCGTCGTCGAGCGCGCGGCGGGCCGCGTCGACGTCGAGCGCGCCGAGCCCGGGAAGCGGATGGTCGGCGGGGATGCGCCCCGCGACCAGGTCGGCGTCGGTGACGGTGGGACGCGTCCCGCCGTGGCCGTAGCACGCGGGCCCGGGATCGGCACCGGCGCTCTCGGGACCGACCACCAGCGCGCCGCCGGGGTCGAGCCGCGCGATCGAGCCCCCGCCCGCGCCGATGGTGTGCACGTCGAGCGCGGGGAGGCGGATCGGGTAGCCGGCGATCACACGGGTGGGCGCCGGCTCGGGCACGCCGCCGCGCACCAGGCACACGTCGGTGCTGGTGCCGCCCATGTCGAAGCTCACGGCGTCGGGGAAGCCGCACGCGGTGGCGATCGCGGCCGCGGCGCGCACCCCGCCCGCCGGGCCGGAGAGCAAGATCGAGGCGGGCAGGTCGGAGGCGGCCGCGAGCGGCAGGAGCCCGCCGGCCGAGGTCATCACCAGCACCTCGTCGGCCAGGGGAGCCAGCGCGTCCAGGTAGGTGCGGCAGACGGGGCGCAGCCGAGCGTTGGCCACGGTGGTGACGGTGCGCTCGTACTCCCGGAACTCGGGCGACACCTCGTGCGAGCAGGTCACGTCGAGGCCGCGCTCCCGCAGCACCGTGGCCACTGCCTGCTCGTGCGCAGGGTTGAGGTCGGCGTGGAGGAGGCACACCGCCACGGTGTCGATGCCCGCGGGGATCTCCGGCACCGACGCGGGATCGAGCGGCTCGAGCTCGTCGCCGCGCGCGTCGAGCCGGCCGCCCACCTCGAACCGCAGCTCCCGGGGGACCAGCGGCTCGGGGCGGTCGCGCCACACGTCGTAGAGCGACGGCCGGGTCTGGCGGGCGATCTCGATCACGTCGGCGAAGCCCCGGTTGGTGACGAGCGCCACCGGCGCGCCGCGCCCCTGGAGCAGCGCGTTCGTGGCCACCGTGGTGCCGTGAGCGAGCACGGCCGGGTGGACGGCACCGAGCGCAGCCACGCTGGCCGCAACCGCGCGCGCCGGGTTGTCCGGCGTGGACGGGACCTTCACCACCCGGCCGTCGTCCGCGACGAGATCGGTGAAGGTGCCCCCGGTGTCCACGCCCACTCGCATCGGACCAGTGTGGCCGAACCGAACACCTGTACGCTGCCGCTGATGTCCACTGCGGCCGACGCGAGCGCGCACGACCACCTGTTGGGGGGCCTGAACCCGGTCCAGCACGAGGCCGTCGTCGCTCCCGACGGGCCGCTCCTGATCGTCGCCGGCGCGGGCTCGGGCAAGACCCGCGTCCTCACGTCCCGCATCGCGTACCTGGTCTCGGAGCGCAAGGTCTCGCCCTTCCAGATCCTCGCGATCACCTTCACGAACAAGGCCGCGGGTGAGATGAAGGAGCGCGTCGCGTCGCTCGTGGGTCCGGTGGCGCGCCGCATGTGGGTCGCCACCTTCCACTCCGCGTGCTCGCGCATCCTGCGGCGCGAGGCCGAGCACCTCGGCCTGCGCTCGGCGTTCACGATCTACGACCAGGCCGACGCCGTGCGCCTCACCGACTACGTGCGTCGCGACCTCAACATCGATCCGAAGCGCTTCCCGCCCCGTCAGCTCCACGGGCGCATCTCGGCCCTGAAGAACGAGCTGGTGATGCCCGAGCAGTACGCGGCGTCGGCGATGACCCCGCCCGAGAAGATGCTGGCCAAGGTGTACACCGAGTACCAGCGGCGTCTGCTCGACGCGTCGGCGGTCGACTTCGACGACCTGCTCGTGCTCACCGTGCGGCTCTTCCGGGAGAACCCCGACGTGCTCGCCCGCTGGCAGCAGCGGTTCGCGCATGTGCTCGTCGACGAGTTCCAGGACACGAACCTCGCGCAGTGGGAGCTCGTTCAGATGCTCGCCGCGCAGCACCGCAACCTGCTCGTCGTGGGCGACACCGACCAGTGCTTGTTCCCGGGGACGCTCGTCACGATGGGTGACGGGTCGCGCAAGGTGATCGAGGACGTTGTCGTCGGCGACGAGGTGCTGTCCAACTACGGCAGCGGTGATTTCCGCCCTGCGCCCGTGGTCCGAACGCACCAGGCCCGCACGTACGAAGGCGTGACGATCACGCTCGCGAGCGGCCGTCGCATCACCTCCACTCCCGACCACGTTCACTTCGCCGGCTTCGTCGGCGGAACCGTGGGGAGGCCTCGGCCGCCGTCGGACCGAACGGGCCCGGCGCGACGTCCGCTCTCGGTCACGCTGTACGCCCAGTCCGACGGGGGGCGGCCCCGCCACCGCGCCGTGCTCACCGGCCTCGACGAGACCGGCCGACACGTGCTCACCGGCGCTGGCTTTGCGGTGTGCGCGGCGTCCGAGGGATCGAGCGGATGGCGGTACGAGGCCATGAGCCCCGACATGGGAGTCCTCCGGGACGACGTGAACCGGATCCAGGACCTCTTGGACGTCGATGTCCGCTGCGGGGCCCGGCTTGCGTCCGCCGAGGTTGGAACCGCCGCCACGAAGTCGCTCCCGCTCGTCGACGCGTCAGCCGTGCGCCCGGGGATGGTGATGGTGGGCGAGGACGGGCACTACGACGTCGTCACCGATGTCGAGCGGGTCGGGGCTGCGTCGCCCGTCTACGACGTCGACGTCGCGCAGACCCACAACTTCGTGGCGAACGGGATCGTCACGCACAACTCGATCTACAAGTTCCGCGGGGCCGACTACCGGAACCTGATGCGGTTCGAGGAGGAGTTCCCCGACGCCACGATCATCGTGCTCGACCAGAACTACCGGTCCACGCAGCGAATCCTCGACGCCGCCAACGCGGTGATCGCCAACAACGCGGGCCGCAAGCCCAAGCACCTCTGGACCGAGCAGGTGGGCGGCGAGCTGCTCACCCGCTACCAAGCGGAGGACGAGCACGACGAGGCGAGCTTCGTCGCGCACGAGATCACGCGCCTCACCGAGAGCGAGGGGCAGCGCTTCGGCGACATCGCGGTGTTCTACCGCACGAACGCGCAGAGCCGCGTGGTGGAAGAGGCGCTGGTGCGGGCCAACCTGCCGTACCGGGTCGTGGGCGGCGTGAAGTTCTACGACCGGCGTGAGGTGAAGGACGCGCTCGCGTACCTGCGCGCGCTCGTGAACCCCGACGACGAGGTGAGCTGGAAGCGGATCGTCAACGTCCCCAAGCGCGGCGTGGGCGACACGTCGATTGCCAGGGTCGAGCAGTACGCGCAGGCGCACGGCATCCCGTTCCGCGAGGCGCTGCGGGAGTGCCCGGCGGCCGGGGTCACCGGCAAGGCGCTCGGTGGCGTGCGTGACCTGCTGGAGCTGATGGAGGAGTTCGAGGAGGTGGCGCCCGGAGGTGTGGGGCCCACCGTCGAGGCGATCCTGCACCGCACCGGCTACCTCGCCGAGCTCCAGGCCGAGCGCACGATCGAGTCGGTCGGGCGGGTGGAGAACCTGCAGGAGCTCGTGGGGGTGTGCCAGGAGTTCGACGAAGCGCTCGACAGCGGCAACGCGTCGGTGCTCGCCGCGCTGGCCGACCTGGGCGACGGTGAGGAGGTCGAGCTGCCGCAGGGCCTGCGCCGCGTGTCGGCGTTCCTCGAGAGCGTCTCGCTCGTCACCGACATGGACGTCGCCGAGGGTGAGGAGCAGAGCGCGGTCACGTTGATGACGCTGCACTCGGCCAAGGGCCTCGAGTACCCCGTGGTGTTCCTCACCGGCCTCGAGGACGGGATCTTCCCGCACATCCGCAGCCTCGGTGATCCCGACGAGCTCGAGGAGGAGCGCCGCCTCTGCTACGTGGGCATCACCCGTGCGCGCGAGCGGCTGTACCTGTGCCACGCGTGGAGCCGCACGCTGTTCGGCTCGACCGACTACTACCCGCCGAGCCGATTCCTCAACGAGATCCCCGAGGAGCTCGTGCACACGGTTGGCGAGCAGCGCACGCGCCGCAGCCGCAGCGAGCACCGCGAGGAGATCATCGGCGCGGCGATGCGGTCGGGCCAGCGCGACCGCGACCGCGATCGCGCCCCCGCTCCGTCGCTCGGCGCGCGGGGCGCGGAGTCGGCCGGGCTGAAGCTCGGCGACGACGTGGAGCACGAGATCTTCGGCGAGGGCGTGATCATCCACATGGAGGGATCGGGTGACTCCGTCGAGGCCGTGGTGCGGTTCCGCGACGTCGGTGAGAAGCGCCTGCTCCTCCAGTGGGCCCCGCTGAAGAAGCTGGCCTGACCCCGACGCGTCAGTTCGCGGAGGTCGAGCTCGGCGGCGCGCTCACGGATTCGAGGTCCACGAGCACGCTGCCCTTGCGGGTGCCGGTCTGCACGACGGTGACCGCGTGCCGGGCCAGGTCGTCCTTGGTGAGGTGGTTGCCGTCGCAGTCGACGTACGAGTCGACCCGGCCGCGCCACTTGATCGAGCAGCCGACGTCGCCCCACTTGCCGACGTCGAGCGCGATGAGCTCGCCGTTCTCGCGGTCGAGCCAGAAGCCCCGGCCGCCGAAGGGGTTGGCGAAGTAGAGCGGGCTGCCCTCGTTCAGGGTGGTGACGAGGTCGCGCTTGGGCCCGATGTAGAGCGGGCCGTTGCTCTTCGACTGGGGCTCGCTCGACCCGGTGGCGAACACCAGCACGCTGGCGAAGAAGAGCGCGGCGACGATCACCACCCCGCCGGTGATGAGCATGAGCTTCCGGTCGGATCGGGCCAGCGCCACGGGCCCATTGTGGTCGCGGCCCCGGGGCGAGTTGGCACCGGCCCGCGTACCCTGGGAACCGTGACCGACGTGATGGAGCACCGGCACGGGCGCTTCGCCCACTCGCACCACCACCACGGGCCCCACCGGCACCCGCGACTGCCGTTCCGCTCGCACGAGCCGATCGCCGATCACGAGCACGGTCACGACGGTCACGACGACCACGAGCACGGCCACCACGGTCACACCCACGGCAGGATCGATCCGTCGATCGTGCGGTCCCGTGCGGGCCTCCGGGCGGTCCTGTGGAGCCTCGTCATCCTCGCGGTCACCGCGGGCCTCCAGGCCGTGGTGTTCCTCATGTCGGGCTCGGTGGCCCTCCTCGCCGACCTCATCCACAACGTCGGCGACGCCCTCACCGCCATCCCCCTCGGCATCGCGTTCCTGGTGCGCCGGAAGCGGGCCGAGCGGTGGGCCGGCTACGCGGTGGTGGGCGCGATCTTCGTCTCGGCCACGATCGCCGGGATCGAAGCGGTGACCCGGCTCCTCCATCCCGAGGACCTGACCCACCTCCGCGCGCTCGCGCTGGCGGGCGTGATCGGGTTCGTCGGCAACGAGATCGCCGCCCAGGTCCGGCTGCGGGCGGGCGAGCGGCTCGCGAGCCCCGCCCTGATCGCCGACGGGCACCACGCCCGGGTCGACGGGCTCGTGTCGCTCGGTGTCGTCGTGGCCGCCGGCGCGGTCGCCGTGGGCATCCCGCGTGCCGACCCGCTCGTGGGCCTGGCGATCACGGTCCTCATCCTCCGGATCACCGTTCAGGCCTGGCGGACCGTGCGCGACGAATGAGCGTCCCGCAGGTCGGACGGATAACGTTCCCCCGATGCGGCGGAGCTATCGCGTAGTGATCGCGAAGCCCGGTCTGGACGGCCATGACCGGGGTGCGAAGGTCATCGCGCGCGCATTGCGGGACGCCGGCTTCGAGGTGATCTACACCGGGCTGTACCAGACCCCGGAGCAGGTGGCCGAGACCACCCTCCAAGAGGACGCCGACGCCGTCGGCCTCTCGGTGCTGTCCGGCGCCCACCTCACGCTGTTCCCCCGCGTCGTGGACCTGCTGCGCGAACGGGGCATGGGCCACGTGGTGGTCTTCGGTGGGGGCATCATCCCCGACGACGACGCCGCGACCCTCGCCGCCGCCGGAGTGGCACGGGTGTTCACGCCGGGGACGCCGCTCTCGACCATCACCGAGTGGTTGGAGCAGGCGCTCGACGACCGGGAGGCTCGGCTCGCGAGCTGAGCACTCCTCCAGACAGGGAGATCGATGGACCTCTTCGAGTATCAGGGCAAGCAGTTCTTCGCGCGCTACGGCATCGCGATCTCACCAGGTGACGTCGCGTTCACGGTCGACGAAGCCGTGGCGATCGCCGAGCGCCTGGGATACCCGGTGGTGGTGAAGGCGCAGGTGCTGGTGGGCGGCCGCGGCAAGGCCGGTGGCGTCAAGCTCGCGAGCAACGTCGACGAAGCGCGCGAGCACGCGTCCAACATCCTCGGCCTCGACATCAAGGGCCACGTCGTGCACCGCCTCTGGATCGAGAAGGCGAGCGACATCGCGAAGGAGTACTACGGGTCGTTCACGCTCGACCGCGCCGCGAAGAAGCACCTCGGGATGCTCTCCGCGCAGGGTGGCGTCGACATCGAG
>JBAZYX010000135.1:0-8577 GCA_041659105.1 Acidimicrobiia bacterium
CCGCGTCCGACTTCCCGCACCCCGAGGGCACGTTCCCGAACGCCGTGCGCGAGTTCACCGCCCGCGACGACCTGTCCCCCGCCACCACGCAGGCGATCCTCTCCGACAACCCCAAGCGCCTCTACCGCCTGGGTTGACGCGGGTATCGAGCGTGGCGCCCGATGTCGACGGTGAGCAACGCTTCGACCCATGAGGCGTTGCTGACCGTCGGCTGTCGACGGTGAGCAACGCCTCGACGGTTGAGGCGTGGGTGACCGTCAGGCGTCGGCGGCGTCGGCGAAGGACTTGAGCACGTCGCGGCCGGAGATGAGGCCGACGATCAGCTCGTCCTCGATGATCGGGACGTGGCGGATCTCGTTGTCGATCATCATCCGCGCCACCCCGGCCACCGTGTCGTGCGGCGAGGCGATCGCGGCGTCGATGGTCATCACTTCCTCGACGTGGGTGCGGTCGAGGTTCAGGCCGTCGGCCACGGCGCGGACGATGTCGCGCTCGGAGATGATCGCGGGCGGGTCGGTGCCGCGGACCACGGCCGCGCCGATCGACTCCTCCACGAAGAACTGGGCGACCTTGCGCAGGGAGTCGTCGAGGTGCACGAGGACCGGCGGTCGGGTTACGAGGTTGCGGACGGGCTCACCCGGTGCAGCGGTCATGGTTCCTCCACCTGTCTGACGCGTCGTCTGACGACGACGTCAGGCTAGGGGTGCGGGGACGACAGCGCGCAATCAGCCGAACAGCACCGGCAAGGTGGTGGGCGCCCGGAACGCGAGACCGCTGACGTGCACGTCGTGCGCGTCGGGGTCGAGACGCAGGTTCGCCAGGTCGAGGATCCCGTTGACGGCGACCGTGGTCTCCATGCGGGCGAGGTGCATGCCGAGGCACATGTGCGGGCCGAACGCGAACGACATGTGCTGCTTCGGCTCCCGGAAGATGTCGAAGTCGTCGGGACGGTCCCAGCGCGACGGGTCGCGGTTGGCCGCGGCCATGCACACCTGCACGGGCGAGCCCGCCGGGATCAGGACGCCCTCGATCACGGTGTCCTTCGTGCAGGTGCGGCCGATGCTGGTGAGCGGCGGGTCCCAGCGCACGCCCTCCTCGATCGCCTGCGCCATGAGCGAACGGTCGTCGCGCAGAGCGGCGAGCTGGTCGGGGTTGCTCAACAGCCCGAACATCAGGTTGCTCGACGACCGGTAGGTGGTCTCCGCACCGGCCGGGAGCAGGAGGCGCAGGAACGCGATGATCTCGTCGTCGGTGAGGCGCTGCCCGTCGAGCTCCGCCTGCGCGAGCACGCTGATGAGGTCGTGACGCGGCGCCGCGCGCCGTTCGGTGATGATCGCCTGGAAGTACTCGTACAGCCAGACCGACGCGTTGAACCCGACCTCGACGTTGCCCGCGATCGAGATGAGCTCGACCGCCTTCGCGTGGAACGTCGGGAGGTCGTCGGCCGGAAGGCCGATCATCTCGCCGATCACGGTCACCGGGAACGGGAACAGCAGCTCCCGCACGAGGTCGGCCTCGCCGCGGTCGCGGAACGCGTCGATGTGGCGTTCGACCACCGGCCGCACGATCTCGGCCTCCCACGTCTCCATCGCCTTCCGGGTGAACGCCTGCTGGATCAGCCCGCGGTACGCGTGGTGCTCGGGCTCGTCCATCTCCAGGATCGAGTGGCCGAACACGAGGCCGATCGAGTCTGCATAGCCCGAAGACGAGAACGTCTCGCCGTCACGCAGGATCGCTTGCACCGCGTCGAACGTCAGCGGCGTGTACGGGGTGGGACCGCCCGCGACGAGCGCGTCCTCGAGCGAGGCGACGCCGAACTCGTCGCTCATCAGCCCCGCGTGCACGGGGGTCTGCTCGCGGAGCCGGGCCCAGACGGGGTACGGATCGCGGACCGCCCCGATGCCGGCGGCGGCGTCGAACTCGGCGAACGGGTCGTAGTGCTCGTCGTGGGTCTCGGTCGTCATGGGAACAGCCTGCCACGCCCCGGCGTCGCCTGTCTCGCGACGCTCTCCCCGGGCGCCGTCAGAGGTTCCGGCGCAGGAGGGCGTGGACCCGCTCCCAGTGCAGCTCCGAGGCGGCCCGGTCGTACCGCTCCCCCGCCGGGGCGAACCCGTGGACCGCCGTGGTGATGACGTCGATCGTGTGCCGCACCCCGGCGGCTTCGAGCGCGGCCCGCATCACGGGGATGGTCTCGGGCGGAGCCGTGGGGTCGGGGTCGCACCAGGCCAGGTAGACCTCGGCCCGGACCCGGTCGAGCCCGCGGTGGGGTGAGTCGTCGGTGTCGCGCACGAGCCCGGCGCCGTGGATCGACGCCACCGCCGCGACCCGCTCCGGCAGCGCGCGGGCGAGCGCGATCACGAGAGGCCCGCTCATGCAGAAGCCCACGGCGCCCACCGCGCCGCCGCGAGCCGCGGGATCGGCGTCGGCCGCGGCGAGGAGGGCCTCGGCGTCGCCGACGATGTTGGCGAGCGTGATCGTGCCCATGAGCTCGCGCCGCCGGTGCATCGCCTCGTCGGTCTGCCCGAACTCCCGGAACGGCCCGCCGCGGTAGAAGAGGTACGGGAGCATGACGTAGTAGCCCGCGGTCGCGAGCCGCGACGCCATGTCGCGCAGCGCCGGACGGACGCTGGGCGCGTCCATCAGGTACAGGACCACAGGGTGCGGGCCGTCGTGCTCGGGATGGAACAGGAAGGTCGCCATCGCGCCGTCGGGGGTCGTGACCTGGATCTCGCGCTCGATCATGGGCGCAGTCTCCTACCCTCGCGGCTCTCCGGGTCGCTCCGCTCGCTCCGCCGCGCCCAGAGATCCGCCCACAAGACGATCGCTACCCTCGCGGCATGTGCCGAAACATCACCGAGCTCCGCGGCCTCGAGCCCCCCGCCACCCGCGAGGAGATCGAGGCGGCCGCCCGTCAGTACATCCGGAAGGTGAGCGGGATCACCCGGCCGAACCTCGCCACGACGGCGGCGTTCGAGCGGGCCGCCCTGGAGATCGCCGACATCACCGAGGATCTGCTCGTCGGCCTGCCGCCGCGTCGCCAGCCGCCGAAGACCGACCCGCCGCTGCGCCGGCCCGAGGTGCGCGCACGGATGGGCCTGGAGCCGTTCCCGGCCGGCTGACCGGCACTGCCGCAGATCAGCCGGGGAACACCCAACGGGTCGCGCGCGCGGCGAACTCGTCTTCGCGCTCGACGACCGCGAACGCACGGTCGGGGGTGAACTCGTAGATCGTGTTCTGACGCAGGAAGTCGGCGTCGAGCGCGGCCTCGAGGGGTTGGTACTTCGCGAGGTAGCGCGCGATCCACTGCTCCGCGCGGTCGCCGGGCTGCACCGGCGCCGCCGCGCCCTCGATCGAGATGCACTCGACGGTGTCGTCGACCATCACCACGGCGCGCGGGTTCGCGGCGAGGTTGCGGGCCTTGCGCGATCCCGGTGCGCACGAGAACGCGAGCTGCAGGTCGTCGTCGTCCCACACGCCCCAGACCGGCAGCGCGTGCGGCCGGCCGGCGCCGGACACGGTCGCCACCCAGAAGTTGCGGTTCGCCGCGAGCCGCTCGGCGGCCCACTCCCACGGCAGTGCGGCCCAGTCGGGCGTGTCGACGCCGTACTCCGACATCGCCGGGCGCTCGGCGCGCGGTCGGTTCATCCGTCTCCTCCCTCTCCTCAGCCCGCGGTCCAGCCACCGTCGACCGCGAGCACGCTGCCCACGCAGAAGCTCGCTGCGTCGGACGCCAGGAACAGCACGGCCTCGGCGATCTCCTCGGGCTGCGCGAGCCGGCCGATCGGCATCATCGCCGCGTAGCGCGCCAGCAGCTCGTCGGCGTCGGGTGCCGCCTTCACGTTGGCGAGGAACGGCGTGTCGGTGACGCCCGGGCACACACAGTTCACCCGCACCCCCTGGTTGGCGTAGTGCAGCGCGAGCGCGCGGGTGAGGTTGACCACCGCCGCCTTCGATGCCGAGTACCCGTAGATCCCGGGCTCACCCACGATGCCGGCCGCCGAGCTCACGTTGACGATCGCGCCCCGGCCACGCTCGGCCATCTGCCGGATCACGCGGCCGATCAGCTGGAACGGCCCGGTCACGTTCACCGCGAACTGGCGCTCCCACAGGTCGGGGTCGAAGCTGTCGAACGCCGCGCGGCCGCCGCCGAACCCGGCGCAGTTGACCAGCACGTCTATTCCGCCGAGACCGTCGCCCGCGGCGACCGCGGCGTCGGCCGTCGCCGCGGCGGTGAGGTCCCCCACCACCGCGACCCCCGCGCCGCCGAGCTCGGCCACCGTCGCATCGGCCCGGTCGACCTCGAGGTCGACCACGACCACCCGGCCGCCGTCGCGACCGAAGCCGAGCGCGGTGGCCCGGCCGATGCCGGAGCCCCCGCCGGTCACGATGGCCACCCGGTCCTGGAATCGCGGTTCCGTCATCATCCGATCTTGCCGCAATCGGGCGTAGCGTGCGCGACCGTGCTGCACACCGCGTGGCGCGTCTTCCTCTACGGGATCGTCGCCGCCACCAGTCCGCTCGCGCTGACCACCACCCTCGTCGTGCTGCGCAGCGGGCGGCCGCGCATCAACGGTCTCCTCTACGGCGGCGCATTCCTCGCCGCGTCCACGGTGGTCCTCGTGCTCGTGGTCGGCGTGGGACTCGCGACCTCCCTCGCCAACGGCGACGGACACCCGACCTTCCAGGCGCTGCTGGCCCTGGTGTTCGGCGTCGCGCTGCTCGTGACCGCCGTGTACGTCCGGCGACGGACACCCGACCGGCACGCCCACGATCGGCCCCGGACGCCGAGCCGGCTCACCCAGATGACGAGCCGCATCGAGCACCTCGGGCCGCTCCAGGCGATCGGGATCGGCGTGGCCCTCGGCATCGGCGGCCCCAAGCGGCTCGGCATCACCGTGCTCGTGGCGGGCACGATCACGGCGGCCGGTCTCGGCACGGGCGCCGGGGTCATGATCGGCGCGAGCTACATCGTCGTCGGGACCGTCCTCGTGTGGCTCCCCGTGGCGCTGTACGTGGTTGCGGGACACCGGGCGGAGGACTGGATCGCGACCGCCCAGCACTGGGTCGGCGCGCACCAGGAGACGCTCACGTTCTACCCCTCGCTCGTGGTGGGGCTGCTCCTCGTGCTCGACGCCTTCGCCCAGCTCGCCTGACGGCGTTCAGGCGTTGGCGGGCGGGATGACCGGCTCCGACCGCAGCAGGTGCTCCTGCGCGAGCGAGGCCCCGATGCGGCCGTCGAGGTCACGCATCACGCCGCGATACAGCGCGCGCCCCGGAGTGGCCTTCCACGGCACCAGGTCGAGCAGGACCCATTCGTCGGCCCGCATCGGCTCGTGGAACCACAGCGCGTGGTCGATGCTCGGTCCGCCGTTGCCGATGGTCGGGAGCGTCATGCGCCCGAAGCCGGTGCCGAGGTCGGACAGGTACGCGAGCGCGCACGCATGGACCATCGGGTCGTCGGGAAGCCGGTGCGCGGCCCGGACCCAGATGCAGTCGGAGTAGAGCTGGCGACCGTCGACCACCTCGGTCATCGTCACCTGACGCATCTCGAGCAACGGGTCGGCGCCGTACACGGGGCAGTCGAGCGGCGTCGGCGCGTGCATGGGTCCCACGTCGTCGAAGACGTTCTCGGCCGAGGCGGCCTGGAACGACGCGAGCATCGAGAAGATGACCTCCCCCTCCTGGATCGCGGCCACGTGGCGCGCGGAGAACGACCGGCCGTCCCGGTCGCGATCGACTCGCAGCACCACCGGGTGGTCGATCAGGCCCGGCCGAAGGAAGTAGCCGTGCAGCGAGTGCGGGAGGCGCTCGTCGGGGACGGTCAGGCCCGCCGCCATCAGCGCCTGCGCGGCGACCTGCCCGCCGAACAACGACGGTCGCACCTGCGCGTGCACGGTGTTGACCCCGCGGAACAGGTCGCGGTCGAGCTCCTCGAGGGCGAGGGTGGCGGCGAGATCGGGGGCGTACTCCACGGGCCGACCGTAGTATCGGCCCGCTGCTGCACCCCGACGAAGGACAGGCGATGGGGAAGATCTGGGCCAACTCCGGTGACTCGCACCTCGTCGAGCCGGCCGACCTGTGGCAGACGGCGCTCCCGCCGGCCCTGGCCGAGCGCATGCCCCGCAGCGTCAAGGACGAGGACGGCGGTTGGGAGACCATCCACGTCGACGGCCAGTCGTTCCGCCGGCGGATCCCGAAGGGGCGCGACCTGCGCGACCTCGACGGCAACTCCGTCGTCGACCGGATCGACCGCGGCAACGACCCCGCCCGCCGGCTCGAGGACCTCGACCAGGAAGGCATCTGGGCCGAGCTGATCTACCCGTCCATCGGGTTCTGGATGGCGTCGATCCACACGCCGGAGCTGCTCGCGGCGGGGTGCCGCGCCATCAACGAGTGGGCGCTCGGGATCCAGCAGCACACCCCCCGCTTCGTCTGCACCGCCACTGTCCCGCTCCTCACCGTCGACAGCGCGGTGGCGGAGGTCGCGTGGGCCGCGTCGGTCGGGTTCAAGGCCGTGTACCTCTCGGTCGCGCCGCCCACCGAGGAGGACTGGACCCACGAGCAGTGGGAGCCGCTGTGGGCCACGCTCGAGGAGGCCGGCGTCGTCTGCGGCTACCACATCGGCACCGAGCCCCACGACGCCAGCGGCTTCCACGGCAACTACTACCGGGGCCCCGGCGGCGCGCTCCTCAACTACATGGAGACCACCTACGGCGGCCAGCGCGCGGTCTCGAAGATGATCGCGTCGGGCGTGTTCGACCGGCATCCCGACCTGCGGGTGATCGTCTCCGAGGGCGGTGCCACCTGGGGGCCGTTCGTGGCCGACCGGCTCGACGAGGCGTACCGCCAGCACGCGTCCGCGGTGCGGCCGGCGCTGCGGCGCCTCCCGAGCGAGTACCTCTACGAGAACGTGTACGCGTCGTTCCAGCACGACCGCTCCGCGCCCGCCGCGAACTGGGCCATGGGCTGGAAGAACGTCTGCTGGGGCAGTGACTACCCGCACCTCGAGGGCACGTTCGGCCACTCGCAGAAGACGCTGCACGAGCTCTTCGCCGACGTCGACGAGGTGACGCGGGTTCGTGTCACCGTCGGCGCGTTCGCGGAGCTGTTCCCCCACGTTCCCCCGGCGCCGCCGTCGGAGTGGTGAGCCGCGCGCCGACCTAGAAGCGCGCGCCGCCGGTCACCTGGAGGTTCTCGCCGGTCACGAAGCTGGCCGCGTCCGACAGCAGGAACACCATCACGTTGGCGGTCTCCTCGGGCGACTGCATCCGTCCCAACGGGATGAGGTCGCGCACCCACGCGTCGACGTCGCCCTTGTGCTGCATCGCGGTGTACTCGAGGCCCGGGTTGCCGCCGCCGGCCGACGGCGCCACGCCGAGCGGGCAGACCGAGTTCGCACGGATGCCGTGCGGCGCGAGCTCGTACGCCAGGACCTCGGTCATCCGCACGACTCCGGCTCGAGCAGCCGAGAAGGCGCCGAAGCTCGGCTCCCCGGTGAGCGCGGCGGACGACGCGAGGTTCACGATCGCGCCGCCCTCGCCCTGCTCGATCATCTGCCGCGCGCACGCCTGCGCACCCAGCCAGGTGGCGGTGAGGTTGACGTCGAGGGTGCGCTGCCAGACCTGCGGCGACACGTCGAGGAGCGGGCCGGTCCCGAACCGCGGTCCGGTGCCGCCCGAGAGGTTCGCGCAGAGGTCGACGCGCCCGAGTTCCTCCACGGTGCGCGCGACCGACGCGCCGACCTCGTCCGGGTCGGTGGGATCGATCGCGAGTCCGATCGCGCGGCGTCCCTCGGCCTCGACTGCGGCCACTGCCGCGGCCAGGCCCTCGGGTGACGCCTCGTAGGTGTCGGCCGCGGTCGGCTCCGGGACGACGACGTCCACGCACGCGACGTCCGCTCCGTACCGCGCGAGCAGGCGGGCCACCGCGGCGCCCATCCCCGGCTTCCGGGCCGCGCCGGAGACCCACGCGACCTTCCCCGTGAAGTCCACCATCATCCGACTAGTCCGGCATCGGGGGGTCCCACTGGACCCCGTTCACCTGCGTACCGCCGCTCGCGAAGATCGTGTTGCCGGTGACGTAGTCGCTGTCCTCGCTCGCGAGGAAGAGCGCGACGCCGCCGATGTCGTGCTCGGGGTCGCCCATGCGCCCGAGCGGGTTCGACTTCAGCATCTCCTTCGCGTTCTCCGGCGCGGCCGCGGCGAACGCGACGTACGCCGGCGACGCCGCGGCCGGTGCGATGCAGTTGCAGAGGATGTTGTGCCGGCCCCACTCCACGGCGGCGGTGCGCGTGATCGCGCGGATCGCCTCCTTGGCCGCGTTGTAGTCGGCCGAGTACTTGTGCGCGTTGATGCCGTTGAGCGAGACGAGGTTGACGATGCGGCCCCACCGCTGCGCCTTCATGTGCGGGAACGCCGCTCGCATCGCCCACCACGTGTGCAGCGGGCCACCGCGGAACGCGAGCTCGAGGTCGCCGTCGGGCTTGTGCTCGAACCTGCCGAAGCTCCCGGCGACGTACGCGTTGTTCACGAGGATGTGCACGGTGCCGAACTCGTCGGCGGCGCGCCGCACCATGGC
>JBAZYX010000136.1:0-8324 GCA_041659105.1 Acidimicrobiia bacterium
GCCGTAGTCGTCGACGGTCACGCGCACGCCGAACGCCGGGTTCGGCGCGGCGGGTGCACCGGGCCAGGTGGTGGAGTCCATGCCCAGGGGACCGGTGAGGCGCTGCTGCGCGACGGTCGCGAAGTCGGTGCCGCCGAGCACCTCCACCAGTCGCCCGATCACGAGGAACGGGGAGTTGCCGTACGAGAAGGCCGACCCCGGAGTGAACTCGCGTGGCGACGACGCGAGTGTGCGCACGCACGTGGCCAGCGCCGTGCCGTTGTCCTGGCACGGGTTGTCGCGCACGCCCGAGGTGTGGTCCATGAGCATGCGCGGCGTGATCGGCGGGTTCGAGCCGGCGAACTCGGGCAGCCACTTCGCGATGTCGTCGTCGAGCCCGACGAGGCCCTGGTCGACGAAGGTCATGAGGGTCGCGGCGGTGAGCCACTTCGTCGACGATGCCACGGCGAGCGGCGTCCCGCCGGACACGCCGCCGACGGTGTGCTCGTGGATCACCGAGCCGTCCGCGGCAACGATCCGGACCATCCCGCCCCCCAGACCGGCGACGCGCACGCGCTCGTCCAGGAGCGCGTCGGTGGCCACGAACGCATCGGGGGGGAACACCGTGCGCACGGGGATCGTCGTCGTGGTGGTGACCGCCACCGTCGTGGGGACCGGGACGGTGGCCGTGACCGGGGCAGCGGTCGGGTCGCTCGCGGCCTCGTCGGCGGACGACGAGGACCCGCAGCCCGCCAGCAGCAACACCGTGGCGACCAGAGCCAGGGTTCGCGCGCCGGGCGCGGTCGCCAGGAAGGGTCTCCGCCGCACCGTGAGCATCGTCCCACAGGCTCGTCGTCGCGGCGGTCTCGGGGCCAGTCGTTCGGCTCGGACCGTGAAGGATTCCGTGACCGTCCACATCGCGGCTCCGCCCGAGACGGTGTGGGGCCTGGTGAGCGACATCACGAACACCGGGAAGTTCAGCCCCGAGACCTTCGAGGCGGAGTGGCTCGACGGTGCCTCGGCGCCCGCCGTGGGCGTGCGGTTCCGCGGCCACGTGCGCCGCGACGGCCGCGGTCCGGTGCACTGGACGAAGTGCGAGATCGTTGCGTGCGAGCCGGGTCGCGAGTTCACCTTCGTGGCGCCCGAACGGGTCAAGGCCGTGGCCGAGGAATCCGCCCGAGACAAGGGATTCCGGGGGGCGACGGGGCTCGGCGCGCGCCGACCCCGTACAGTCGGCGGCCTTGGCAGGAGCCCCCACTCTCTGCATGCGTCGCTGCTTCGCGCCCGTCTTGGTGGTGCTCGCGTTGCTGGCGACAGCATTCACCGTGGTTCCCGCGACGCGAGCGAACGCGACGCCCGCGTCCGATCTCCAGGCTCAGGCCGATGAGCTCGCGGCGCAGATCGACCAGAACGCCGAGAAGGCCGCAGAGCTGAGCGAGCAGATCAAGCACGCCGAAGAGCTGCTCGACGTGGCGAACGCGGCGGTCGCGGACGCGCAGGCGCGCATCGCCGCGGCGAAGGTGGAGACCGAGCGCCTCGCCGAGCTCGTACGCGAGCACGCGGCCGTCGCGTACCGGAACTCGACCAGTGCGGACTCGGTCAGCGTGTTCTCGGTGAAGCCGGAAGCGAGCTCGCGACTCGAGCACTACACCGAGGCCGCGACGACGCGCGACGACGCGACGATGCACCAGCTCACCGTCGCGCGCGAGGAGTACGCGCGAATCCAGGCCGCGGCCGAAGACGCCGCGCGCGTGGCGCAGGTCCAGAAGAACGACCTCGCGCAGAAGCGGAGCGAGTTCGAGGCGCAGAACGCCGAGCTCGACCGCAACCTCGCCAAGGTGCAGGGCGACCTCGAGGAAGCCGTGGCCAAGGCCGAAGCGGAGCGGCTCGCAGCCCTCGCGCCGCCGCCCAACGTCGCGGCGAACGCCGCGTCGGCCACCGGGTCGAGCTTCGATCCCGCGAACCTCCCGCCTGCAACCGGTCGCGGCGCGGCGGCCGTCGCGTACGCGATGGCGCAGCTCGGCAAGCCCTACGTGTACGCAGGCACCGGGCCCGACGCCTTCGACTGCTCGGGGCTGACGATGATGGCGTGGGCCGCGGCCGGCGTCTCGATGGGTCACAACTCGGAGTCGCAGTACGCGCGGTTCCCGAAGGTCCCCATGAACCAGCTCGAGCCCGGCGACATCGTGTGGAGTCCCGGTCACGTGGGCATCTACGTGGGGAGCGGCGCCGTGATCCACGCACCCCACACCGGCGACGTGGTGGGCTACATCAACGTCTCGTACTTCCAGGGCGCGGTCCGGCCGGGCTAGTGGACGACCTCCGCACCAACCGCCAGAAGGAGCTCGAGCGGCTCCGGAACGAGCAGCGCGAGGACCTCGGCGCGCTCCGGTCGGCCGGGGTGAAGGCGTTCCTCGACCGGGCGCCCGACGGCGTGGTGGACCCGCCGCTCGCGGAGCTCGCGGTGCGGCGCGAGGCGAAGAGCCGCCGGACCGGGGCGGTGGCGCAGAGCATCACCTCGGTGTTCTCGTACCTCGACGCCCTCGCGGCCGTCGACGTGGTGCGGCGCCTCCACGCGGGCACGCCGGCCACCCGCGCCATCGTCACCGATCTCGTTTCGGATCTCTACGAGATCGAACCGCCCGTGCTCGACGCGGAGGTGCTCGGCGCGTACGTGATCCTCATCGAGGCGGCGGATCTCCTCGCGCCCGACGCGGCGACACCGAGCACCACCGACTGAGCGGCGACACCCGGAGTGCCGGGTGCCGTCGTCCGGTCACGACAGCTCGAGCGCGTCCCAGTCGACGTTCGTGCACATGCGGTGGTACTCGGGGCCGTACCACGGCGCGTTCACCTGGAGGCGGCCGAACTCGTTGACGTAGTAGTTCTTCTCGGGCGCGCCTTCCTCTTGGAGGAGGAGCAGCTTCGAGGCCTCTTCGTCGAGCGCCTCGTTGTAGCGCTCGTAGGCCTCCATCTTGGGCTCGATGCGCGACTTGCCCTCCTCGAGCATTCGCACGAGGCACTGCGCCGAGTACGCCGACCAGATCACGTACCAGATGGGCAGGCCCGTCCCACCCGAGAGGGGCTGCGAGTTCGGCCCGTAGAGCATGAACATGTTCGGGAAGTTCGGCGTCATCATGCTCAGGTACGCGCGCGGGCCGTCCTTGGACCAGAAGTCGTGGATGCTCACGCCGCCCTTGCCGATGTAGTCGGCCGGCCACAGGTACTTCATCACCTCGAAGCCGGTGGCGGTGACGATCGTGTCGACCTCGTGCACCGTGCCGTCGGCGGTCTCGATGCCCTTCGGCGTGAGGCGGGCGATCGGGTCGGTGACCAGCTCCACGTTGTCGCGCGTGAGCGCCTGGTACCAGCCGTTGTCGACCACCGGTCGCCGCGAGAACGGCGCGTAGTCGGGGACGAGCTTCTCGATGAGGTCTTGGCGGCCGCCCGTCTGCGCCTTGATGTAGGCGGTCAGGTCGTCGCGCATCTTGTCGTTGAGCGGGTTGAACTTGCCGCCCTGCGCGACCCACTCCTCGTCGGGCACGAGGAAGTTGTGCGTGCCGAAGAGCGCGGCGATGGCCATGTAGCGCCACCAGTTCCAGTAGCCCGGGAAGTTGTCGATCAGCCAGCGGACCTCGGGCTCCACTTCCTTGCCGTACTTGTCGCGCGGGCTGATCCACTGCGGAGTGCGCTGGAACACGTCGACGTGGTCGGCGTCGGCCGCGATGGGCGCGAGCAGCTGCACACCGGTGGAGCCGTTGCCGATGATCGCGACGCGCTTGCCCGTGGCGTCCCAGTCGGCGGGCCAGCGGGCCGGGTGCAGGATCTCGCCTTCGAAGCTCTCCTGGCCCTCGAACTGCGGGAACTTCGGGTTGGCGAACGTGCCGACCGCGTTGACGATCGCGTTGGCCTCGATGGTCTCGATGCCGTCGGGGGAGTCGACCTCGAGCACCCAGACGTTGCGGTCCTCGTCGAACGTGGCCTTCTTCAGGTCACGGTTGAACCGCGTGTTCTCGTAGACGCCGTACTTCTTCGACACCATGTCGAGGTAGCCGCGCACCTCGGCGCCGCGCCCGAAGTACTCGGACCAGCGGTACTCCTTCTCGAAGCTGAACTCGTAGGTGATGGAGATCGTGTCGACGCGGATGTCGGGGTAGCGGTTGATGCTCCACGTGCCCCCGGGCTCCGGACGGCGCTCGAGCACCACGTACGGGATTCCGAGGCGCTGGAGCTGCACGCCGATGGCGAGACCGCTGAAGCCGCTGCCGATCACCGCGACCATGAAGCCCTCGGGGATCTCGGGCTTGGCGTCGGTCCAGTCGGTGGTGAAGGGGAAGTCCTTGAACGCCGGGAGGTCGCGCCGGGCCTCGAACTCGAGGTCGCCCATCTGCTCGCCGGTGGCCATGTTGCACAGCGTGCGGAGCTCGTCCTCGGGCGGCTCCGGCGGCATGCCCGGGCCGGAGTTCTCCTCGAGCCAGGCCACGGCCTTGGCGATCAGGAGCTCCCGGCCCGCGTCGTCGAGGTTGATCGCCGTGGGGAGGGCGGCGAGCTCGGGGTCCAACGTGTGCTGGTAGAGCGCCACCCGCACGGCGTTCAGGTCGGCAAGCTCCACCGCCCGCCGGATGAAGGCCGAATCGACCGTGGTGTCCATGGATGCAGCTCCCCCTGTGGATCGAGCAACGAGATGCGAGAAACTACGCCTTCCGGCGCCGGATTCGCCGTCCGGGTACGGTGCCCCAGTTTGGCGGACGAGAGGGGAGCCTGATGAGCCGAGCACCGTTGACCACCGCGGCGTTCGACGGACTGCTGGGGACACTGGCCCGGATCCGGGACGAGTACCTCAACAACGAGGACCGGACGTTCGACGAGCTCGAGACGCTGGAGGGGTTCGCGTACGCCCTGCAGATGGTGGGCCACGTGAGCGAGTTCCTGATCGAGGCCGACCGGGAGCGCCCTCGCTTCTCCCTGATCGTGTCGCCGGCCCGGAAGATCCTGGGCGACAACCCCGACTCGATCTACCACCAGGCCGCGATCCGGGGCGACCGCTCGTACCGGATCCGGGGACGCCGGACCGGGCAGGACTACATCTCGTTCACCGTCCACGGCACCGACCCCACCGGCGGGTACGGCGGGCCGGTGCTCGCCGACATCAACGACACCGATCTCGCGTTCGACGCCGACGACCGGTACGAGATCGTGCTCAGCGCGACGGAGCCGGCCGATGGCGACGCCGCCGTTTGGGTGCCGCTCGACGCCGACGCCCGCGCCGTGATCGTGCGGAACTACTTCCAGCACGAGGTCTCCGCGCAGAACGACCCCGAGATCCACGTCGTGCTCGACATCGAGCCGCTCGAGGACCTCGGACCGTCGCCGGTGCTGACCGACGCCGAGCTGGCCGACCGCATCAACGCGTCGGCCACGATGCTCGAGGCGATCACCCTCGGCCTGCGGATCTTCGGTGAGCCGGCGGCGGTGCCGTTCGTGTCGAACGAGCCGAACTCGGTCGGCCCGCCGTGGAGCTTCCGGGCGACCGGCGAGGCGGTGGCCGGGGCCGTCGACATCTTCTACTCGAGCGGCAGCTTCGACCTCGGTCCCGACGACGCGCTGGTGATGGAGGGAACGATCCCGCCGAGCCGGTTCACGAACGTGATGCTGTGGAACCTCCACATGCAGACCCTCGACTACCGGACGCGCCGCACCGCGCTCAACCAGGCCCAGATCGTTCCCGAGGCCGACGGCTCGTACCGGATCGTGATCAGCGCGCAGGACCCGGGCCTGCCGAACTGGATCGACACCGGGGGTCACCGGCGGGGGACGATCTTCTGGCGGTTCCTGTTGCCGGAGTCCGACCCCGAGACGCCGCGCTGCACGGTGGTGAAGCTCTCCGAGCTGCGCCCTTGACCCCCTCCCCCCCTCACGTTTTGGCGTCACTCGTGCCGCTGACAGCGGCAGGAGTGACGCCAAAAGGGGGAAGAAGGGCGGAACGCGTCAGGCCGTCGGGACCGGAGTCCACGCGCCGTGGGCGGCGGACGACGCGTGGATCGCGTCCATGACCGCCTGGCACGCGACGCCGTCGGCGAAGGTCGCCGCGGCGGGGTCGACGGGCACCGCGCGCCCGAGGACGCGGTCGCGCAGGACCGCGTAGAGGCGCGTGTACGGCACGAGGTCGATCCCCATCGAGTGCCATCCGTCGTATGCGGTGTGGATGAGCGCGGTCGGAGGCGGGTCGGGCGCGCCGACCGGCAGGTCGGTCGGCTCCGGGAGCGCGTGCGGGCCGGCGCCGGTGTCGGTCCAGACCTCCTCGCCCTGCAACCACGCCGCGCCCTGGGTGCCGAGCACCTTCATCGTGGCGAGGAACTGGCCCCGGGCCGCGCACGAGCTGTGCATCAGCACGGTGGCACCGTTCGCGAGCCGCAGGTGCGCGGAGTACGTGTCGTCGGCCGTCATCGCCGGCCGGTCGGCCAGGCGCTGCAGCGACGCGCTCACGCCCGCGATCTCGCCCATCGTGGTGCGCACCTGGTCGATCACGTGGGACCCGTACGCGCCGAGCCAGCCGCCGCCCTCGGACTCGAGCAGCCACCACCCGGGGAGCTCGGCGGCCGGGTCGGCCATGGACGGCAGCTCGAGCTCGAACAGCCCGAACCGGGGCTCACCGATCGCGCCGGAGCGCACGGTGCGCGCGAGCTGCGCCTGCCCGGTGCCGAAGCGGAACTCGGTGCCCAGGAGGTGGATCACGCCGGCGCGCGTCGCGGCGTCGCGCATCGCCACCGCTTCACCCACGTCGCGCGCGAACGGCTTCTCGCACACCACGTGCTTCCCGGCGTCGATCGCGGCGAGGGCGATCGGCAGGTGCGTGTGCGGCGGTGTCGCCACCGCGACCGCGTCCACTCCCGGCAGGGCGAGCGCGTCCGCGAGCGACGTGGTGGCGTGCGGCACACCGAACATCGCCGCGCGGGCCGCGGCCTTCTCCGCGTCGCGGCCGACGAGCGCGACGACGTCGATGCCGGCCGCGCGCGCCGCCCGGAGATGGGTCAGGACCCCGAATCCGGTCCCGACGACCACGAGCCCGACGCGTTCCTGGTCCACGGGTCAGGCCTCCTCGGGGACGGAGAACGTCTCCAGGTACGGACCGAGCCCGGCGCGGATCTCCGCGGCGTCCAGCCCGTAGTCGGCGAGCGAGTACCGGTGCGTGCCGGCGTGGCCCTGGGGCCGCGCGGCGAGGTACTCCCGGATGCGGTCGGGCATGTCGGGCGCCATCGTGAGCCCGAGCCCGTCGTACGCGCGGCCGATGGCCTCGACCGGATCGTGCAGCAGGTCGAGGTACTGGAGCTCGGCCACCTGGCCCGCCGGCAACGCGGCGTCGGGCGCGGCGATGCCGTTGAGCATCAGGGACAGGCCGAAGACCGACGTGGCGGCGATCTCGAGCGGGTCGACCTCGTCGGATCGGATCCACCGTCCGTTCACGAGCGTGCTCACCGACGACGGCATGGTCTTCACCGGATCGCGGTGGGTCCGGAGGATCCGGGCGTCGGGATATGTCGCGAACAGGGCGGGGAGCCGGCCGAGGTGCATCGGCGACTTGAAGACCCACGCCTGGGGGCGACCGCCCTGGAGCACCTGCACGAACCGGCGGTGGAACGCGTAGACGGGGGCGGGGTCGCTCATCGCCCGATAGGCGATGAAGCTCATGACGTTCGCGTTGGTGGACCAGAAGCCGTGGTCGAACTCGGGGGCCACCAGCCAGAGGCACTCCTCGGGGAGCGTCGCCTCGAGGGAGTGCACTGCCGCGAACCCGGGGTGCACGTCGGCCCAGAGGTCGAACTCGCTCTCGGCCCACGCGATCCGCGTCTCGTCGGCGATGCCGGGAGGGACGACCGGGAACGCCATCTCGTAGGCCCGCGGCGCCCGCAACGCCGGATCGAGCGCGAGGAGCTCCTGGAGGATGCTGGTGCCCGAGCGTGCCGGACCGGTGATGAAGAGCGGCGCGGGGACGGGAGCCCGGGCCAGGCTCGGATCGCGGCGATGCGCGTCGACGACGAGCAGCCGCGTGCACAGATGGCGCAGCGCGTCGTGGCGGCACATCAACCGGCCGACGACGTGCAGGCGGGCCTCGGTGTCGAGCGCCACCACGAGGCGCCGGAACGGCTCCTCCCAGGTGGGCTCGCCGAGGTCGTCGAGCCCGGTCGCGGCGATCGCCGCGGCGATGATCTCGTCGGCATCGAGCGCGACCAACGCGCCGGCGCCGCCGACGCCCGGACCCATCGCATTGACGCGGCGCACCCAGTCGGGTCGCGGAAACGACACCTCAGCCATGCGGCGGGAACGTAGCCGCGGGTCGGCGGGGC